>NZ_JBQSXM010000025.1:0-33512 GCF_052378285.1 Brachybacterium sp. AOP3-A1-3 | reverse complement strand
GCCCCCGGGCCCTACCGACCCCGCGCCCTCTACAGCGCACAGATCAACCAGCACCTCTATCTCGCTGCTGGACACACAGGCCGATTCGGGAATTCGCGCGCCTTCTCTACCAGCCCCCTCGTTCTCACCCACGACCGAGCGGGTCGGCTCGTCGGAGTCAGCGGCTTGGACTCCGGCCCCGACGTGATGGCTCTCGTGCCGCGCCTCCACACCTCGATCACGCCGATGTTGACAGCAGAATCCGACCCCTCGACACATACCCCCTAGGGGTATATGGTGGGGTGCATGAACGCTGGCAACCCCCCACACCGTCACGACCACGGAGAACCCGGCATGCAGCACTCTCATCCTTCCCCCACGCCTCATGGCGCCCACACCGGTATTGCTGAGCACGACGCACCCGAGGCGCATCACGACCACGGAACTCACGGAGACCACTCGGGACACGAGGGTCACTCAGGGCACGGGGGCCACGCCGGGCACGGGGACCACGTCGGGCAGTTCCGGCGGCTGTTCTGGATCAACCTGATCATCGCGGTCCCAGTTGTCGTGTTCTCGCCGATGTTCGCGATGCTGCTCGGGTACAGCGTTCCCGAGTTCCCCGGCGCTCTATGGATCGCCCCGGTTCTCGGCACAGTCATGTACATCTGGGGCGGCCGCCCGTTCCTCACCGGCGCCGTTTCCGAGATCCGTTCCCGTCAGCCCGGGATGATGCTCCTGATCGGGCTCGCGATCACGGTCGCGTTCATCGCCTCTTGGGGTGCGACTCTCGGGATCCTCGACCACCAGCTCGAGTTCTGGTGGGAGCTCGCCCTGCTGATCGTGATCATGCTGCTGGGCCACTGGGTCGAGATGCGTTCCCTCGCCCAGACCACCTCCGCGCTCGACTCTCTGGCCGCACTGCTGCCGGACATGGCAGAACGCATCGAAGGGGGCGAGCTCGTGAGCGTCTCGCCCAACGAGCTGCAGCGAGGCGACCTCGTCCTCGTCCGCCCCGGGGCGAGCGTCCCGGCCGACGGCACGATCCGGGAAGGCCGCGCCGACGTGGACGAGTCCATGGTCACCGGCGAGTCTCGCCCAGTGACGCGCTCCACCGGAGACTCCGTCGTGGCGGGCACCGTCGCCACCGACTCCAGTCTCCGCATCGAAGTCACCGCCACGGGCGACGACACCGCCCTCGCCGGTATCCAGCGCCTGGTCACCGAGGCGCAGAACTCCTCGTCCCGGGCCCAGCGCATCGCGGATACCGCTGCGGCGTGGCTGTTCTGGTTCGCTCTCGGCGCTGCCGTGATCACCGCGATTGTCTGGTCGCTGCTCGGGATGCCAGATGAGGCCGTCGTTCGCACGGTGACGGTCCTGGTCATCGCTTGCCCCCATGCGCTGGGGCTCGCGATCCCGCTGGTCGTCTCCATCGCCACCGAGCGGGCCGCCCGCGGCGGAGTCCTGGTAAAGGACCGTCTGGCGCTGGAAGCAATGCGGACAGTCGACGCCGTCCTGTTCGACAAGACCGGCACCCTCACGAAGGGTGAGCCCGTCCTCGCTGAGATCATCACCCGCGGCGTGGACGAGACCGTGATGCTGACCCTGGCAGCTGCCGCCGAGGCGGAGAGCGAGCACCCGCTCGCCCGCGCCATCGTCGCCAAGGCACAGGCCGAGGGAGCCCAGATTCCTGCGGGCTCCGACATCAGCTCCACCCCCGCGTTGGGCGTGAGTGCCCAGGTGGACGGGCACGAGATCCGCGTGGGCGGTCCCCGCCTGCTCGAGGAGACCGGAGCGAGCGAGGTCGAAGAGGCTGAGGCCTGGCGCCGGGAGGGCGCGATCATTCTTCACGTCCTGCGGGACGGTGAGATGATCGGCGGTCTCAAGCTCACCGATGAAGTGCGCCCCGAGTCTCGCGAGGCCATCGATGCGCTGCACAACTTGGGCGTCGAGGTCGTCATGATCACCGGAGACGCCGAGGCGGTCGCGAACAGCGTCGGCAAGGAGCTCGGTATCGACCGTGTCTTCGCCGGGGTGCGACCCGAGGATAAGTCCTCGAAGGTCGCCCAGCTCCAGAAGGAGGGCAAGAAGGTCGCGATGGTCGGCGACGGCGTCAACGACGCCCCTGCACTCGCTCAGGCAGATGTCGGCATCGCGATCGGTGCCGGCACCGACGTCGCGATCGCCTCGGCCGGGGTGGTACTCGCCAGCTCCGATCCGCGCTCGGTACTCTCGGTCATCGAACTCTCCCGAGCCGCCTACCGCAAGATGAAGCAGAACCTCTGGTGGGCCGCAGGCTACAACCTGCTGTCCGTGCCACTCGCAGCCGGGATCCTCGCCCCCATCGGCTTCGTGCTGCCTATGTCCGTCGGCGCGATCCTCATGTCCCTGTCCACCGTCGTCGTCGCCCTGAACGCCCAGCTCCTGCGACGCCTCGACCTGCGTCCGGAAGCGACCGTCGCCGCCATACGAAATCGCCGCTGATCCTCTCTCACCGAACGGAAATACTGATGACCACTGTCCCTGAAACCGCATAAGACCAGGCCTGCCACAGCGGGCCCCACGGATACATCCAAGACAAGCCCCGCTACCTCAACCGTCTCAAGCGCATCGAAGGGCAAGCTCGCGGTATCTCCCGCATGGTCGACGAGGACGTCTACTGCATCGACATCCTCACCCAGATCTCCGCTCTGAACAGCGCGCTCGAGAACGTTGCGTTGGGCCTGCTCGACGACCATCTCCGTCACTGCGTCCTCGATGCCGCCCGCGAAGGCGGAGACGAGGCCGAGAAGAAGCTGAAGGAGGCTTCGGACGCAGTACGGCGCCTCGTCAAGTCTTGAACCATTCCACCACCACCGACAACGCAATCGATCAACGGCACAGCTTTGGATTCGACCAGGTTGCCCTCGGGCACCACTCACCGCCTTGAGGAACCCGACAACTTCATGAGAATTCGAGCAGGTAACCTCCTTGTCGCGCCGCAGTTCACGGCGTCGCACCCCTGACAGGTCGCGCGAGAACCTACAGCCCTGCACTTGCCCCCTCTCTCGGGGCCTTCCCGCACCTGTCGAGCAGAGCGATCGGCACCCTAGACATCGTCGGCCGTACGATGCGGCCATGGATCACAACGTCTACGTCCTCCTCGAGGTCCGCAACCTCGGGACCTCTGATGCAACGGTCGACCTCCACAAGGTGTGCCCGACCTACGAAGATGCCCTGGAGGTCTACCGGGAGCGGCGCGGGGAGCCGCAGTCCGTTCGCGAGAGCAGCGACGCAGCGGGCACAACATGGTGGCTTGATGAGGACGACTCTGGGACCGCGACCATCACCCGGTACACCCTGCACGGGCCGCTCGAGGAGGCCTGATCCAGGCTCAGGCGTTGTCCGCAACCCTCGCCAGCTGACGGAGTGACGCGCGATCGAGGTACGCGGGCCCACCTTGCCCTGGCCCGTGACCTGTGCTTTCGCGAACTTGCCCCGGCATAGCCGTCTCTCAGAGATGGGCATCCTGGGGGGTCCAGGCGCCAGTGCCGTCCCGGGTGAGCTCGATCGTCACCGTGGCCCAGGTGGGAGTGCTCTCGCCGTCGCGCGCATAGGGCACCATCGCGTACACAACGAGCTGGCCGTCTTCGGCCGCGAGCACCAGCTCGTGAGGGTTGCCGATCCGGACGGCGGCGCCGTCGTCGACGCTGCGGGGGAAGCTCACGGCCTCCTCCGGGCTGGTGAAGGTGTCGCGGATCAGCTGCTCACGATCCTCATCGCTCTGCCCGCCAGGCTGCGCCACAACGGCCGTGAGGGCCTCCTGGACGGGCGCGCGGACCTGCTCGACGCCGTCGGTCCCCAGCGGCAGGGCGGCGCCGTCCGGCGCGGCCATGAAGTCGATCCCCGTGACGATCGGGTGGCCCTCTTCTTCGTGCTCGTGGTCATCCTCGAGCTGGGCGTACTCGAGGACGTAGGAGACGTCCGTCTTCGTCCCCACCGACACCCGACCGTCGCTGATATCCAGAATCTCGTGCCCCGCTGTTCGAGCGAGCTCGCGGTCGCTCGAGAGCAGCGAGGCGTGCAGTGCCGGCGTCACGTTCGGAGCCAAGGCCTGACCCCACTCCTCGTCGGAGGCGTCGGGTTCGGCGTAGCTGTCGATGAACTCCTGGACCTCCACGGGGACCTCCTCGGCCTCCGGCGAGGCGGCCTGTTCAGTCGCTGGCTCGAGAGGTGGTCCATCCGTCACCGCGGGCGCTGCGGCCCCGGACTGCGGGGTCGCCTGCTGCTGCCGATTCTCAGGGTTGAACACCACCAGGGCGAGGACGCCCAGAACAGCTGCCGCCACGACCAGGATGGATTTCAGGCTGACTCGCATCACAGGGTCTCGCTTTCTGGGCCGATCATGCGGCCGATATAAAGGGAACGTCGCGCTCGTGGGCTCTTGTGATCACCCATTCCAGGTGCCAAAATTCTTCATCATGGAAGAGGGCCCCATTCTCAACGCCGTGTTTGTGATAGGAGCTCCATGGAAGGGAATTTGATTTACATGAGCCGTCTGCCGCGAATCCTGCACAGTTGTGTCGGTTGTATCCGCCGGGGAGCCCTGAAATATCTATGGCCGCGCCCATCTGGTGGTTGCTGTAGCCGACGCGAGCGACGTTGCCGCCGGAGAACGATGCCTGCGTCTCCCAGCTGCGGAACGAGGAGCTGAACTGCGGGTTGTAGCCGTCGGCACGGACCGCTTCGAGCCACTTCATGAGATGGGGGGCGACCAGAGAGTTGACGACGACCTCTCCGCGCGCAATTCCACCTAGCTCGCCGTCGCGGCAGTCGCTGCCGGTGCACACGGTGCCGGTGATCGAGCACAGGCGGATGGGGATCCGCTTCCCCTGGTACCCGCCGGTCGCGGCACCGAGATCGGTCGTACCCTCTGGGCACGCCACGTTGGCGGAGTCCTGAGTGAGCTGCTCCTGGGTGGGCAGATCGCCCACCGCGACGTTCACGGGAGCGCTGCATCCGAGGTTGGTATCGGTGAGGCTGCCGCTGGCCTGGCCAACGGGGACTCCCGCGAGCTCGGACATCAGCTTGCGGGCTTCACTCTCGTGCTTGGCGTACTCGCCCTCGTACTGCTCAGCGGGGAGCTGGACGGCCGAGGCAGCCTGCGTCAGGCTCATCGACTCCCAGCCCTCGATGTCCACGAGACCGGAGATGTGCCCGCTTCTGGAAGTGTCGACGCCTCGGAAGAACGCTGTCGCGGCATAGGAGGGGTCGCGCAGCTGTTCGACGGTGCCCCACCCCTGCGAGGGGCGCTGCTGGAAGAGCCCGACGGAGTCGCGGTCACCGCCAGAGAGGTTCTGGAGGGTCGATTCCTGCATGGCCGTCATCAGACCGATCAGCTGTGCCCGCTCGGGCAGACCGAGTTCGGAGCCCGCCTTCATAATCTGTGCGGCCGCACTGAGCTGCTCAGGGGTGTATCCCGCGATGCTCGGGAGTGCGTCCGCCTCAACGGTCAGTGCGGGGGCGCTGCCTGCCGTGCACGCTGGATTCGAGCTTTCCGCAGAGCTACTCGCCCCAGGGGTGAACTGGAAGAACATAGCGGTGACGCCAGCGACCATGCCGATGACGACTACCAGACTCACGGCAACCGCTGCGCCCACGATCTTCTTCATGTCTGTATCCCTTCGTCGTCAGATGGCTCTCAGGCTGCGTTCTTCCTCGCTGTCTGCGCTTTCCGCAGGGTGCGTGAGCTCGTGCGTGGCCGCGGCGTCGCCGAAGCGCCACGCCGGGCGCGCATCTTCGTGTTGAGACGGTCCTTCGCCGAGGGTGCGGAGCCACGATCGCGACCTGGCACGGTCACTGGCTGTTGCGGTCCTCTGGCCCGGGAGGTGCCGGTGGTTGGCCGGCTGTCCGCCCGCGTCTGAGGTGACTGGGTCCGGCTGCGGTGATTGGCCGGCGCCGGCCCAGGGTTCGCTGTGCGCGCAGTTGCGGGAGTCTCGTTGTACGGGCGTCGGGAAGCGGGAGCTGCCCCTCGACGTCGCGAGGCCTTCTGTTCCGGAGCTGGAGCGGGCGACTGATTCGCTCGGCGTTGGGGGCGACCCTTACGACCTCTTTCAGCAGCTGTGGCACCCACCTGCTCGTGCCCTGCGGCACGCGCGTCAGCGTCTCGGGTCGCCCCTGCCCAGGTCCAGTGCTGGGCGCGCTGACGACGCTCGGTTCGCTGCTCGCGCTTCTGCTCGCGCTTGGTCTCCTTCTTCCTCCATGCTTTCTCCCCTCGGTTGTGGGCGATCCCGCGGATCAAACCGTGGCTGGCCTTGTCGTGGATGCCGGCCTTGTGGAGCATTCCGCTACCGAGTCGAGCGGCCATGAACCCAGGACGAGAGACGTGCCTCGAGGCAGCGCGTGCGGGAGATGTAGCGAGGTTCCTCGCGCTGCGTCCTGTCGTGGCCGTGGCATGAGCCAGTCGGGATCCTGCTCGACCTGCCTTATGAGCTACATGGCTGCCGGCGGTCGTCGCAATCCCGGCCGTGAACCCACCGCGGCCGTGTGTTGCTGCGGTGAGCCGCTTGGGAACCGGTACGTTCTGCGCGCGGGCCTGGGTTCGCTCCTTCATCCTCTCGAAGGCCTTCCGCATCTTGACGCGCTGCCGGAAGATCACGGCGATCACGACGATGAGGACGACGTCGACGATGAGGAAGAGGACGATCATGTCCTCCTCCCACTCAGTGAAGAAATACTGGACGACGGCCAGGTAGAGGGCGCTGATCATGATCACGGCCATCAGCCCGAGGATGGACTCGAGGACGTTGATAGCGATACCCAGCAGGCCGCGGTAGGACCCTCCTGGGCCGACAGCGCGGAACAGCTCCCACACGCCCTGCACACCCGCGATGAGCATGTTGATGACCTCGTAGATGATGATTCCTGAACACACCACGGCGATGCCGATCAGCACAGCTGCGCCGAGGAGGATGATCAGCGCCGTCACGAGTGTCACCGATGAAGGATTCTTGATCGTTTCCCCGAAGTCGGGTGAGCACTTGAGCATGGCGTTGGCGAGGTCCTTGCCGGACTTCGTCAGGTTCTCGTTATAGGTCTGTTCGCATCCGCCACCGTCTGCGAGGCCGCCGTAGGCGATGAACTGGTGCGGCTTGCGGACGAAGATCGTGACGATCTGTTCGGCCATCGATCCGGCAGCTTCCGAGGAGCTCGCGTCGCCGGCGGCAGCATCTGGGTTCACGAGCTGCGCGCTGAACTGCTGCCCGCCTTCTTTCGTGCGGGTGAGGATCCCACTCGGGCCGGTCAGCCAGGTAACGGGGTTGGTCACGATCGCGGCGCTGATGCCCCAGGCGGTCATGCTGCCGAGCATGTCGGTGAGGCCCCGTGCCTGCTGACCGATCCACATGCGGGCTATGCCTACCCCGATGGCGAGGGTGATAAGGAGCTCTCGAACTAAGGGGAGCTCGTCGAGCAGCTTGTCTAGAACCTCGGCTGTCTGCTCGACGGGGTAGATGAGGTAGTCCAGCCAGCCGAATCCGACGGTGAGGTCGATCAGTAGCGCTGCTGCGCCGACACCGTAGCGGTAGAGATCCCAGATGAGTTTGACCCACCAGGCCGTCATGGATTGCCCTGCGACCTGGGTGTTCAGCAGGTCGATCAGGTACTCGATGTTGTAGTTGCTGACTTGATACCCAGCGGAGTCGGTGCGGTTGAGAGCCTCGAGAGGGTTCGGCGGGGCCGCTGCCGCCGGCGTCGCGGCCAGGAACATCGTCAAGTAGAGAACGAAACCGATCTCGAGCCATAGCAGCAGACGAGGCCGAGCGAGGACAGCATGAACAAGGTTAGGCACGCGACGTGGGAGGAGCGCGGCGTGGAGGCGCGGCAGAACCTCAGCCATGGGACTGCTCCTTCGGAGTGGTGCTGGAGGCGGCGCGCGAAGCTGCACCGGCTGGCAGTAGCGTCCTGATCCGGCCGATCGTGCCCGTGGCGTCGCGCATGTACGCCTCACCGCGGCGCTCCACAGGCACCTCCCCGCCAATCTGCGGGGAGGTATTCGTCTGCAACTCGCTGACGAGATCCTCGTCCTCGGCATCCATCCCCAGCCACCGCAGCGATCTCTTGGCCAGATTCTCGTCCTCCTGGCGGTGGACGATGCGGATAGGAATGAGGCCGCGCATGGTCTCGTCGCCGAAGTCGTTCTCGGGGTCGTGGCTGCCGAGGATCAGAGCAGCGTTGTGCTTGCGCCCGTCACGGATGAACAGAGTGAGGTCGGCGACGGACAGCTGGTTGCTCGTGGCCATGTGCGCCTCATCCTCGAAGTAGGCGGCGAAGCGGCTCGGGTCGTCGAAACAGATCATTCGGGCGAGGCTGCTGATGAGGGTGTAGGCGGCTCGGCCGAACCTCTTCTCGATGCGCATCACGCGGTAGAGGTGTTCGTGCTCGAGCTCCGTGGTCTTCGGCATCTCGAGTCGGTTTGTGCGGATGACGATCGCCGAGGAAGACTTCCATGGCAGCGGAGGCAGGCTGTCGTCGAACAGGGTGCGCGTGAAGTCCTTGCGGGCATAGACGCTCATCTGGCCAGACAGTGTTTTGGCCTCGAGGTGGTCGTCCTGCTTTCCGAGCTCGGTCAGGTGCTCGAGGAGCGCGCCGAGCCCCTTGATCTTGTGCTCGGCGAGGTACTCCGGGGTCAGCACTTCTCCCAGGAGTACCCCCTCAGTCGAGGTGGGATCCAGGTCCAGCAGGGTGATGAGGAAGTTCGAAGCAATCGTGGCGCCGCGATCAGGGTCGAAGGCTCGCAGCGGGTCAAGGGAGTAGGTGGGATCGGTCATGTCGATGACCGTGGGGTTCGTCAGGGTTTCGACATAGGAGACCCACTCTCCAATCTCGGAGCGATCAGTCGCGATGATCTGTCCGTCGTCACGGTCGACGATGGCCTTCATCAGAATCTTCATGGTTGAGGACTTACCGGATCCAAGTTCGCCGGTGACGCCGACGCAGGCGCTCTTGTCACGCAGCCGCGGCATGTTCGCCAGATTGAGATGGATGTAGGAGAGCAATCCCGAGGTCTGGTTCTCAGCGAACAGAGCTCCCGTGTCGTCGCCCAGCTTGGCAATGGTGATCGGGACGAGGCCGGCGAGGTCGCGGCTGGTGACGATCTGGGCGTACTCGTTGATCTTGGGGGTCAGCGGCGCACCGGGGACGAACGCCCACCACAGGTCCTCCTGGTAGCCCGCCGGGTGAGCGACCGAGAAGTCCTCGTCTTGGAGTACCTTCACGGCCTCCTGGGACCGCTGGACGACATCGGCTGCGCTGTCGGAGCAGACCGCGAAGAGGATCACGGGCTGGATCTCGACCTCGTTGGAGTCGCTCTCCAGCGTCATGTCGTACGAGGTGAGTGCCTCGATAGCGGCATCGAGATCATGCTGTCCGGTACCGACTTCATTCTCTCGCTGGCCGAGCTGATCGTTGATTCGGGTCATCGCGGTCTTGTTCGCACGCTTGGCGGCATCGGAGGACCGGGTGCGCATCCGCAGTACCCAGTCCGCGCCAGGTACATAGCTGTCGATGTCGCCCAGAATCTCGGAGCCTGGCCAGAGCAGACCGCCGGAGGGAAGTCCTGTCAGAGCAAACATCGACTGGTAGGACGCCATCTCCTCCGCGAACATCTGCTCGTCACCGATCTTCACGTAGCGATGCGAGAAGGGGTTCAGCTTTGCGGCCTTGGACTGGTCGTCGCTCTTTCCTCCCTCGTCGATGACTGGCTGACCGATGTGCCGCACCGGCAACACAGTCTCGAGGTCCTCCCGGGTGAAGCCCGTCGCGTCCAGCCCCCTGTACATCAGGTGGTAGTCCAACCACACCTGCTGTGCGACGCTCACCCGCTGCGCTGCGAAGGTCCTGGGGATCATCGCCTCGATCCGCGCGGCCTGGCCGAGCCGATAGTTCAGCTCTTCTTTCGCCACCCCATGGTGAGGAAGTCCTAGATGGGTTTTAACGCGCTCCACTCCGGCTTGCGCGGGCACGGTGAGCTTGCGGATTCCGCCGTTGGTAAGAGGAACGCACAGGAAGTAGAGCCGGTCTCCCGCCTGGGTCCCCTCCAGGCTGTCGAGCCGGGCCTCGGCCTCTTCGGCCCAGGCTTCCCTCTCCTCGAGGTCGACGTCTTCGATCATGCGCTGCACGACGCTCACGGGGTCTTGTGCCACGACGACGCTGAGCAACATGGACTCACCGGTCAGGATGCGGAACATGGCCTGATGCGCGGCTCGTGCTGCTCTCTTCTCTTTCACCGGTCGCATGCCATAGCTCATGCCCTCGAGCTGCCAGATCGCCCAGCAGGTTCCCTGCCGAGTCCACATCAGGTGGCCTGCGCGAATCGATGCTGGGTGAAGCATGGTTACCTCCGTTGTGCGGATGTGGCGAGGATCTGCTGTACCTCGCTGAGCTGATGGGGCATCGGTCTCGTCTGCTGCGGGGCCGGTGCCCTGGACGACGCCACTTCGACCATCAGCGGATCTACCTCGAAGACCTCGTCGCCGAGCTCAGGACTGCCTTCGCCGTCTGAGGTCAGCTCGATCTCCGTCTCCTCCGCTGGGACTGCCGATTCCCACGGGGTACGGGTCGGGGTTGAGCTACGGAGGCGAATCTTCCGAGTCTTCTTGAGCGCAACGTCATTCCCCCCTTGGGTCCCCCAGGACGGTGCGTCGAAGTACCCGATGACGCCGAGCAGGATCAGTAGCGGGTTCCGGCCCTTGAGAGGGACCCGCCCCGCACCAATCGCCGCAGCGCCGGCCACGATCAAGATCGGGATCCAGGCGAGGATCGGGATCCATCCCGTAGCCCAGAACGGCATCGTGAGCTTGCCTGCGTAGGCGACGCCGATAAAGACGACCGCCTGAGTGAGCGTGTACGGGCCGCCCCAGATCTTCCAGTCGCCCACCTTGCCCAGCAGAAATGGGATCTTCCTAGCCTGGGTGTAGAAGCGGACGACGACCTGCTGCTCAGTCATGGCGTCACGCCGCAGCTGACTCGTGGAGGGTGGTCACGAGCGAGTCCTCGGTCGGCGACGAGGCCGGCTGTTCGGTCGAGGCCGAGGCTTCGGTCTGGATCGTCTCGCCGAACATGCCGGAGATCGAATCGACCTGTCCGAGGACGGCCGTCCCGATTGCCACCAGGAGGAGCGCCACGATGCCGGATTTCACCGAGAACTTGTTCGCCGCCCAAGTGATCGCTGCGCCGACGTAGAAGGCCGCACCGAACAATGTCAGAGCGGTCGACTTAGCGTCACCGGCGATCCCGTTGATGGTCTCGAAGATGCTCTCGGCCTGGATGGTGCCGTCGGCATGGAGGGTGGCGGCGGCGATGATGAGGTCGTTCATGACTGCTCTCCTTCGGTGGTGGGTTCATCGGTGGTGGGGTTGACCGCAGCGACTTCCCAGCGGTCGCGGTATCGCAGGTCGACCGTGTAGCCGAGCTGGGTCTTGCTGCCGTCCACTGCTGTGGCAGAGACGGTGATCTGGATGCGCACGACATCGCCTTCACTGGGTGACGACGGGACCTCTTGTGCTGCGCGGAGGGAAGAGACGGACACCTCGGAGTAGGGAACGGGAGTGACCGCCGTGATCCCAGATCCTGGCGAGGTCAGCGGTCCGACCTCTCCCTGACCGGCGAGAAAGGCCTGCGCGAACGTGTTCACGGTGCTCTCGACGTTCGCGTCGTTGACCTCGTCGCTTCGCTTCGTGGAGAGATCCCCACTGGTTGGCGCCGCGATCAGTGATGGCAGCGCAGATGCGGCGATATTCCCTGCCTCGTTGGTGACCACCGGGACCTGCCAGTAGCGGCGAGCCGCTGCCTGTTCCTCCGTGGCCGGCTGCTCGACGACGACCGTCACAATCCAGCTGTTCTCCGTGACCTGGTCGGCCTCACCGGACGTGACGGCGCCGATCGTGGCTGGCTGACTGGGAAGTGAGAGCGAGTCACCGGCACCCTTCGCGAGCATGGAGCTGACCAGTTCTTCCTGATCACGCGATGCAGTGAGGTACTGGGTGACAAAACCCGTGGCGAACTCTGAGACCCTTTGCGATTGGCCAGCGTCCTGAACTTCGACCGAAGCAGCTTGCGGGGTAGGTCCACCGTCCAGGAGATTCATCCCGAAGGAAATCACGCCAGCGCCACAGAAAGCCCAGACCAGTCCGGTTGCCGCTAGAGACTTTAGCCTCTCCCCATTAGTCCAGCCGTGTGCCAGATTCGGCTCAGCATCCTTTCGCGACTTACGCGCTTTCTTGTCTTCACCAACAGCTTCCGCGGGCGCGCTCTCGTCGGTCAGGTTTTCCTCGACCGGCTCGGATTCGGAGCGGCTGCGCCGCTGGAACAGGGTCAGCATGATTCCCCCTCGGTGAAGGGAGTGCGGGGGGAGCCACCCATGCCCGACCCCGCACTCCCGCTCTGGGACACCGTCTCCAGCAGATCGAGTTCCGAGCGCAGCAGCTGCTCCTCTTCGGGACGCGTGCAGCTGCGCACCTCCGCCCACGCGCTGGCGTCTCGCGGGTTGGCGAGCAGGCTCGCCAGGGAGGTGCGCAGCCGTCGCTCGCGACGGCACACAGCCCCCGCAGCGCACAGCGCCGCGTACGAGACGTCCAGGTCGAGCGTGGTGGTCATCGGGATCTCCTCCGGATCGGTGTCACCCCGTTACCGCGTCCAGGACACCCGGTTGTGACCACCCATCCCCAGGAACTTTTGGCCACCCCCACGGCCACCAACGCCCATGGTCCTGACCAGCGGAAACGCTCAGGGCAAGAAACCCGATCGTCTTCTTGCCCCCGTGGGCAAGATCTAGGGCAAGGCCCTCTCACCAGCGTGGAACCAACCCGTCCGGTCCCACGACGAGGAGCCACCATGGAGACCACCCAGCCGACCATCGAGTCCATCAACACCGGCCTGATCGCCGACCTCGCAGCGATGTCCGAGCAGCCCCTCGCGCAGCCCATTGGCTCAGCCACCACAGTCCGTGAGCTGTTCGCCGTCCTCGAGCACCGCGGGGACTACGACGCCACCGATCACGCGCTGCACACGCTCATCGCCCGCGCTGACACCGACACTCAGGCACGCCAGCTCCTGCTGTACGCGATGCGGCCCGGCCTCTCGTCCCTCGCATGGAACCACCACCTGTTCACGTGGTTCACCAACAACAACCGCGCCGACGCGTTCTGCACCGTGATCGACGTGTTCTACGACGCCCTCGAGAATCCCTGGATTCGCCGCAAGACCACTCGCGTGGCCGCTCGACTTCTCGGGCAGGTTCGCACCCAGCTCGACACCATGGATGCCGATTGGATGACCCAGCAGCCCGCCGACTGGCGTAAGCAGCAGACGGAGACCGACGAGATTCCCTCGATCGTCGAACTCGAATCCCGCCTGTCGCGCCCAACGACTGCCCACGAAAGCCAGCTCGATCTTCTGGAAAGCCTCGCCTGGGCGCGCGACCGAGAGATCATCACCCTCGACGAGGCGAGGTTCCTTCTGGCGATCTACTCCCCCGACACCGGCATCGACCTCCACAGCCTCGGCTTGGGGGACCTCACCCCCGCAGCCGTCCGGAAGCGCGCGTCCCGGCTCTCCCAGCGGATCGCCCGCGCCGTCGCCGAGAGCACCGACCGTCAGCTCGAACTCGGCGCGCGGGACCTCTCGTGAGCGCCCCCACGCTCATCCCGGCCTGCCTCGCCTGCCAACGCGGACAGCACGACGGCTGCGCCGCGGTGACCACGCAGCAATCCCAGAGAGAGCCCGCACCCTGCCAGTGCCACCTCGACCGCCACGGCTGCCCCACCCAACTGGACCTCTTCGCGCTCCTGGAAGGAGACCCATCATGACCATCGAACGCGCCCGCGCCGAGCATGCCGCGAAGTACGACGCGATTCTGATCGTGCCCGCCCGCGAATACCTCGCACTCCTTGACGAGAACGAACGTCTGCGCACCGCTGCACTGGAGACCGAGGGCGCGCAGTCATGAGCACCAGCCCCCGGCGCCTGCACCTTTCCTCCAACGCCACCGACACCGCCGTCCTGATCTCCGAGAGCAAGACCATGCCCCCGCACTGGGCAGCGATCACGCTCGGCAGCGCCGCAGAGGTCATCGAGAGCCACAGCGCTCGGCATGACCGCCTCCAACCGCTCACCCGCGCTGATACCCGGATCCTGGCTCCACTCACCGTCCTCGCACTCGGGGCCGCCGTCTTCTTCTACCTGAACAACCTCACCGTGATCGCCTGGGGGATTCCCCTCGTCGCCTTCGGCATCTTCGTCCTCTCCCGCCTCCCCAAGCCGCTACCTCCCGAGCTGGATCGACAGATCATTGCCTTCAGGAACGAGGAAGCTGTGCTGACCGCATGCCCGTTACCGATCGCCCTCGAGCTGACGGAAGCCCAGCACTCGGCGCTCCGGGTCGCGGAGGACTACGACGTCATCGACGAGGTCCTCCACTCCCTCATCGAGCGCCACCACGCCCGGCTCGAGGCAGAACAGACCCGACGACGCGAGCTGGCCGAAGAGATCATGAACAGCCGCGCCCTCGAGTGCCCCCGACACGCCGAGAACACTGGTTCGTAGGTTCGGGTTCTCGTAACCTCGTAATTCCGGTATGGTGTTGACTACACCCGCCCGAAGGAGCCACCCCCATGACCACCCGAATCGTGACCGTCTGCAATCAGAAAGGTGGCGTCGGCAAGACCACGACAGTGGCCGAGCTCGCCGCCACCGTCGCCGCAACAGGCAAACGCGTCCTCGTCATCGACGGCGATGAGCAGGGATCACTTCGCCGCTGGGTTGACCAGGTCGGCGAAGAGAGCACTCCGTTCGACATCGCGATCCTCTCGGATCCCGCCGAGCTGGGGAGCGTCCCCGATATCGCCGCGGACTACGACCTCGTCTTCATCGACACCCCCGGCAGCCGCTACGAGCAGAAGCTCGTCGCCGCCTACCTCGAGGTCTCGGACTTCATCCTCGTCTCCTCCGAGGTTGACGGGCTCTCTCTCGAGCCGGCCGACAGGTACATCAACGAACTGGTCATTCCCGCGCAGAAGCCCTACTCGGTGCTGCTGACGAAGGTCGACGCCCGCAGCCCCGAGCAGGAGACAGCGGCACGAGAGTTCTTCGCCGAAGCGAATCAGCCGGTGTTGAAGTCGGCGATCCACCTGTTCCGCGCATTCCCCTACGCCTACCAGGACGGGGTCTTCGTCTCAGCAGGGACCAGCCGCCGCGCGAACGCCCGAAAGGCCGCCAGCGAGTACCACGCCGCGGCACTCGAACTGCTGTCATCCATCGCCACCCTCTAACTCAACGACACCAGGAGCCACCCATGTCCAAGCACGTGTCGCTGCGCAAGGCCATCACCAAGAACGACGCACCGCAGACCACCTCCGTCCCCGCAACTGCGCCTAGTACAGCCCCATCTCCCACGCCCGCTTACGAGGAGCTCGTGCGCAAGGAGGCCAGACTCCGTTCCGAGCAGATCGAGGAGATCGCCCGGCTGCGCCGGCGCCTGAACAGTGCGCGCAACGCGGCTGAGAAGCCCTTGCCGTCCGAACAGCGCAGCCCCTCCCTCCAGGACCACGTCATCACCCGCGCTGCCATCACGTACCTCCTCGAGAACGCCGACGCGATCGACGGCTGGACCGAGGAGGGCATCCTCGAGAGTCTCCGTCGGCTCAAGGGCTGACCGAAAGGAATCACCGTGCCACTCCCCCTGCTATCTCGGAAGAAGACCGACGACGAATCGTCGACCAGCGAGAAGACTCCCGACCCGGTCCCCACCGCCCCGTCCGGCACGCCCGTCAAGCGGCGCCGCCGACCGACGATGTACGCACTGGGCGTCGCTCTGCTGGTCGTCGGCGCGCTCGGCGCCTGGTGGATCACCGAGCGCCTGTCCACGACCAGCCAGGTCGTCGTCGCCGCAGCCAACGTCCCCGAGGGGCAGGTCATCACGGCCGAAGATCTCACCACCAGCGACGTCAACGTGCCCTCAGGATCCGCTGTGATCGCTGGCAGCGACCTCGACAGCCTCGTCGGACAGCACGCGACGACATCCTTGGAGGAGGGGGCACTGCTGTCTCCCAGCCAGATAAGCGCTGCGGCGCTTCCCGGCGAGGGCACCGCGATCGTGGGGATCAAAGTCGTGCCCGGCCAGATACCGATCCAGAACGTCGACCCAGGCGATGCCATCCAGATCGTCGGTACTCCGAAGCCGGGTGACGACCCGCCCAGCGGAGATGCCCCTGTCGTCACCGGGACGATCCAGGCGCTCGGAGAGCCGTCCACGGATGGGTCCTATGTCGTCGACGTCCGGGTCTCCGACGACCAGGCCGGAACGCTCACCGCGATGTCAGCCACTGGCCGCATCGGCGTGATTCTGGTTCCCGAGGAGGAGTGACGTGCTGATCTCCCTGACCTCATCCTCGGGATCTCCCGGCGTCTCCACCACGGCGCTCGGTTTAGCCCTGGCCTGGCCCCGCGACGTGATCCTGCTCGAAGCCGACACCCTCGGTGTCAGCTCGACGCTCGCCGGATTCTTCGCCGGCAGCATCAGCCCGAAGAGCACGATCATCGACCTCACGCCCGGACAGGACTTCGAGGAGAAGCTGCTCGAGCAGTCGATCCCTCTCACCGACGACACCGAGCCACTCCGCCGGCTCGTCCCGGGAATCAGTAACCCCCTCCAAGGCCGGGCGCTCTCGGCGAGATGGGACGCGTTGGCGATGGCGTTGTATGACCTCGAGCGCGCCGGTATTGACGTGCTCGTGGACATCGGCAGGTTCCACGCCCCGTTCATGGCCGCGCCGATCCTCAAGATCTCCGACGTGACCGCGCTCGTTCTCCAGCCGACGGTCACCGCGACCGTGGCCGCCAAGAGCACCATCACCCATCGCCGGCTCGCCGAGTCCGGCGACATCGAGGCGCCCGCGCTGCACCTCATCACGATCGATGCCCCCGACTCCTACTCGGAGAGCGAGGCATCGCATGCGCTCGGACAACCCTCACTGGGATCTCTCCCGTGGGCCCCGAAGCACGCCGCAGCCTTCGCTCACGGCCGGCCCAGACCGCGAGGGTTCGACTCGAGCTCCTACATCCGATCCCTGCGCTCCTTGGCGGACTCCATCGGCTCCGCAGCCCGAAAGCGACGCACCTCCATCCAAACACTGCGAGGAGACGCCTGATGAACTCGAACCCTGCCGAACTGCCCGACTTCGCCAGCCTCCCCCTGATTGATCTGGACGATGAGAACGACACCCCGCTGGACATCATCCCGACAGCCGCCGCGCCCCGGCCCCACCTCGTGCGCGAGAACGAGGAACCGCAGCCGGCACAGCGCTTCACCGACTGGAAGACCGTCACCCGCCTGCGCGACGACGTCTCCGAACACCTCTCCCGTGAGGACGCCTTCGATCTCCCCCTCGAGGACCAGAAGGCGCAGGCCATCTCCCTGATCACTCACCTCATCGACGATCAGGAACGTCTACGGATCAACCAGGGTCAGGCACGCTGGAGCGGAGAAGAGCGCCGCGCCATCAGTCAGGCCGTCCTCGAGGCCGTTTTCGGCTTCGGCCGCCTCCAGCCCCTCTTGGATGACGACACGATCGAGAACATCGAGCTGTACGGCCACCAGAAAGTCATCGTCCAGCGCACCGGGCACTCCTTCGAATACATGGACCCGATCGCTGACTCCGATGAAGAGCTGCTCAGCATGCTCGCGCACTTCGCCCACAGTGCCGGCAGGAACTTCGACCCCGCCCACCCGAACCTGGAGCTCAGCCTCGGAGACAACGCCCGACTGGAGGCCACGGGCTGGGTGATCGCCAAACCTGTCGCGACCATCCGCATCCATCGCCTCATCGACATCACGCTCGCCGATCTCGTCGACCTCCAGCTCATGCCTCCCGAGCTCGCCTCCTTCCTCCGTGCAGCGGTTCGTGCGAAGAAGTCGATCATCGTGGCGGGCGACCGCGGTGCCGGCAAGACGACGCTGCTGCGTGCGCTGATCAACGAGATCGAGCCCGGCGAGAAGCTCGGCACCATCGAGTCCGTCTACGAGCTGCACCTCGAGCTCCTCGGCGACCAGCGCCATCCGCGACTCATCTCGTGGGAAGCCATCCCCGGCAGCAGCGAGAAGGACGCCGCTGGCCGTCCGATCGGCGAGATCCCGATGGACTACTGGGCGCAGCGTTCCTTCCGCCACAACCTCGACCGCCTCATCGTCGGTGAGCTGCTGGGGCCAGAGGTGATCGCGATGTTCGAGGCGATGCAGACCGGCGCGGGCAGCATGTCTACGATCCACGCGAAGTCGGCGGCCGCCGTGCCCGAGCGCATCGTCACCCTCGCCCGCAAGGATGGCCGAGTCACCGAGGACTTCGCCCGGCGGCAGGTCGCCGAGAACATTGACCTCGCAATTTACGTCGGGGTCATCCCTCTGGCCAAGCGCGACCCCTGGACCGACCAGGCCCCCCGCGGCCGCCGCATCACCAATGTCACCACGTACAGCCCCGGCGAGGACGGGCGAGTGGCCTCCACGCAGCTGTGGGAGTACAGCGACGGCCAGATCCACCAGCGTCTCTCACCCCCGTTTAACGACGAGCTCAAGCCGTACCTTCGCGAGGGCCCCATCACCATCCGGGAGACGCCATGACCACCTTCGATGCCCTGGGTTGGTACGCGGTGGACATCACCGTGCGGCACTCTCCTGATGCCGACCCGCTCGAGCTCGACGACCTCGATCGTGGGCTGCTGGCAGAGCAGCTCCACGAGATGGCCGACATGCTCACCGAGACCGACACCTTCACTCCGAGGAGCCGATGATGATTCCCTTCCTCGCTTCTCTCAGCGCGATCGCACTGATTTTGGGCATCTGGCTGCTGGTGACCGGACTGATCCCCCAGCCCGTCGCGGAGAAGACCAAGCGCCCCCGGCGGCTCACCCCAGCACAGCGGCGACACGGCGGTATGGTCCTCGCCGCCACTGTCCTCGGAGGGGTGCTCTGGCTGGTCACGGGGTATTTTGTGGCTCTCCCCGCGCTTCCAGCCCTCGCCCTTCTGCTGCCGTACATCGTCCCCAGCTCCAGCGAGAAGGCCCCGATCGAGAGGCTCAACGCTCTCGAGGAGTGGACGCGTTCCCTCAGCGCCGTGCTCGGCGCGCAGGCCAGCCTCGAACAGGCGATCATCGCCTCTCGGGCATCGGTCGCCGACCCGATCAAGCGGGAGGTGGGCAGGCTCGTCGCCCGCCTCCAGGCCGGCGTTCCCATCAACACCGCGCTGGAGAGTTTCGCCGATGACTTGGACGATCCCACAGGGGATGTTCTGGCCGGATCCCTCCTGCTGGGATCGTTCCGGCGCGGTCCTGGCCTTGCGAAGGTGCTCGACGGGGCAGCGGAGATGATCTCCGACGATGTCGCGTCCCGACGCGAGATCGAGGCCGATCGAGCCAAGCCTCGTGCCAACGCACGGATCATCACGGTCATCGCCGTGGTCGTGCTGCTGCTGCTGTTTGTGGCGAATCCGACCTATGTCGAGCCGTACCAGACCCTTCTCGGCCAGCTCATTCTGTCGGTCCTCACTGCGGCGTTCTTCGCGTCCCTGTGGTGGATGAACATGGCCTCCCGCACCCCCAGGGGGCGTCGGATCCTTCGCACCACTGGAGGCGCGCGATGACACCCATCGTTCTGCTCGTCGGAGCCACCCTCGGCGCCGGCCTCTTCGTCCTCATCCGAGCGGCCATGCCCGCCCAGCCGGCTCTGTCCTCAGCGGTCGAGCGCCTCACCGCGGCCCCTAATGCCGCACAGAGCCCCGACGCCGAGCCCGAGGGGTTCGAGGAGAGACTCGGTGCCTGGGCCGAGCGCACCCTCACGCAGCTCCCTCTGATCATCACTCCCCGCCGAGATCTCGCTCTGATCGGGTGGACCTCCCGCACGTTTTACGGCAAGAAGGCCAAGGCCGCGTTGTTCGGCCTGTCCCTTCCGGCCATCCTCTCGGCCCTGGCCTACATCGCTCAGATCCCTCTGCCCGTAATCGGGTCCGTGGGAGCGATGCTCGTCCTCGCTCTGGTGTTCTTCCTCCTGCCCGATCTCGAGGTCCGCCAGCGCGCTACCGAGGAGCGGCAGCACTACTCCAAAGTGCTGGCCAGCTACGTCGACTTCGTCGCCCTCTCCCGTAACGGTGGGGCCGGCCCTGCGCAAGCGATGACCGAGGCCGCATCGATCGGGGACCACGAACTGTTCGCCCGCATCCGGCAGCTCATCGAGCGCTCACGGCTACGCGGCACCGATGCTTGGAACGACCTGCGAGATCTCGGCGAAGAGATCGGCGTCAACGACCTCAACGAGATCGCCGACATCATCCGCCTGTCCGGAGAGGAAGGAGCCTCGATTAAGGACAACCTCCACGCCCGTGCCCGCTCGATGCGCAACGCCCAGCTGCGCGACGAACAGGGAGTCGCCAACGCCCGCAGCGAGGGCATGGTCGCCCCCCTGGCGATCCTCGCGGTCACCTTCATCGCCCTGCTCATCACCCCATCGATCCTCAACCTCCTGTCGTACTAAGCCACGCTCCCCTACCTCCGCACCCAGGCACCTGTAAGGATGTTGCGAGGATCCGGTCACACGCCGGGTCCGAAACCGCGGTAGAGGGGTAGACCCGGAAAGGACCCACACCCATGGAATCTCTCAAGATTCTCATCTCGTACCTGACCAGCATCGTTCGCGAGCATGCGCAGCGAGCCCGACAGTCGGCGACCGTCGGCGCGATCAGCACCGAGACCATCATCGTCACCGTCGCTCTGGTCACACTGGCACTGGCTGTTGTCGGCGCGATCGGGGCCTACGTCTACAGCAAGATCGGCGAGCTGCCGTCGTGACCTGCGTCCGTGCTGAGGGGCTGAGCCATTGCTCGGCCCCTCAGTGCTGCCGTCCTCCTGGTCGCCGAGGACGACACCACGGACGTCGAGAGCAGCTCGAGCGCGGGTCATCTGCCGAGTCGATCATCGTGGTCCCGGTCGTCTTCGTGATCGTCTTCCTGATCATCCAGGTCGGAATCTGGGCTCACGCACGCAGCATCGCCATCCACTCGGCCCGGGAAGGGGCGACCGCTGCGGCGACCTACCAGTCCAATCGCTCCTCGACTGAGGCCACGAACACCGCTCTGGCCGAGAATGCCGACGGAGTGCTGCGCGACTACAGCGTGACCTCCTCGCAGACCGATCAGACGGTCACCGTGACTGTCCGCGGGCGAGCCCTATCCCTCGTCCCCCTGTACGAGCTGCCCGCCATCGAGCAGACCGTCACCATCCCCACCGAACACTACGTTCCATGACGCTGTTGACACTGAGTATGCCAGCGTGCAAACTGTAGGCGTCCCAGCACAGAGAGGAGCGAGTCGATGACCCGTCTTGAGCTTGAGCGCGGATCCTCCAGCACCGAGGCCGCGATCATCGCCCCCGCCCTCTTCCTGATCCTCGGGGTTCTCCTTGCCGTCGGCAGCTTCGCCACTAGTCAACAGTCCATCACCACCGCTGCCCACTCCTCCGCGCGCGCCGCGTCCCTGGCCACGAACCAGACCGATGCCGCCCAGCGTGTCGAAGGAGCCTTCACCAGCGAGCTCCAGCAGCGCGGGATCTCCTGCACCAACGTGTCCGTCGATGTCGACGCGACCGCCTTCACCACGGCTCCCGGGCAGACCTCATCCGTCCGCAGCACCATCACCTGCACCCTGCCCTACGCCGAGCTGATCCCCGTTCCCGGGCTCCCCGGCACGCGCACGATCACGGTCGAGTCCACCAGCCCCCTCGACACCTACCGGGAGCGGTCATGATGCGGCTCCGAAAGCAGCTCGAGCGCGGCGAGGTTTCCGAGCTCGCCATCGTCATCGTGGTCGCCCTGTTCCTCGTGATCGGCCTCGTCGTCGACGGCGGCGCCAAGATGAACGCGGCCGCGGAAGCCTCATCGACCGCGCAGGACGCCGCGCGTGTGGGCGCACAGCCGCTGGAGTCCCTCCCCTCCGACTCCCAAGCCGCGCAGCTGAGCGCAGATGGAGCTGCCACCGCAGCCGAGGACTACCTCGCGCAGGCTGGCGCCACCGGAACCGTGCGCGTCGTAGACCCCACGACAATCGAGGTCAGCGTCACCAGCTCCGAAGACACCGTCTTTCTCGGCCTCATCGGCATCCACTCGGTCTCCGCGACCCGCACTGCCCGCGTCGACCTCATCCAGGGACAGACGGAGGTCCTCCCATGATCAAGCCGCTCAAGGCGCTCGGCGCCCTCATCGTGCTCGCCGGCCTCGTCGGCGGGATCCCGCTAGCCCTGCTCACCTTCTACGGAAACCCGATCCCGCAGCAGCTGCCATCCGCCGGAGACGTCGCGCACCTGTTCACGACCAACGACTCGATCGGTTTCCTCCTGTTCGTGGTGGTGTGGATCGGGTGGATCGCCTGGGCTACCTTCACCTTGTCCGTGGCGCTCGAGATCTTCTCCCGCATCCGCCACATCCCGACCCCGCAGCTGCGAGGGTTCAGCGCTCAGCAAGGCGCCGCAGCCGTCCTCATCGCTGCAATCGCCGGGCTCGGCGCACCCGCCGCGCTGGCAGACACCCCGGCCGAAGTCGCACCGGCCGTGCAGACCGCAGAGGCCCCCGCCATGCCCACCGAACAGCCGTCGGCCGAGACCCAGAGTGATCATCAAGACGCCGCAGCCCCCGAAGCCGCAGACCTCGTGATCACCGTGAAGCCCGGAGACACCGCCTGGGACCTCGCCGCGAAGCACCTCGGCTCCGGCAGTCAGTGGCGCGAGATCGTGAAGGCCAACGACGGGAAGATCCAGCCGGACGGCGGCTCCCTACGCGTCGGGGAGGACCCCTACCTCGAGCCCGGGTGGGAGTTAACCATCCCCGGCGTTCCCGCCACCGATCAGGCACCCCAGGACGTCGAGCAGCAGTACGAGACGGTCACCGTCGAGCGCGGGCAGAGCCTGAGCTCCATCGCCGACGAGAATCTCGGTGACGGCGATCGGTGGCCCGAGATCGCCGAGGCCTCAGCGGGCATCACCCAGCCCGGTGGGCACCACCTCGAGGACCCCGACCAGATCGACATCGGGTGGACCCTGCACGTGCCCACCGAGACCGCCTCCGCGCAGGCCCCTCAGGCCGACGAGCAGGCAGCCCAGCAGGACGAAATCCCCTCCGCAGAGAAGGACGGCGCTGCCGCAGCCGAAGCCGCCGTGGAAGCCGCCGAAGCGGTCGCCACCGCTCTGCCCGACGCGGAAGCTCCCCAGGAGGGCGGCGAGGCCGAGACCGCGCCCGCCGGCGCCGACGTCCCCGCCCCGGTGTCGGGGCCCAGCGCTGAGGCCGAGGAGACCTCCACCGTGCCGTGGACCGGGGTCGGCTCGATCTTCGCCGCCAGCATTCTCGGCGCGGTCCTGGCTCGTCGCCTGTACACCCAACGCAAGCGCCGGTCCGACCAGCGGATCCCGGAGGCAGCAGCCGTCGACCTCGACCAGGTGCGTCTCACTCGCATCGAGGACCCCACCGTGCTCGGGTTCGTCGACCGCGCCCTGCGCACCCTCTCCGCGCTCCAGCTACGCGACGGCCAGACCCTCCCCGACGTCCGCCTGGCACGTCTGACCGATGCTCACCTCGAGCTGTACGCCTCGGCACCGCACGAGCTGCCCGCCCCGTTCGAGGCCACCGAGGACCCCGCCACGTGGCTGCTGCCCCGCACGGCCTCCCTCGCCGACGACGAGACGATCGCCGACATCGTCGCGCCCTACCCAGCACTCGTCACGATCGGTACCGATCCCGACGGCCACCAGATCCTCGTGGACCTCGAGCACCTCGCCGCACTCGGCATCCACGCCGCCTCCCAGACCTCCGTGCCCGTCATGCGGGCCCTGACGGTTTCCCTGGCCACCTCGCAGTGGGCCGACGACCTGGCGATCACCACGGTCGGCGTCTGCCCCGAGCTCGAGGATGTCCTCGGGTCCGGCCGAATCACCTACCGCGACACGGTCACCGAGCTTCTCGACGACCTCGAAGCCAAACTCGAGCGCGACCAGGAGGTACTGGACGAGCTCGGCCACGACTCGGCTCAGCACGCCCGCCAGGCAGGCGACGCCACCGACCTCTGGGCACCCGAGATCATCATCATCGGCACCGACCTCTCCCTCACCGAGAAGCGCCGGCTCCAGAGCATCGTCGACGCCCGCCCTCAGATCGCCGTCGCCGTCATCTCCAGCGACCAGCACACCGACCTGTCCGAGTGGAGGATGCACATCGAGTCCCTCGAGGCCGCACGCCTCGAGCCCCTCGGCCTCGAGCTCACCCCACAGCACCTCACCGACTCCGACTACGACGCCGTCCTGCGAGCCCTCGGTGCGGCCTCCACCCTCGAGCCCACCACTGAGGGGCCCGCCGGGCAGCCGGCCGAGGAGGACATTCCCGCGACGCCGCTGCGCCCGGTCGCCATCGTCCAACCCTCCAGTAGCACGATCCTCACCGCAGCGCAGCGCGACGGCGACCCTGAGCTCCCTGCCGAGCACCCGTACATCCGCGTACTCGGCCCCGTCGAGATCCTCGGTGCCACCGGCGCCCTCGAGGCGAAGCGCCTCGCCGAGCTCACCGAGACGGTCACCTACATCTACCTCCAGCCCGGGAAGGCCGAGAACGACTTCCTCGCCGATCTCTGGCCCACCAAGCGCGTCGCCGACAGCACCCGCCACCAGCGCATCTCCCGGGCCCGCAAGTGGCTCGGCGCCGCCGACGACGGCACCAGGTACCTCCCCCGCGCCAACGGCGCCGACGGGTCCTACACGCTCGACGAGCACATCACCTCAGACTGGGCCTACATCCAGCAGATCGCCGAGCTGCACCAGGACGCCACCGATGAGCAACTCGCCGAGGCCCTCAAGCTCGTGCGCGGCACCCCCTTCGCCGGCGGCGGCCGCAGCCGCTACCGCTGGTCCATCACCATTCAGTACCGGATGACCGATACCGTCCTCGACCTCGCCCACGAGCTTGCCCAGCGCGCTCTCGACGCCGGCGATATCGAGACCACCCTGTGGGCCACCCAGCAGGGCCTGCTTGTCGAGTCCCTGCACGAGCAGCTCTGGCGCTACCGCCTCCAGGCAGCCACCCACGACCCTGACCTCCACCAGCGCATCACCCACGACCTCGAGGCCCAGATCGCCGCCGTCGACGACGACTACGACCTCATGCCCGAGACCGAGGCGCTGATGTACACCGCCCCCGCACCCCACCGCATCGCAATCTGAGGCACCCATGACCACCCCTATCCCCGCCATCGAGGAGACCACCCGATGATCCGACAGCGAACACTCACCACGATCGCGCTGGCCTCGCTCCTCGCACTCCCCCTCGCCGCCTGCACCAGCAGCAACGGCGAAGAGGACCCCACCCCGACGGCCACCAGCCAAGAGGCCCCGCCCACGGCAGACCCCGCCGACGCCACGCCCCAAGAGCGCATCACGGCTTCGTTTGAGGCCTCGGACGCAGCCGCAGCTGACGGGTGGAAGGACACCAGCTACATCGACGACTTCTTCGTTCCCGAGTTGGCGGAGAAGCAGCGAGCCGACGATGAGGAACGAGCCGAGACTGGTGCGGTGGTCACGGGAGAAACGAAGCTCTCCCGCTGGGACGTGGTTGAAGAGACGGAAACGACCGCGGTCGTGGAGTTCTGTCAGGACTCCAGCGCGCTGAAAGCGACCAAGGACGGCAAGCCCGTGGAGATCACCAACCAGCGGGACGAGAGCGTCGGCAGCTTCACGCTGGTGAAGGAATCTGACTCTGAGCCCTGGATGATCAAGGAGCAGGGCTACTACGACGAGGGGACGACATGCGACGCTCACTTCGAGGGCTAATCGCCATCAGTGCAACGACCGGCATTCTCCTGGCCACAAGTCCTGCATGGGCAGATGGAGATGGCGAAGGTAGCGTCTCTATTCGTAACGGAGGCGGAGGCAGCGCAACAGTCGAAGTTGGCGCCTCCTCCGGCGGTGGGGGTGGTGGGAAGTCCTCTGGTGGGGGTGGCAGCTCGTCCGGCGGGGGGAAGTCGTCTGGCGGCGGCAGTTCGTCAAGCGGGGGCAGCAAGTCCTCTGGCAATAGCGGGAAGTCCTCCGGGGGCGGTGGTGGAGGTGGAACCACCTCCGTCAGCAACAGCGGCCGGACCAGCGTCGGGAACTACTCGAGCGGGTCCCCTACCTCGGTCTCCTCGGACCGCCCAGACAACGTCGAGGTCCTCGATGACGGCTCTCGAGCGACGTACTACCCAGAAGGCGCGTACGTGCAGGGGCAGAACGGGGGACCCACCGCCTTCGTCGACGGCATGACCCAAGCCCAGCCAGACCCAGCGGATCCGGCGGCGCCGGCGCCGGCGCCGCCTGCCCAAGACCCCACTCCCCAGGAGGCCGGCGAGGCGCCCGCACCTCAGGTGGATCCTGCCGAGCTCGCGCAGACCGCGCTCTCCCAGATGGGTCTGGAGGCCCCGGAGATCGCCTCCACGCCGAACGACACGGAGACCCTCGGCGCCGTGGGGCTCCCGGTGTGGTTCTGGGTATCCAACCCAGGCGAGACCACGACGGGGCCGAACACAACCAGCGCGTCGGCGGGCGCGGTAACCGTCACCGCGACGGCGACGTTCTCAGGGATGTCGATCGACATGGGAGACGGCACCACGATCGAGTGCGAGGGCCCCGGCACCGAGTACCCCGGCACCGGGATCGACCCCTCCCCCGACTGCGGCCACATCTACGAGCAGATGAGCGATGAGCAGCCCGATGGGCTATACAGCGTGAACATCACCGCCCACTGGGGCGTCGAGTGGGAGTCGAACACCGGTGAGAGCGGCACGATCCCCGTCGAGCTGACCACGTCCAAGCAGCTGCGCATCGGCCAGTATCAGAGCGTCGTCACCGACGTCTCCTGAACATCCCAACACGTTGACCCAACCCTCTTCCCCGACGCCGAGTAGCCGGCGCGGCTCTCGCCTGGTCGGAGCTCACCCGTCGGCCGATAAGATCGAGCGCGAGTAAACACCCCGTCGACCAGTGCGAAGGTGGCTCGACCCAGTAGACGTGAGGATGAGGATGTCGAGGTTATCGGACCTTCTGCGCGCTGCTAAGCAGCTTGACCCGCAGCTCGGTGAGGACTTGGAAGCCGAGATCCAGCCTTTGCAGAAGCGTCTGCCCTTCGGTTTGAACTTCGAGAGGCACGCGCCCGAGGCGGTCGAGCTGGCTGGTCACAAGATTCGCAAGGGCAGCAAGGTCCGAGTCCTCCCCCCAAGAGGATCAACGACTCGTGGTGACCAGCGAATTTGGACCATCAACACACTCAGCAGCGGCACGGCTCAGATCTCTACGCCGAACGGCGAGAAAACCGAGACCACTTCCGTCTCAATTGACGATCTGGTGCTCGTGGCAGAATTCCGCGACCGCATTTACCCTGGACTTTGGCCGGATGGATCTGTGGAACATGGTGGCACCAACCCATCCCACACCGTCATTAACGGCGAGAACTTCCATGTACTAGAGCAGCTTACATTCACACATGAGAAGTCAGTCGACGCGATCTATATCGACCCCCCTTACAACACCGGCGCTCGCGACTGGAAGTACAACAACGACTATGTCGAGGGCGACGATCTTTACCGACACTCCAAATGGCTGGCCTTCATGGAGAGGCGACTGCGGGTCGCGAAACGCCTACTTAACCCCGAGGACTCAGTCCTCGTCGTAACCATTGACGAGAAAGAGTATCTTCGGCTCGGGATGCTCTTAGAGCAGATATTCCCGGAAGCTCGTCAGCAGATGGTGACGGTTGTAATCAATCCTAACGGTGTTGCGAGAGGCGCAGAGTTCGCTAGAGTTGAAGAGTATGCATTCTTTTGCTTCTTTGGGTCCGCATCTCCCGCGCGACTAAAGGATGATCTTCTCAGTGAGCTAGAAAGTGGTTCGAGAGCGAACAAGGTGCGCTGGGAGTGGCTGATGCGGGGAGGGTCAAATTCTCGTCGCATTGATCGACCAAATCTTTTCTATCCCATCTACGTGGACGTAGGCGCGAAGCGTATCTCCAAGATTGGTCAACCCATTCCCCTCGACATGGACCCGCGAACCGTCCCTGACGAAGACGGCTTACAGACGCTGTGGCCGATCCGAGCTAATGGCATTGAGGCAAACTGGCGTACTTCGCCGGAATATTTGCAGGAGCTTCTTGACAAGGGCTTTGCGAAACTAGGGGCTTTTGATGCGAAGACCGGTCGTTGGTCGGTTCTCTATCTCGGCAAGGCCCAGATTCAGCGCATCGAGAGAAGCGAGCTGACAGTCACAGGCAGCGCAGCGGACGGCTCCGTGATTGTTGAGATGGGCGAAGACGGACGGCGCAGGTTCCCCAAGACAGTCTGGAATCGGTCCGGGCATTCCGCCGGCGAGTTTGGGTCAAGAATGTTGCGCGCGATGCTGCCAGGTCGCGATTTCCCGTTCCCCAAATCTCTATACGCTGTGGAGGATTCCCTGCGCGCGGTACTCGAGCACAAGAAGGAAGCTGTGGTTCTTGACTTCTTCGCTGGCTCCGGAACTACCGCACAGGCCATTATGCGGCTCAACCGGCAGGACGGGGGCCGGCGTCAGTGTATTTCAGTGACTAACAACGAGGTTTCCGCCGAAGAACAGGTCAAGCTTCGCAAGCAAGGGAAGCGTCCCGGCGACCCAGAGTGGGAACAGCTAGGCATCTGCGACTACATCACCAAACCTCGGATACGTGCTGCCATAACCGGCAAAACCCCGGACGGTAAGCCGATTAAGGGTGACTATCGGTTTGTCGACGAGTTCCCCATGGCCGAGGGCTTCGCAGAGAATGCGTCCTTCTTCACTCTGACGTACGAGTCACCGTGGCGGGTAAGCACGGATCGGGCCTTTGCTGCGATCGCGCCGATGCTCTGGCTTCGAGCCGGATCAGTCGGACGTCGGATCGATACGATCCCCGATGGATGGGAAGTCGCTGACAGCTACGGCATCATCAATGACCTCGACCAGTCCGCGGAGTTCCTCGCCGCTCTCGGAGCTGCCGAGGGTGTGAGGATCGCTTATATCGTGACGGACGACGAAGGCCGCTACCAGCAGGTCGCGGCTGAGATCCCGAACATCGAAACCGTGCGGCTCTACGAGGACTACCTCCGCAACTGCGAAAGCGTTGGTGACTTCTGATGCGCTTCACCCTCAAGGACTACCAGGCCGACGCCGTTGGCGACACGCTCCGGGAACTCGCCTCAGCGCGCGACTTCTACCGCAGCGCAAGCAAGCGGGTCAGCTCGGTAGCACTCGCCTCCGTGACCGGCTCAGGCAAGACGATCATGGCCGCGGCCGTGATCGAAGCACTGTTCTGGGGAAGCGACGACTTCGACGTAGTTCCGGACCCCAAAGCGGTCGTACTGTGGTTCAGCGACGACCCGTCCCTGAACCAGCAGACCCGGCACCGCCTCCAGCAGGCATCGGACCGGCTGAGGAATCGGCTGATCACTGTGGAACATCCGTTCCGCCACTCAAAGCTCCAACCGGGCAACGTCTATTTCGTCAACACCTCGAAGCTCTCGCGAAACAGCCTGCTCGTCCGCGGCCACGACGGCGCTGACGCGCTGCCGGGCATGGACTCGCACCCGGACACAGTCCCGTTCACCTTCTGGGACACGCTGCGGAACACAATCGAGGACCCGAACCTCACTCTGTACATGGTCCTAGACGAGGCTCACCGCGGCATGGGCCGCCGATCCTCGTCCGATACCCCGACCATCGTGAAGCGGCTCATCAACGGTCACAGCGGTGTCCCTCCAATCCCAATCGTGTGGGGCATCTCCGCCACCGTGCAGCGGTTCGAGGAAGCAATGGCAGCGGCCCAGGTGAAGGAGAACCGGGTCCACTTGAGCACAATCGAGGTGGACACAGTCCGCATCCAAGAGTCAGGCCTACTCAAGGACGACATCGTGCTCGACTTC
Organism: Brachybacterium sp. AOP3-A1-3; assembly: GCF_052378285.1. Taxonomy (NCBI): domain Bacteria; kingdom Bacillati; phylum Actinomycetota; class Actinomycetes; order Micrococcales; family Dermabacteraceae; genus Brachybacterium; species Brachybacterium sp. AOP3-A1-3. Next base: position 3,531 of record NZ_JBQSXM010000025.1, on the reverse strand, counting down.
CCAGCCGAGTCCGGAGACTTCAACACGGTGCTGCTCCGCCGAGGCGTCCGCAAGGTCAAAGCGATGTCCGCTGCCTGGTCGGAGTACGCCGCGGCACAGAACGAACTGGATCCGGTCAACCCACTGCTCGTGCTCCAGGTGCCAAACAAGCCATCACCCACCGAGATGGCTGCGGCCATCGATGCGATCTATGAAGAATGGCCTGAGCTGGGCCACGAAGCGATCGCTCACGTGTTCGGCGAGCACAAAGCTCAGGCGTTCGGGCCGTACAGCGTTCCCTACATCTCACCCGAGCGAGTGCAGGACGCCAGCTACATCCGCGTGCTCCTGGCAAAGGATGCGATCAGCACCGGCTGGGACTGCCCCCGGGCTGAGGTCATGGTCTCCTTCCGTCCCGCGAAGGACGAAACCCACATCACGCAGCTGCTGGGACGGATGATCCGCACCCCGTTGGCCCGACGCGTCGAAGGCGATGATCTTCTCAACAGCGTCGAGTGCATCCTCCCGAAGTTCAACAAGGCCACTGCCAGCCTCGTGCTGGAGAAAATCATGGGTAGCGAGGTCCTCGACGGTGAGAGCGACACCGGTAAGCGGGTCCTGATCGATCCGCTGCTCATGACGCCGAACCCCGCGGTTCCCGACGAGGTGTGGGAGCTGTTCTCGGACCTCCCCACCGAGACGCTACCGAGGAAGCACGCGAACCCGATCAAGCGCCTGACGTCACTGGCCCATGCACTAGCCGCCGATCGACTTGTGCCAGACGCCGGCCAGTTTGCGCATGAGCGCCTGCACGGTGTCATGAACGGGCTGGCAGCCCAATACCCGAAGGAGCTCGGGAAAGCCCAGAAGGACGTGCTCACGGTCGCCGGGGGAACGGTCCGTGGTCACCACGGTCTGCGTTCGGACGACACCTGGACAGAAGAGGCGGACGATCGCGCGATCCAGGAGGCATATCGCCACGGCGCTCGCAACATCACCCCGGACATCGCGCGAACCTACCTCGACCACCTCGCCAAGGACGCCGATGACGAGGACATCCTGCGCGATGCCCACGTCCGCGTTGCGGCGCTGGCGATGCTCCCCCAGACCCGGCCGAAACTGGACGAGACAGCCGATGCACTGTCTGCCGAGTGGCTGGACAAGCACCGTGTCTCTATCAAGGGGCTTTCCGAGTCGCGCCAGAGCCTCTACGCCGAGATCACCGCGATGAGCACCGACCCACAGCTGGTCTCGATGGCACTGCCGAAGAACCGACAAGAGGAGACCAAACGCTTCATCGGCGACGCAACTCAACTCCTCGAGCGCCGGCCACTGCACCTGCTCTCGGACGAAGAAGGCATGTTCCCGGTCGGAAAGCTCAACCCCGACGAGATCGAGGTGCTCGACACCGAGACGGCACGCGGCGACCTACTCGCCTGGTACCGAAATCCCACCGGCGGCAGAGATTCAATGAGCCTCGCCTATCAGGACCGACACGGCGACTGGCGGACACTCCGCCCCGACTTCCTCTTCTTCATCGACACCACTGAGGGAGTGAAGGGGAGCATCATCGACCCCCACGGAGCCTGGCTGCCCGACTCACTGGCGAAACTTCGAGGGATGGCCCGCTTCGCCAGGTCGTACGGCGACAGGTTCCATCGCATCGAGTCGATCTCTCGAGTTGATGGCCGCCTCCGAGTATTGGACTTCACCCTTGCGACAGTGCGCGCTGCCGCGCTGAACGCAAGCGACGCCGACCTGCTATACCGGGAGATTGCCACCCCATATGTTTGAGGCGGTGGGCTGCTGCCAGGTCCAAACTGAGGCGATCCACAGCATCACCTAGATGTACTGACCGGACACGTTGATCGAGGATCGGCCGGTGACGCGAGATACTCGCTGAATGGGCGAGCCGCAGGTTGAAGAGGTCAGCGCAGACTTCGCGCGCCGATGGTGGAAGTCCCTGATGGCGAACGCGGTGGCGCTTGTGGAGGATGCCCACGCCCTGGCGGACCGGGGCAGTGCTGGCCGGGCTCAGGCGCTCCTGGTGCTCGCGATGGAGGAAGTGGCGAAGGCACGCTGGCTGTACGAGGCCGCCGAGTGGGAGTGGAGTGCACCTTTGGGCCTCTACGGAGTGCAACCTCGCGAACCTGGCCTGGTTCGGGTTCCGGACGGACTACGCACCACCCGCACACCACATGCAGAAAAGCTGCAGGTGGCGGAGCAGTTTGCGTCAGGTCTGGGTGGCTTCTGGGACCCAGACCGCCGGATCGAGTACTACCAGTTGCCGGACTTGGAGACGTTCCATGGGTTGGCGCGGCAGCGGAACCTCGACAAGCAGGTTGGCTTCTACGTCGACCGTGCAGCCGACCAGATCGCCTCGCCGCTGGACATACCCGCCGGGGGGATCGTGGAGCAGATTCGTCGAGCGGCCAAGGTAGTTTAGATGCATCTGATCCAGGACCACACCCTCCAACAAGACGCCTCCGTTCCCAGCCGGATCGACTCGGCGGAGGATCTCCACTGGACGATCCTTCCCTACTCGGACCCCGAGTTCTTCACCGAGGAGTCGCCTGGCGTGGGCGTCGAAGCCGCCGAAGAGTAGCCAGCCGCTCTGAGTTTGGTGAGTGGCGGATGGTTATCGCACGCGGTGTGCGGCCGCACTTCGTTGTAGTGCCCCAGCCACGGCTCGAGCGCGTCGCGGCGTTCTTGCTCGCTGGTGTAGCAGCGGGCGTAGGCCCACCCGTCGGCCATCGTCCGGTGGAAGCGCTCCACCTTCCCATTGGTCTGCGGGCGGTACGGGCGGGTCCGTTTCGGCGTGATCGACAGGGCCTCGCAGGTGTCGCGCCACAGGTGCGACCGGTACGCCCCACCGTTGTCCGACAGCACCCGTTCGATGGTGACGCCATGGCCGGCGAACCACTGCACCGCCCGGCGAAGGACGGCGACGGCGGTGACGGCCGTCTCGTCGTCGTGGACCTCGGTGTACGCGACGCGGGAGTGGTCGTCAATGACGGTGTGCACGAACGCGTACCCAAGCTTGGGGCCGCCGTACTGATTGCGCGGCTTGCCTGGGGTGACGGCGCGGTTCTTCCCGCCCTGGCGGCGACCGACGTAGCGCCAGCCGCCGCCGTCGGGGATGTTCCCGAGCTTCTTCACGTCCACGTGAACCAGCGACCCGGGGTGGGGGTGCTCGTACCGGCGGACGGGTTCACCGGTGGCCCGGTCGACGTAGGACAGCCGGTTCAGGCGCGCCGTGGTGAGGATGCGATGCACGGTGGAGGGTGCGATGTCGAGTCGGGAAGCGAGCTGAACGGGTCCTTCCCGCAGTCGCATTCGTAGGCTCACGCACCGCTTTGACACCGTCTTCGCGGTCTTGTTCGGCGACGATCTTGGGCGTGACGACCGGTCCTGCATGGACTCGCCGGCCCGGTAGCGGTCGACCCATCACTTCACGGTCGGCCAGGACACCTGGAAGCGGGCGGCGACCTCGCTGATCGGCCACCCGTCCTCGAGAACGAGACGAGCGACCTTCAGGCGGTGACGTGGTGC
>NZ_JBQSXM010000024.1:0-37597 GCF_052378285.1 Brachybacterium sp. AOP3-A1-3 | reverse complement strand
CTCCGCCAGCACTGATCACCACACCCCGGGGAGGGGGGGGGGGCCGCGCCGCCCCCCCCCGACCGTGCCTCAGATGAACTCGAGCGGATCGAAGTCGTCGATGTCGATGATCCGCACGCGGGGCAGCTTGCTGGTGAACGCGGCGACGTCGTACTCGAGGTCGTGGAACTCGATGCCCGGGATCTCCTGGAGATCCGCGGCCATGAACTCGCGGAAGCCCACGAGAGCGGTGCGGCGGTCCGGCGTCGCCGCCAGATCCGTCATCTGCGGGACGAAGTCCTTGTCGTGGCTGACCAGCATGACGTCCGCCGCGCGCGACTGCAGCGCCTCGGCCGTGCGCTGGATAGCGATGTCCACGACCTTGCCCTCGCCGCGCAGCGGGACCGTCTTGTAGCCCAGCGCGATCAGCGCCTGGACGAAGCCCGACGGCAGGCTGTCGCCGACCGCGAGGAAGAACAGGCCCTTGACGGGCTGTGCCCACGAGACCTCGGCGTGGTGGAGAAGCTTGTTCCAGCGCGGACGCTCCTCAGGCTGCGGCCGACGGCCGAGCACGGAGATGCCGAGCGTGGCGTCGATGTTCTCGCCGTCCACCAGGAGGTATGTGGTGCGTTCTGTCATGCCTCGACCTTACGCGCTCGGGAGGGCCGACGCGCGCGAGGACCGACCCGCGCAGGGGCGGACGTGCGGGAGCACGAACGGGGCACAGACGACTGCGGCCGGAGCACGGGCGGGCAGGTTGTGACACGGAGGGACACGGAGTGATACGGGGGGACACGGAGGGACACGAAAGGGCACTGATGGACACGGTGTGACACGGAGAAACGGGCCGACGGGGCGGACGCAGCGGAAGATGCGCAGCACCCCGCCCGGCGGATCCGCGTCGAATTGTCCTCCACAATGATGCCCCATCCACATTCTCAGCCCGGGGCTTGACATTCAGAATGAAGCATCTTCGAGTCGGCCCCACGGGTTATCGATTTTGATGGAGTTTCCGTCGACGTGGCTCATTGCTGCGCCTCGATGGCGAGTCTCGATGGCGAGTCTCGATGGCGAGACCGGCGAGACCGGCGAGACCGGCGAGACCGGCGAGACCGGCGAGACCGGTGAGGCCGGTAGGACCGGTGGCACCGGTCGGGCTGGTGCGGCCGGTGAGGCTCGAGGGTGAGCTGTGCCGAGTCCGGAGCGTGTCTTGGCGGGAACTCCACGCCACTTCGCCCGCGTGAAGGATGCGCGGAGATCTCCCCCTCAGAGGTCTTGTTCCGAGGTCTATCTGACATCGATGTGAGGGGAGCTCAGGCGTCGACGTGAAGGCCTCTGACCTGGATGGATGCCTATCCAGGGGCACGTCGGTCCATCGCGTCACCTGCCCATCGCGTCACCGCGGGACCTGCCGAGCTCGCTCCACCTTCGCGTCGCCTCGTTAGAGCGCGCCGCTCCATCGCCTCCGCTTTTGCGCTCACGCGCTGTCATCACCCCGCCTCTCCGCCGAGCCTCGGCGCTCTCACCGTCACGCTGGCTGCCCTGCTGCCCTGCTGCCCTGCTGACCGTTCCGCAGGCTGTTTAGCTGGCCGTCCCGCTGGCTGCCCGACCATCTGCTCATACCGTCGTCCGGCGGTCGACCTCTCCTCCCCACAGGGTAGTTATCCACAATTCTTCCCCGCCACGCGCCCATTCCGTGAAATGTCGGAGCTGCGATATAGAATGAAGGTATTCGGTCGTAGGGTAGCCACCGAGAGAATCTGCGGACGGTTCTGATCGGGTCGTCGGAAGTCGAGGAGGGCGTCATGGGTGAGGAACTGAAGGGAGACATCCCCACCTGGCCCGTGCGCGCCCGCATCGAGCTCACCGAAGAGCGCATCGTCGAGAACGCCGAGGCGGAGGAGGACGAGGGTCAGGCTGTCTGCGTCCGGGCGATCTTCGGCTCGATGCGTGAGCGCGCGAAGCTCTATGCGGAGCAGATGCTGCTGCTCACGGAGTTCTTCACCCGTGATCCCGATGCGTCGGGTTGCCTGGATGATGCCGACATCTCCGCGATGAAGGTCGCCCTGGGACTCCGCTGCAGCATCCCGCAGGCAGAGGCTCAGATCCGCGATGCCCACCGCAGCGTCGAGCTCATGCCGCTGACCTACGACGTGCTCGCCGCCGGTGATCTGCCCGAGGACTTCCACCACTATCTGCTGCGGCGGATGCGCCGGCTGAGCGACGAGCAGGTCGGGATCGTCGACGCGCACGTGGCGGGTTGGGACCTGCGGTCGATCTCCCGCAGCCAGTTCGAGCGTCATGTGCGTCTGCTCGTCGCCCTGGTGAGCGCCGGGTCGCTCACCATGCCGCAGTCACCGGTGCGGGACGTGCGGCTCGACATGACAGATCCCGAGAGTGGCACCGCGACGCTCCTGGTCAGCGGGCCTATCCCGGAGATCACGGCGCTCGCGCATCGTCTCGACGTCAGCGCGAGGGACGTGCAGAAAGCCCAGCGCCATGCCCTCCAGGACGAACTGGAGGGGCCGCTGCCCTTCGATATCGACGAGAACATTCGGGAGCGGGGACGGCCGCTCTCCCTGGCCACGTTGCGCTATGCAATCCTCACCCACTCGATGCTCGACATCGACCCGGTCCAGGAGACGTCCACGGCGTACAAGATCCTGGTCACCGTGCCGGCGATGACGCTGATGGGGCTTGAGGACGCACCCGCCACGCTGAACGGGATCACGCCGATCCCCGCGGAGCAGGCCCGCGACCTCGCCGCAGGCCACAGCACCTGGCAGCGGATCCTCACCGACCCGATCACCGGCGCATACCTCCCGGTCGTGGCGGAGACCTACCAGCCCACCGCTCAGATGCGCCTCCAGCTGCGCCTGCGGCACCCGGTCTGTGCGGCCCCGGGCTGCGCAAGGCCCACCGTTCTCGCCGCCGAGGACGACCACATCCTCGAATACGACCACGAGCATCCTGACCGGGGCGGGCCCACCAGCATCTGGAATCTCCACCGACTGTGCTGGCTGCACCATCAGCAGAAGACCGCCGGGCGCACCGATCCGGTTCGGGCCCCCGAGGACCCGGAAGATCACGCACGGGACGCCGCCGGTCGCAGACCGATCGGGACCACCTGGAACATCGACCGGGAGATCCGTGCCCGCACCCGCGAGGAACGGGATCTCCTGACCCCGATCCTCGCGACGCTCCTCGCCACCGCCTGGGAGCAGCATCAACGTGCCCATGCCGACGCCGCCCGGCTGCGTGAGGAGCAGGAGCGGACGCCCCCGGCAGAGCGCAGCGCCGAGGAACGCCGCAGCGTCAGGAGGCGGGCGGAAGGTTGCCCGCCCGCTCCGCCACCGAAGCCCTCGGATGGTTGGGACGACCCGCCGCCCTTCTGACCGTGCCGATGATCGTTCCGGTCAGAGCGCCTCGACCTTCCCGGTGACACCATGAGGATCGATGACGTACTTCTTGGCGATGCCCGCGTCGAACTGGGCGTAGCCCTTCGGGGCGTCGTCCAGGGAGATGGCGGTGGCGTTGACGGCGTCCGCGATCTGCACCTTGTCGTGCAGGATCGCCTCCATGAGTTGACGGTGGTAGCGCATCACGGGGCACTGGCCGGTGGTGAACGACAGCGACTTCGCCCAGCCCAGGCCGAGGCGCAGCGACAGCGATCCCTCCTGGGCAGCCTCGTCGACGCCGCCCGGATCGCCCGTGACGTACAGGCCGGGGATGCCGAGGGCGCCGCCCGCCCGGGTGACGTCCATCAGCGTGTTCAGCACGGTCGCCGGCGCCTCGCCGGCATCCTTGCCGTGGCCGCGGGCCTCGAAGCCGACGGCGTCCACCCCGGCGTCGACCTCCTCGCGGCCCAGGATCCGGGTGATCCCCTCGCGGGGATCCTCCTGGGAGACATCGATGGTCTCGCAGCCGTGCTTCGCGGCGTTGGCCAGGCGGTCCGCATTCATGTCCGCCACGATCACGACCGAGGCGCCGAGCAGCTGCGCGCCGATCGCGGCGGCAGTGCCGACGGGGCCAGCACCGGCGATGTACACCGAGGAGCCCGGGCCGACCCCGGCGGTGACCGCGCCGTGGAAGCCGGTGGGGAGGATGTCCGAGAGCATCGTCAGGTCGAGGATCTTCTCCATCGCCTGGTCCGCGTCCGGGAACTTCAGCAGGTTCCAGTCCGCGTAGGGCACCAGCACGTACTCGGCCTGTCCGCCCACCCAGCCGCCCATGTCCACGTAGCCGTAGGCACTGCCGGGCCGATCGGGGTTCACGTTCAAGCAGATCTCGGTGCGGCCCTTCTTGCACAGGGAGCAGCGGCCGCAGGAGATGTTGAAGGGCACCGAGACCAGGTCGCCCTTCTGGATGAATTCGACGCCGGGTCCGGTCTCGATCACCTCGCCGGTGATCTCATGTCCCAGCACCAGACCCTCCGGGGCCGTGGTGCGACCGCGCACCATGTGCTGGTCGGAGCCGCAGATGTTCGTGGTGACGACCTTGAGGATCGCGGCGTGGGGGAGCTTTCGGCCGACGTTGTCCGGGTTCACCCCCGGACCGTCCTTCAGTTCATACGTCGGGTAGTCGATGTCGACCACATCGACCTTGCCGGGTCCCTGATAGGCGATGGCGCGATTGCTGGTCATGGGAGGCCTCCTTGCCTGATGGGCGGCCTGTCCGTGCCCGGTTCCACCGGGGCGCGGCCACCCCCTCCAGACTCTGTGACCGGCGTCACGATGTCAATATGTCGGCGAGCGATGCGCGCGAACGGACAGGAGCCTCTCGGGGGGGGGGGGGGACGCTCAGCCCTTGCGCGTCAGCCGCAGCACCCATTCGTCGGGCCCGCTGACCAGGTAGTCGATGTCGACACCGGCGTCATAGCGTGCCTGGGCCTGGGCGAGCAGCGGCTTGGGGTCGTGGGGTGCCACGAGATCCATCGAGAAACCCGGCCGGATCGAGTCCAGCGCCCCGAGGACTGCGGCGTGACGGATGGAGTGAGGGATGGCGGCGGCGTCCAGGCGCGGCACCTGCGCGTCGTCGTGGTCATGGCCGGAATGCTCGGCATGGCCGGACGTGCCGTGCGGGGAGGCGGACGAGGACGAGCCGGGGAACGGGAGATTCTGAGTCATGGACCCATGTAACTCCACATTCCCCGGCTCGTGGGGGCCGTCGTCGGCTGGATCGGCTGGGCGACCGGATCGACTGGATCGACTGGATCGACTGGATCGACCGGATCGACTGGATCGACTGGATCGACTGGGCGACCGGATCGGCCGGACCTCGGCTGTCAGACCAGCGAGATCTCCTGGCCGGACTCGGCGGAGGCATAGATCGCCTCGAGGATGCGCACGATCTCGACACCGTGCCAGGCCGGGGCGACCGACTCGGCGCGTCCCAGGCCCGCGTCCACGAAGTTCTGGATCTCGTTGGCGAAGCCGACGCCGAACTCGAAGGTGCGCGAGGCGATCTGCGGCTCGATGTTCACCACGGAGTCGTGCATCTCGGTGGCGATGTGCAGCGCCGGCTCGAGCTCCGCGCCGCCCTTCTCCCCGTAGACGGACACGTCGATCGAGTCCTTCGTGGCGTGCAGCGAGTACGAGCAGTCCAGCAGCAGCGAGGCGCCGTTCTCGAAGCGGATCACGGCGTTGGCGAGGTCCTCGACGGTGTTCTTGCTGGGGTCGTAGTCCGCCGCCTTGTAGCGCGGCATCGTGGTGACGTTCCCGCGGCTGCCCAGCTTGTCGTAGGTGTTGCCGCTGACGGAGACCACCTTGGGGGAGCCCATCAGGTACCAGCACAGGTCCAGCACGTGGATGCCGATGTCCAGCAGCGGACCGCCGCCGGAGATCTCCTTGTCCGCGAACCAGCCGCCGGGGTTGCCCACCCGGCGCATGCAGCTGGCCTTGGCGTAGTAGATCTCGCCCAGCTCATCCGCGTCGATGAAGGACTTCAGCACCTGGCAGTTGGGGGAGTGGCGCCGCACGAAGCCGACCTGCACCACGCGGTCGTGCTTCTCGGCGGTCCGCTGGATCTCCTCGGCCTCGGCGACGGTGCGGGCGATCGGCTTCTCGACCAGCACGTGCTTGCCGGCCTCGATCGCGGCGATGGCCCAGCTCGCGTGGGAGTTGTTCCAGGTGCAGATGCTCACGCCGTCGATCTCGTCGTCCGCGAGCAGCTCGTGGGGATCCGCGTAGGCGCGCTTGGCGCCGAACTTGTCGGCCACGGACTGCGCGCGCTCGAGGTTCATGTCCGCGACGGCGATCAGCTCGACGTCGGCGTTCTCGGAGTATGCGGTGAGGTGGGACTGGGCGATGCTGCCGGCGCCGATGACGCCGACTCGGAACTTCGTCATGATCAGGGGGTCCTTAGGGGTGGAAAGGTGGTGCGGTGAAAGGTGTGACGTGGGGGTCAGGCGTTCTCGAGCAGACGGCGGGCGTTGGCGATGCCGCGTTCGCAGCCCAGCAGGCAGTCCTCCCAGCCCTCGAACTCGATGGAGGCGTAGCCGCTGTAGCCGGAGGCCTTGATGGCGCGGGCCACGGCCGGCAGGTCGATATCGCCGTTGCCGACGACCGCACCGCGCAGGTGCTTGCCGCCGCGGCTGCGGAACCAGCCGTCGCCGGGGGCGGCGTCGGCCGGACGGATGTAGAAGTCCTTGAAGTGGACGACCATCGCGTACGGCAGGTTCTGGGCGACGGAGACCTCCGGGGCCTCGTCGACGCAGACGAAGTTGCCCACGTCCAGGGTGGTGCGGAAGTTCGGCTCGTCCACCGCGTGGATGATCCGACGCACGCGATCGGCGGCCTGCACGAAGAAGCCGTGGTTCTCCAGGCTCGTGGTGATGCCCTTGGTCGCGGCGTACTGGGCGACCTCCTTGCTGGCGGCGACGATCGAGGGCAGCGCCTTCTCGAACTCCGGGGTGTCATCGCCCTCGAGGCCGGGATGGCCCACCACGTCGTGGCGCATCTGGCGGATCCCGAGCGTCTCGGCCAGGTCCACGTACTTCTTGATGCGGGCCACCTGGGAGGCGAGCTCCTCGGCATCGTCGGTGGAGAGGTTCGCGCCGATTGCGAGGGTGGACAGCGGCACGCCGGCCTTCTGGGAGACGGCGCGGATCTCCTCGACGTAGGCGGGATCGGAGTTGATGGTGGGGATCGCCGAGTCGGCGTCGTCGCCGAGGGAGGCGAGCTCGAGGTGCTCGCCCTCGCTCGCGGCCACCCACTCGATCACCTCGGGCAGGGTCATCTCGCCCGTGGAGAGCTTGGAGTGGAAGCTGTAGGAGCTGAAGCCGAGGCTGATGCCGGTGGTCATGGTGTGTTCCTTCGCGAGAGGGTGCTGGGGGTGGAATCGGTGGCGGTGGCGGTGGCGGTGTGGATGTCGTGGGGGCTGGACGGGCCGGTGCAGGTGGGGGCGCTCTCAGGAGAGGGTCGCGACGGGCTCCTCGCTCGAGGGCGAGGACGAGGACACGTGGGCCGGCGCGAAGGCGCTCCACGGCGCCGGCACGCCGGGCACGCCGGCGATGCGGGAGGAGCCGTGCTCGAACGCTCGGCCCAGCGCCCCGGTGAGGGAGCCGTCGGTGGTCAGGCGCGCGGCGACCACCTCGGGCCGTTCGGGAGTCATGAGCAGGTGATGCAGGCTCCGGCGCAGCGGACCCAGCAGGGCCTCGCCCTCCCGGGACAGGCCGCCGCCCACGACGACCAGCTCGGGGTCGACGGTCAGCAGCACGGTCGCGATCCGGGGCGCGATCTCCTCGCAGAAGGCGACGATCTCCTCCTGGGCGGCGGGCTCTCCGGCCGCCGCCCGCTCGAGCAGCGGGCGGGCCTCGTCCCCGGTCGACCAGGTCAGGCGCCCGCGCCGGGACGTGCTCGTCCAGCGCATGCCGCGCTGGCTGCCGAGCTCCCCGGCCAGCCGGTGGCTGCCCTGCAGGATGGTGCCGCCCACGATCAGCGCCACCGAGATGCGGTGACCGATCTGCACATAGGCGATCGACTCGGCGGGGGGCCCCAGATGCCGCTCCGCGAGGGCGGCGAGCTTGATGTCGTTCTCGACCACGACGTCGGCCTCGAGGAGGTTCTCGAGCTCACGGGTGAGATCCCGGCCGACGAGACCGGGCAGGGCGAGGCTCCGGGCGACGCGACCGTCGGCCCCGACGATGCCGGGCACGGCGACCCCGATCGCCGCCGGGGCGGTACCGGTCTCGCGCAGTGCGTGCTCGATCGCCTGGACGGGTTCCCCGCCCTCCATCGGCACCGTGGCGCGGGCGATCTCCACCCCGGCGGCGTCGGTGACCGCGCAGGTCGCGGAGCGCTCGCCGAGATCGATGGCGGCGACGGAGCGGGCCGAGGGGTCGAGGGCGAAGCGCCGTGCGGGGCGTCCGGGCTGCCCGGCGCGGGCGGCGGCCGTGGTCGCGAGCACGGTGGTGCCGTTCGCCGTGAGATCCTGCAGCACGCTGTCCACGGTGGGGCGCGAGAGCATGGTGCGAGCGGCGAGCTCGGCGACGCTCAGGGGCCCTGCGGCGTCGCGGAGGGCGAGCACGCAGTCGCGGGCGTTGGCCTGACGCACGACTGACGAGCTTCCTTCGATCCCGCTCATCGAGCTCCCTCGCTCTCGTCGTCCCGTGGTCGGCGTTGCGACGCCGGGCCCCGGGTCCTGTTTTGCAACCCGGTTGCACATTATCGGGGACCAGTCTTCGTTCTGAGGCCGCCCGGTGTCAAGAGAGGGCTTTCCCCTGGCGGCGGTAGCGTGGCGGGAAGGAGGCGATTGCCATGGACGATCAGGTCCTGTCCCAGACCTATGCCGCCGCTCTGCCGGAGCTCTCGATCCCCTGGCAGGCGGACGCTCCGCCGCGTCCCGAGCTGCTCTGGCTGAACGAGGAGCTCGCCGGTGAGCTCGGCCTTGACCCGGAGCAGCTGCGCACCCCCGATGGGATCGCCCTGCTCACGGGACAGGTGGATGAGCAGGGGTGCCCGCGACCGTCCCTCGCGCATGCCCCGGAGCATCCCTTCACCACGGCGCAGGTCTATGCCGGCCACCAGTTCGGGAATCCCAATCCGCAGCTCGGGGACGGCCGCGCCGTGCTGCTCGGCGATCTGCGCGGGCCCGCCGGCAGTCGTCATGACCTGCACCTCAAGGGGGCCGGGGCCACGCCCTTCGCCCGCGCCGGCGACGGCAAGGCGCCGCTGGGGCCGATGCTGCGGGAGGCCGTCGTCGGCGAATCCCTCCACGCGCTCGGCGTGCCCACCACCCGCGCCCTCGCCGTGCTCGGCACCGGGGAGCAGATCGCCCCGCGCCAGGGCGTCACCCCGGAGCCGGGCGCGATCCTGGTGCGCGCGGCGGCGAGCCATCTGCGCGTGGGCACCTTCGAATACGCCGCGTGGCACCTCGGCACCGAGGTCCTCGAGCGCCTCGTGGAGTACGCGATCGAGCGTCACCACCCGGCGGCGCGCGCTGCGGCGAATCCGTCCCTGTCCCTGCTCGAGGCGGTCGTGCAGGAGCAGGCGACGCTGCTCGCGCAGTGGATGCTCGTGGGCTTCGTGCACGGCGTGATGAACACCGACAACATGACCATCTCCGGCGAGGGCATCGACTACGGGCCCTGCGCCTTCCTGGACCGGCATCGCCACGGCGCCGTGTTCAGCTCGATCGACCGCGGGGGCCGCTACGCCTACGGCAACCAGCCGGGCATCGCGCTGTGGAACCTGTCCCGGTTCGCCGAGACCCTGGTGCGGCTGATCGACGAGGACCCGGATGTCGCCGTGGAGCAGGCGACGGCGGTGCTCGAGCGCTTCGAGCCGACGTATCTCGACGCGTACGCCCGGGGGATGGCGGCGAAGCTCGGGATCCCGACGGCCGACGGGGGAGGCCGGCTGGATGCCGTCCGCTCGATGGGCGCCGAGGTCCTCGCACTCCTCGAGGAGCAGCAGGTGGACCACACGGGCTTCTTCCGCGCCCTGAGCGACGGGGACCCCTCGGCCCTCTTCGCCGATCCGACGCCGTTCCGGGCGTGGCACGAGAGGCTTCTCGAGCTGCGGGGTGCCGGGCCTGCGGCGGACGAAGCCCGGGCAGGGATGATGCGCGCGAACCCCGTGCACATCCCGCGCAACGTGCACCTGGACGCCGCCCTCCGAGCCGCGCATCTGGGGGACCTCGACCCGGTGCTCACGCTCCTGGACGCCGTGCGCGAGCCGTTCGAGCGTCGCGCCGAGCATGCGCACCTCGAAGGGCCCGGAGACGGCGGCGAGGACTTCCTGACGTTCTGCGGGACGTGAGGCCGCGGGACAGCGAGGCTGCGGGGCGTGAGGCCGAGGGGCGTGAGGCCGAAGGACGGTGAATCGCCAGATCTCGGACAAAAACGACACTCGAACAGGAATCAGTATTCCGCTCTCACCTGCAGTTCTGGACGTGACGTAGGTCATAAACCATGCTCTTCATGAAGGAATCGTGAATGTTCCTTGGCCGATGACCGACCGGTTTACCTCAGGGCCGTCGGACGTGATCGGTGACCATCTTCCCCTCGAGCTCCGGAGGTTCCCGTGGATTCCCTATCGAACGTCGACTGGGCGGGGTTGGGACTGAAAGTCCTCGCTGCCGTCGTCATCATCATCATCACCGCGATCTTGGCCATGCTGGTCAAGAAAGGCGTCGCAAGCCTGACGCAGAAGGTCCCGGCACTCCGGCGGCCCGGCGTCGACGGAGCTGCTCTCGGCAATTCGCTCGGCACGATCGCCTCGATGGTCATCTGGCTGCTCGGTCTGATCCTCATCCTGGGGATCTTCCAGCTCTCGCAGGTGCTCACGCCCGTCATCGGGATGCTCGAGCAGGGCCTCGGGTTCATCCCGAACATCATCGGCGCCGTCTTCGTCTTCATCATCGGTCTGACGATCGCGAAGATCGTGAAGGCCCTGATCGTGACCGCGCTGAACGCGGTGGACTTCGGGAAGCTCCTGGGCACCGCCCAGTCCGGCTTCGACAAGGCCACCGGCGGCGTGACTTCCGCCGGTCGTCCGGCCGCGGCCGCCCAGGCCCCGCAGGGTGCACAGACCCAGACCGCACCCCAGGGCCAGGCCGGCCATCCGGGTCAGCCCGGTCAGCAGCCCGGGCACCCGGGACAAGCTCCGCAGGGTCGCCCCGCCGCTCCGGCGTCGAAGGTGCCCGAGATCCTCGCCTCGGTCGTGTTCGCCCTGATCATGATCGTGGTGTCCATCGCGGCGCTGCAGATCCTGGGCATCGCCTCGATCTCCGACCCCGCCTCCGCGATGCTCACCTCGGTGTTCACCGCGATCCCGAACATCATCGCCGCCGTGGTCCTGGTGGGCATCGGTGTGCTCATCGGCCGCTTCGTCTCCGGGCTGTTCCGCCCGATCCTCGAGAGCTCCGGCATCGATGCCTGGCTCACCAAGCAGGACATCCTCCCGGAGGGCTCCTCCGCCACCCCGACCGTGCTGCGCGTGGTCGAGATCGCCGTGGTGCTGTTCTTCGCCGTGATGGGCGCCCAGGCCCTGGGCTTCCCGCAGATCACCGCGATCCTCAGCCAGATCCTCGAGCTGGGCGGCAACGTGCTGTTCGGCGGAGCCATCATCGCCGCCGGCTTCTTCATCGCGATGATCGTCGGCAAGGTGCTCCGCGGCACCGCCGGCACCATCGTGAAGTGGGCCGTGATCGTCCTGTTCGTGGCCATGGGCCTGAAGTCCATGGGCGTGGCCGACTCGATCATCGAGATGGCCTTCGGCGCTCTCGTGATCGGTGCCGCCGCTGCCGCGATGCTGGCCTTCGGTCTCGGCGGGCGCGACGCCGCGGCCCGTCAGCTCGCCAAGCTGGAGAAGGCGGAGGCCCACAAGCCTGCAGCCACGGGCCCGGCGACCGGCTCGACCGGCCCGGCGACTGGCTCGACCGGCCCGGCGACGACTGCCGGTCCGGCGACGACTGCCGGTCCGGATGCCTCCGGGCCGGCTCCGTCGGCCGGACCTGCGGTGCCCCCGCGCCCGCAGGACTGATCCACTCCCTTCGCTGCCCGCTTCCCTGCATCGCAGCGGTCTCGAGGCCGTCATGGTTCCGCCATGGCGGCCTCGAGGCGTGCAGAGCAGGCTCTGAGCAGGGCGGGAGAGCTGCGAGAGATCCACGGGAGAGCCACGGAAGAGTTCCGGGAGCGACCGGTGGAACCCGTGGAGAGCACGGTGCTACGGTCGGGAGCACAGGCGGTCCGGAGGTCGACGTCACCGCACGCCGGACTCCGCCGCCGTCCCTCTCGACGGAAGGTGACGCTCATGACCAATACTCTTGAAGGCCGTGCGGTCCTTGTGCTGACCAGCAACTTCGGCACGGAGACCGACGAGATCCAGCGCCCCCTCGCCACGCTGCGCGACGCCGGCGCGACGGTCACCGTCGCGGCGACGGAGGCGGGAACAGTGCAGACCCTCGTGGTGGACCACGACCTCGGCCCCGAGGTGCCCGTGGACACCACCTACGACGCCGTGCAGGCGGGCGACTTCGACGCCGTCGTGCTGCCCGGCGGCACCCTGAACGCGGACGCCCTGCGCACCGACGAGACGGTCCGCTCGCTCGTGACGGCGTTCGCCGAGAGCGGCAAGCCCGTCGCCGCCATCTGCCACGCCCCCTGGGTGCTCATCGAGGCCGGCCTCGCCGACGGTCGCGAGCTCACCTCCGTCGACACCATCCGCACCGACCTCGTCAACGCCGGGGCGCAGTGGAGCGACCAGGAGGTCGTGCTCGACGACTCCACGGGATTCCGCCTGATCACCTCACGGAACCCTGGGGACCTCGACGCCTTCGGGGCGGCGATCATCGACGCCCTGCGCCAGTCCTGATCAACGCGAGACCACGTGACCACAGGAGGAATGCCATGACCGAACCCCTTGACCCCGAGCGCCTTGACCCCGAGCCCCTTGACCCCGAGAACCTCGCAGCCGACGCCGAGCAGGCCGACCCGATGCAGGATCCCGAGGTGGAGAAGCTGGCAGAGACCAGCGAGGACGAGTACGAGCGCCCGGTCGAGGACGGGCCCGGGGACGTGAGCATCGACGACGCCCTGGAGACCGACCGGGTGGCCGCCGAGGGCGCGGACTCCCGCAACGCGGACGGTTTCGGCGTCGACGCGGACCGCGAGCGCGGGGCCGACGACACGGTCGCCGCGGAGCAGGGCAACCGCGACGAGGACCGCATGGAGAGCGATGCGGAGGACGCGGAGCTCGACCAGATCGCCGGTTCCGCCGGGGATGCCGCCGGGACGGACCGCG
Source organism: Brachybacterium sp. AOP3-A1-3 (assembly GCF_052378285.1). Taxonomy (NCBI): domain Bacteria; kingdom Bacillati; phylum Actinomycetota; class Actinomycetes; order Micrococcales; family Dermabacteraceae; genus Brachybacterium; species Brachybacterium sp. AOP3-A1-3. The sequence continues at coordinate 24,374 of NZ_JBQSXM010000024.1, read as the reverse complement.
ACCTCGCCGACCCGGAGGTCTGAGCGGGCGGGGTCCGCGCTCGCCGCTCACCCCGCCCGCGGCCGACTCAGCTCACGGCCGACTCAGCTCACAGCCGCTTCAGCCCGCGGCCGCTTCAGCCCGCGGCCAGGGCCGCCAGGATCCTCTCGTCGGCCGCGTGCCGGGAGCGCAGGTGGGCGCTCACGTCGTAGGAGAACGACGAGTAGGTCAGCGTGCCGCCCTCGTCGATCAGCGCCTTCGCACTCGGCCGGTCGGTGAGCTCGGCGAGCCAGGTCAGCGCCCGATGGTCGGCCATGGCCTGCGCGAACACGCGATGCCCGATCGACAGCCAGGGAGTCCCGTCGGGGCCCGGGTAGACGGCGAAGGCGTCGCCGCCGAAGAAGGGGCCACCGGCGCAGGTCTCCTGGAACGGGTCGATCGGCTCGAGAGCGAACTGGGACCACCAGAAGTTGTATCCCCAGTGCAGGAAGCCCGGGGCGTCGAAGGCGAACAGCTGCCGGCCCAGCACACGGTTGCGCACCGACGGCAGGGCGATGTAGCGATTGGCGACGTCGCGGTTCTGGGAGACGCAGTAGTACACCCAGGGTGCCCAGCCGGCCTCGAGGAACGGGCCCACGTGATCGGTGGCCACGATCGGGGTCGCGACCACACCCTGCGCGGCGAAGTCGTAGGAGCTCAGCGCGTCGACCACCCGGGCGCCCTCGAGCAGGTCGGAGACCTGGTCCTTCGCGGCGCGGTACGCCTCGAGGTGGTCCTGGCCCGGCTCGTCGCTGATATGCCAGAGCACCTCGCCGTCCCAGTTCTCCCGGAGGTGCTCGCGCAGCGCGGGGACGAGAGCCTCGAGCAGCCGGCGGTAGGCGGGGGAGGTCGCCGGGACGTGCCATCCGAAGCGGTCCTCGAGCCCGCCGAGGGTCTCCACCACGATGGCCGGGGTGAAGCGCGCACCCCACTGGGTGAACAGGTGGGCGACCTCGATGCCCGTGAAGCCCAGGTCGCGACAGATCCCCAACCAGCGGTCCAGCCGGTGGAAGTCGAAGCTGTACTGCCCGTCGAGGTCGCGGATGCCCACCAGCTGCACGGTCGGGCGCGCATGTCCCTCGGCGGTGTCCAGCGGCGGGGTCCACGTGGGAGTCAGCACGGAGTTCACGTCCATCTCGCGCGCCGAGGCGAGGAAGGCCTCGATGAGCTCCCAGTGCCGCTCCGAGAACACCTCGACGTCGTAGTAGGTCGAGAGGCTGTCGGCGTGGAACCAGTGGGTGTTGGTGATCGCGAGGGCGGGCAGGGAGTGCGGATGGATCCTCAGCTGCACGGTGTGCTCGGCGAGCACGTGCTCCCCGTCGGCGCTGGTCAGCGTCACGGTGAGCGCATGGCTGCCGGCGTCGGCCTCTGCAGCGCCTACTACGTCGATCCACAGGGACTCCCAGGTCCCCGGTGTCAGGCGCACGGAGCCGTCGGTCACCGGCTCCAGGAGGTCGGGGTACTCGCCCGGCTCGGTGACCAGGTAGTGCTCGTCGGGGTTCTGCGGCGCCGGGGTCGCGACGGGGACGCGCCGCACCACGTGGAGACGGGCGCGCGGGGCGAGGTCGCCCGAGATCCGCACCTGCACCACCGCAGAGGCATCGTCGAGGCTCCGGGACGCGTGGGCGAACTGGTCCGGGGATGCGGTGTCAGGGGCGTCGTGCTCGTCGAGCAGCAGCGCGACCTGCACGGACAGGACCTCGCCGAGGAACCCGGCGGCGTGCGCACCCCCGATCAGCTCGGCGGGGCGCGGGGCGGCGTCCCCGAGCACCTTCTCCAGGGAATCGGTCAGGACAGACTGCACGGCAGCACTCCTCGTCGGGGACGACATCGATGTCGGCGACCATCCTGGCACGCGCTGCGGCTGAGCCGTGCTCCGTCTCAGCCGTGCTCCGTCTCAGCTGCCTCCGACTCAGCTGCCTCCGTCCCAGGCACCCACTCGAGCAGGTCGCCCGGCTGGCACTGGAGGACCTCGCACATCGACTCGAGAGTGCTGAGCCGTACGGCCTTGGCGCGTCCGTTCTTCAGGACGGCGACGTTCGCGGGGGAGATCCCGACGCGCTGGGCGAACTCGCCGACGGACATCTTGCGACGGGCGAGCTCCACATCGATACGGACGATGATCGCCATCAGATCACCGCAGCCATCTCGACACGCAGCGTCGTGGCCTGCACCAGGAGCGACCGCATGACGATCATCAGCAGGGCCATGCCGACCCCGCCCACGATCCCCATCAGCAGCATCAACGAGAAGAGCGGCGGGCCGCCGACGGCCGAGGCCTGGTAGGTCACCGTGGCCAGGCACACCACGCTTCCCGCGAGAAGCGCGGCGATGATCCCATCCACCCAGCGCAGAGCCAGGGCCGAGAACACGTCGCCGCGCCGGGTGAATCCCAGGAGACGGATGGTGCAGAGGATGCCGACGTCGACGCACGCCAGTCCGAGGATCGACAGGCCCAGGAGCGGCCACCGCAGGAAGGCCGCGTCGGGCATCTCCTCGGCGACGACTCCCGAGAGCCACGGGAGGACGGCGAGCTGCAGGGCGGCGACCACCAGCAGAGCGACGACGAGGAGAGCGCGCAGGGCATCGACGGCGAATCGGGTGGGCATGTCTCGGGTGCTACGGGAAGGCATGCTTCGAGTGTCGCCACAAATCTATCGAATGTCAATCGATCGATCGGGTGCCTCGCACCCCTGCGCAGCTCTCCCTGCGTCGCTGGTGGGGCGCCGGCCCCAGGAATCTGCTCGCATCCCTGCGCGCTCACCGAGTGCGACCTTGGGAGCTGTTCATGCAGGTGAGAACGACTCCAAGGTCGCACTCGAATATTCCGTTGCCTGTCCGTGCGGGCAGTCGTACGGTGGTCGGACACAGAAGGGAGGTGATCCGAGAAGTGATTTCTTATCGGACAAGTGAGGTGGCTCGCCGCTGAGGCGACCATCGACCTGACCCGCCATCGGCGGATCATCAGATCGACGGACGTGCAGCGAAATCCCACCGAGCTGCCGGGACCCGCAGGTGGTCGGACAGCGTCCATCCGACCAGCGCAGATGCGCAGCCTGCGGGTCCTTTCCTGCCCGGATTCCCCACGCGCCCGTCCCGCGTGCGACGGCTACGCTCGAGGCATGACGAATGCATCCCAGTACGCGCCGGTCGAGCTGATCTCCTCGGCGATCGATGAGGACGCCGTGGTGCGGGCGGACCCGAAGGGCTCCGCGCCCGACGGCAAGCCCGTCGTGATCCTGCTCCACGGCCTGGGCAGCCACGAGGAGGACCTCACCGGTCTCGTGCCCTTCCTGCCGGCGGACTTCACGTACGTCTCCCTGCGCGGCATCTACCGCTACGTGCAGGGCTACGCCTGGTTCGAGATGCCCGTGGATCCGGCCCGCCCGGAGTCGCTGCAGGCGTCAGCCGCCGCCGTCGAGGCCTGGATCGCCGGCCAGTCGGCCCAGGGCGTCCGCGTGGCCGGCGTCATCGGCTTCTCCCAGGGCGGCGCGCTCGCGCTGCAGCTGCTGCGACGCGACCCCCGTGCCCTGGACTGGATCGTGCAGCTCTCCGGGTTCCCGTTCCCCGCGCCGATGCCGGGCGATGCGGCCCTGGCCGAGATCGCGCCTCCCGCGCTGTGGGGGCACGGCGGCATGGACCCGCACTTCGACCCCGAGCGGGAGGAGGCGGTGCGCGCCTTCATGCGTGAGCACACGCGGATGGAGGAAGAGCGCAGGCCGCACCTCGGGCACGCCGTGGACGAGGTCGAACTGCGCGCGATCGCCGCTTTCCTGCAGCGCCGGGCAGAGGAGTCCCCGGGCCGCTGAGCTCGTGGCGCTCGTGGCGCTCGGGACCCGAGGTCGGGGGCGAGGCTGACCCGGGGCCGGGGCCGGGGCCGGGGCCGGGTGTCGGGGGAGCGAGGGTGAGGCTGGCCCGGGGGGCGGGGGCCGGGTGCCGGGGGAGCTTGCGGGGCGAGCGGAGGCATCGAGTGGCGTCTGGTGAGCAGGCTGCCCGCATACGGCGCGGTCTGCACACCACGCGCCAGTGGATGCGTCGAGACCAGATGAGGTGGGGCTAGGCGAGGCGAGATGGGGCCGGGCTAGGCGGGGCGAGATGAGATGAGGCGGGGCGGGACGGGGCGAGATCAGGTCGATGTCCGGTAATTCTGGACAACCGTCACCTGGTGTCGTCGACTTCTCTAGGCTGGAGGTCACCCGATCTCGCTCGGCGGTGGCTCGCTCCTCCGTCGTCCCCGGAGGATGCCATGCACACCACCGTCACCCCGTCCCCCTTCCTCGCGGAACGCGGCCTCTCCCGGTCCAGGCTCCTGCTGCTGCTCTTCGCCGGGATCGCCGCAATGTTCCTGCTGGCCGCCTGTGGGGAGGTCGACGACAGCACGGAGATCGCCGCCGACGGAACCGGCGTCCAGACCCTCGCGGTCGTGATCAGCGAGACCGATATGGACGACGTCGACGGCGGTGCGAAGACCATCGAGTCGGTCATCGAGGCGAATAATCCGGGCCTCGATTACCAGGGCATGACGAAGAACGGCACGGACACCGTCTTCACCCTCACGCTCTCCTTCAAGGACGCGAAGGACTACGCGGCGAAGGCTCAGCCGATCCTGGCCGCCGGCGAGCTCACGAAGACTGCCGAGGTCACCTTCACGCCGCCGAGCCCGCCCTTCAGCTCCGGATACACCCTCACCCGCAACTTCACCGCCAACGACCTCACGCGCTGGGCCGTGAAGGCGCTCGTGGACGACGGCAAGATCGCCGACGCGAGCGAGAGCGACATCGACAGCGCCCTCGATCCGGGCACGGTCAAGGTCACGGCCGACGGGTCCGAGCTCGAGCGGGACTCGTACGCCGGCGACGGATCCGCCGCGGTGTGGACCAACGCCGCAGCCGTCGGCTTCGACGGTGTGAAGGTGGTGACCGCCGGGGCTGAGGATCCCGCGGCGGATGCCTACACGCGCACTCTCACCTATGAGCTGCCGCGCGCCACATATCTCGATGCCAAGGACCAGTTCGACGACTTCTTCGCGGCGGCGACGCCCGACGGCGGGGAGCTCACGCCGGCCGGCGAGACCGGCACGACGTGGGTGATCGCCTTCCCGCAGGGCACCGCGGAGCAGGTCGGCACCTGGACCGACACCGCCCTCGCCACCACCGGGAGCGTGCTGTCGGTCGAGACCGAGCCGAGCTCCGAGGACCCGTTCGCCATCGAGACCCGCGTGGTCGACACCATCGAATGCACCGTGGCCTGCGGGGAGATGGGCTCTCTGGAACAGGCTCTGCTGGTCCCGGCCGGATTCTCCGGCGGCGAAGTCGACGACCCGGACGCCACCGAGGAGATCGCGCTCGACGGCGGCACCGAGGCGCAGGTCATCACCAAGAACATCACCTTCAGCAAGGCCGTCTACGACGTCACGGTCAATCGTGACGGCGGCGGGACCGTCACGATGGACCTCTCGCTGCCCGCCTCGGATGATGCCGTGGTGACCGAGGAGAACGTGGTGGCTTTCCTGGGCAAGGGCACCGAGCGTTCGGAATCCGAGGGCGTCGTCACGTACACCCGGACCGCCGAGGCGGATTCCTCCGAGGAGCTCTCCGGTGCCCTGCAGAAGCTCGGCTTCGAGGGCCTGGACGGGGCCCCGGAGGTGACCGTACGTGAACGTGATGGGGGGAAGTACTCCGTGTCGCTGGCCATGGGGCTGAACGAGAAGCTCTGGGACAAGGCGGGCACTGAAGCGACCTGGACGATCCGCGGGGACGGTCTCCGTCCCACCGCCGTGACCGAGGACGAGCAGGGCGGCGCGACCCTCGGGGAGGAGACCATCACGGTCGAGGGAACGCACGGCGTGATCCTCACCTTCGCGGCGGAGCGCACGGGCCTGGGGATCGGCGCCATCGTCGGCATCCTCGCCGTCCTCGCGTTCCTCGGCCTGCTCCTCGCCGTGGGCATCGTGGCCTTCCTGAACCGCGCGAAGCTGAAGGCGCTGTTCGGCGGGTCCGCGGGAGGGAGCAGTGAGGGTCAGGCAGGCTCGGGTCCCGCGGTCGCGGATCAGGCAGGCCCGGTTCCCGGAGCCGAGAGTCAGGCAAGCCCGGGCCCCGCAGCCCCGGGCGCCACAGCCCCGACCGATGCAGGCATGTCCCCGGGCAGCGCCGCGCCGCACGAGGGCGGTGGGGGCACTCCGCCGCCGCAGGGGCCGTACGGCGGCTGAGAGCAGGCACGGCCGACGTGACTCGAGCTCGGACGGCTCGGGCGGTTTGGGCAGCCCGGTGCGGGGCCGGTGGAGAGTGCCGGGGAGCGGAGGTATCGAGTGGCGTGTGGTGAGCAGGCTGCCCGCATACGGCGCGGTCTGCACATCACGCGCCAGTGGATGCGCTGAGGTGCGGCGGCGGCGCGGCAGCAGCTGTGTTGGGCGGCTGGGGCGGCGGGGCTGGGGGTGCGGAGCTGGCGGCTGCGGGGCTGGGGCTGGGGGTGCGTCGGACGTCGCATCCACAACCCCTCCCGCGCTCAGGGGCCGGGTTGTAGCATTTCCTCATCCCCCTCCGAACGCCGGGCGGGGTCTATGAGGAGCACCAGGAGATCATGAGCGCCGCCAGCGACGCCCCGAGTGACAGTCCCAGGCCTTCGGGCCTGACACGACATGCATTCTCCGGGGGGATCCGTCCATGGACCTGATCGGTCCCCTCATATCCCTCGGCGTCGGGCTCCTGCTCGTCGTCGCCTGCGGTGGCTTCGTCGCCGCCGAGTTCTCCCTCATCACCGCCAACCGCAATGACGTCGAGGCCGCCGTCAAGAACGGCGACAAGCGCGCCGGCGGCGTGCTCGAGGGGATGAAGACCCTCTCCACGCAGCTCTCCGGGGCGCAGCTCGGCATCACCGTCACCAACCTCGCGATCGGCTTCCTCGCCGAGCCCGCGATCGCCGCCCTGATCGGCCCCGCCCTGGTGGACCTGGGCCTCGGGACGGTCGCCGCCCGGTCCGTGTCCGTGACGATCGCCCTCGTGCTCGCCACCGCGATGACCATGATCTTCGGCGAGCTGGTCCCCAAGAACATGGCGATCTCCCAGCCGCTGCGCACCGCGAAGGCCGTCGTCGGCTTCCAGCGCATCTTCACCACGATCTTCGCCCTGCCGATCCGCCTGTTCAACGGCAACGCGAACGCCGTGGTGCGGGCGCTGGGCGTGGAGCCGCAGGAGGAGCTCAGCTCGGCCCGCAGCGCCGAGGAGCTCTCCGCCCTGGTCAAGCGCTCGGCCGACGAGGGCGCCCTCGCGGAGGAGACCGCCTCGCTCGTGCAGCGCACCCTCGCCTTCGGCGACCGTCGTGCGCACGACGCGATGGTGCCGCGCGGCCGCATGGATTCCCTGGACGTGGACGACACCGTCGAGGATCTGCTGGAACTGGCACGCACCACTGGTCACTCGCGCTTCCCGGTGCTGACCGACGAGAACGAGATCGCCGGCGTCGCCCACATCCGCCACGGGCTCGCCGTGCCCTTCGACGAACGGCCCACCACCCTGGTCGACGCCGTGATGGGCACCGCCACCTTCGTGCCGGACACCGTCCCGCTGGACGACCTCATGGACACCCTGCGCAGCGGGGGTCTGCAGATGGCCGTGGTGGTCGACGAGTTCGGCGACCACGCGGGGCTGATCACCCTCGAGGACCTCGTCGAGGAGATCGTCGGCGAGGTGCGCGACGAGCACGACGAGGAGATGGACGACACCCCGGAGCCCGACGGCTCCTGGGACCTCGACGCCCGCATGCGGCCCGACGAGGCCACCGAGCGCCTCGGCGTGACCGTGCCCGAGCACGAGGACTACGACACCCTCGGCGGCCTGGTCACGATGGAGCTGGGCCGGCTCGCAGAGGTCAGCGACGAGATCGTCGTGGCCACCGACCCCGCCCCCGGCGAGGCCCTCGCCCAGCTGCGTATCGAGGTCACCGAGGTCGACGGCATGCGCATCGAGACCGTCCACGTGAAGGTCGAGCCCGTCGTCGAGGACGACGAGGATACCGAGGACGACAAGCCCTCCCGTCGGGAGCGGGAGAAGGCCGAACGTCGTGAGCGCTCCGATCAGCGCGACAGCGAGAGGGCTCTGCGACGAGCCGCGAAGGACCACGACGAGAGCGAGGCAGGCCGATGAGCACCGCAACGGGCCTCGCCCTCACCCTGATCCTGCTGCTGCTGAACGCGTTCTTCGTGGGCGCCGAGTTCGCGCTGATCTCGGCGCGGCGCTCCGTGATCGAACCCAAGGCCCTCGAGGGGAAGTGGGCCGCGAAGGTCACGATCAACGCCATGGAGCACGTCTCGCTGATGATGGCAGGGGCGCAGATGGGCATCACCGTGTGCTCGCTCGCCCTCGGCGCGATCAGCGAACCGGCCATCGCCCACCTGCTCGCGGTGCCCTTCGACGCTCTCGGTGTGCCGGGCGCCCTGGTCCATCCGATCTCCTTCGTGATCGCGCTGTCCCTGGTCACCTACCTCCACGTCGTGTTCGGCGAGATGGTGCCCAAGAACATCGCCCTCGCCGGGCCGGAGCGGATGGCGCTGATCCTCGCACCGATCCTCATGGGCATCGTCACCGTGCTGCGGCCGATCCTGTGGCTGCTCAACGCCATCGGCAACCTCGTGCTGCGGATGCTCGGTGTCACCCCCAAGAGCGAGGTGACCAGCGTGTTCACCCGCAACGAAGTGGCGGCCATGGTGAGTGAGTCCCGCGAGGGCGGCCTGCTCGAGGACAACGACGAGGCGCTGCTGCTCGGGGCCCTGCGCTTCGAGGCCCGCAGCGTCGCGAACCTGGTGATCCCGCTGGAGAAGATCTCCAGCCTGCCCGAGGGCGTCACCGCCGCCCAGGCGGAGACCGCCGCCGTCGAAGGCTTCTCCCGGTTCCCGGTGAAGGCGGCCGACGGGCGCCTGACCGGCTACGTCCACATCAAGGATCTGCTGGACTCGGTGCAGGCCCACCGTCACGACCCGATCCCGGCGGAGCGCATCCGTGCCCTGCCGGAGATCGGCGCCGATGAACCGCTGCGCCAGGCGCTGACCTCGATGCAGGCCTCCGGTGCGCACCTGGGCGCCGCGACCGATGAGACCGGCGCTGTGATCGGCATCGTCACCCTGGAGGACATGCTCGAGGAGCTCGTGGGCCAGATCCGCGACGACTCGCGCCTTGCCGGCTGAAGCACCTGAGCCGTCTGGGCCGCCGACGGTGCACCATGGAGGCATGACGCAGAATCCTTCCCCCGGCCCCGCGGCGAACCTCTGGACCGAGGCCGTGCGACGCAACCCTGAGCACGCCCGCGGCTACGCCGAGCGCTGGCGCCGCATCGAGGCGTCGGGGAAGGACATCTTCGGGGAGGCGCGGCTGCTCGACGCCATGGCCCCGCGTGGCGCCCGGATCCTCGACGCCGGCTGCGGCACGGGGCGGCTGGGCGGTCATCTCGCGCGCTCCGGCCACCGGGTCGTCGGCGTGGATCTCGACCCGCACCTGATCGACGTGGCGCGCGAGGACCATCCCGACGTCCGCTGGGAAGTCGGCAACCTCGCCGAGCTCGACCTGCGCGACGCCGACGGCCTGTCGGAGCAGTTCGATCTCCAGCTGTGCGCGGGCAACGTGCTCACCTTCCTCGCCGGCGGCGAGCGTCGTCCGGCCCTCGCCCGCCTCGCCGCGCACCTCGTCCCCGAGGGCCGCCTGGTGGTCGGATTCGGTCTGGACCGCGGCTACGAGATCGGCGACTTCGAGGCCGACGCCGCAGCGGGCGGTCTGCGTCTCGAGCAGCGGTTCTCCACCTGGGACCTCCGCCCTGCGGCCGACGATTTCCTGGTGGGGGTCCTGACCCGGGCCTGACCTGGGCTGGAACCGAGATCGCGCCCGGGTGAGACGGCGATCACGACGCAAATACTGCCGTCGCACCGTCGGGCCGCGTTACGTTGGCCGCGAGCACGACGTCGTGTCCCCGGTGCGCGCACCGGGCCCAGTGGAAGGGGCACCCATGGGTTCTTCACTGCCGATCCCTGCGCCGTTGCCGCCTGCCGCGCGGACTCCTGCCGCGGGAACTCCTGCCACGGGGACTCCGGGCGCAGAGCCGGATGGCGCGGACGCCCTCAGCCCGGCGGACCTGGCCCCGAGCCCCGCTGCCGCTGCCGCCTCTGCCACTTCAGCCACCACTGCTACCGCCGTCCCGGTCTTCTTCATCTCCGACTCCACCGGCATCAGCGTGGAGACGATGGGCAACGCCCTCCTGATCCAGTTCCCCGGTGCGCCCTTTGAGCGCACTCTGATCCCCTTCGTGCGCAGCGTCGAGGAGGCCCGCCAGGTGCGGGAGCGGCTGGACGCCGCGATGGACGGGACGGTCGCGCCGATTGTGTTCCTCACCGTCGTCGACGAGGCGGTGCGCGAGGAGCTTCTGGGCACGCGCGCCCCCGTCGTCGACTTCGTGAGCGGGCACCTCGCCCAGCTCGAGTCCCAGCTCGGCATGAGCGGCGACCACGCGCCGGCCCGCCTGCACGGGGTGGGCGACTCCCACCGCTACAACCGGCGCATGCAGGCCGTCGAGTTCGCGATCGAGCACGACGACGGGCAGTCCGTGCGGGCGCTCGAGAAGGCCGACGTGGTGCTCATCGCCCCCTCCCGCTGCGGCAAGACCCCCACCAGCATGTATCTCGCGCTCATGCACGGGATCTTCGTGGCGAACTATCCGCTGGTGGACGAGGACCTCGCCGCCGGCGTGCTGCCCGAGTCCATCGCTGCGCTCTCCGATCGCTGCTTCGGCCTGCTGATCTCCCCGCAGCGGCTGGCCGCCGTGCGCACCGAGCGCATGCCCGACTCCCGGTATTCGTCCCTCGAGCAGGCCCGCTGGGAGCTGTCCCGGGCCCGACGCGTCTATGACGTGTACGGGATCCCCTTCGTCGACTCCTCGACCAGATCGGTCGAGGAGATGTCCACCCTGATCCTCCAATCGCTCGATCGCCGCGGGACGTCGTCCCGTTGAGCAGCACACCCCCCAGAAGGAGCCCGCAATGACGCAGAGCATCCAGTGGTTCTCCGAGCTCGGCATGGCCGACCTCGACCAGGTCGGCGGCAAGAACGCCTCGCTCGGAGAGATGGTCTCGAACCTCAGCCGCCTGGGGGTGCAGGTCCCGGACGGCTTCGCGACCTCCGCCGATGCCTATCGCGAGTTCCTCGGCGCGACCGGTCTCGCCGAGCGCATCGACGCGCAGCTCCAGCAGCTCGACACCGAGGACACCCGCGCGCTCGCCGAGGCGGGCCGCATGATCCGGCAGATGGTCATCGAGCAGCCGTTCCCCGCGCAGCTCGAGGCGGACATCCGCTCCGCCTACGAGCAGCTCGCCGCGGGCAGCGGCGAGGAGGCCTCCTTCGCGGTGCGCTCCTCGGCCACCGCAGAGGACCTCCCCGATGCGTCGTTCGCGGGCCAGCAGGAGACCTTCCTCAACGTGCGCGGCATCGATGCGGTGCTCACCGCGATCCGCGAGGTGTTCGCCTCGCTGTACAACGACCGGGCGATCGCCTACCGCGTCCACCATTCCTTCGAACATGCCTCGGTGGCGCTCAGCGCGGGCGTGCAGAAGATGGTGCGCTCCGACCTCGGGGCCAGCGGGGTGCTGTTCACCGTCGACACCGAATCGGGCTTCGACCAGGCCGTGTTCATCACGTCGGCCTACGGCCTGGGGGAGGGCGTGGTGCAGGGCGCGGTGAACCCCGATGAGTTCTACGTGTACAAGCCGGGCCTGCGTGAGGGCCGGCCCGCGATCCTCAAGCGCACCGTCGGCGAGAAGGCCACCAAGATGGTCTACACCGAGGACGCCGCCGTGGGCCGCACCACCGAGTTCATCCCCGTGGAGGCCGCCGAGCAGGTCAAGCTGTCGCTGACCGACGAGCAGGTCACCGAGCTCGCCCGTCAGGCGCTCATCATCGAGGAGCACTACGGCCGCCCGATGGACGTCGAGTGGGGTCTGGATGGGGCCGACGGGGGCCTGTACATCCTCCAGGCCCGGCCCGAGACGGTGCAGTCCCGCGCCGGCAGCACCGTGGAGAAGTACCACCTGGCCTCCCGCGGGACGGTGCGGGTGGAGGGTCGCGCGATCGGGGCGAAGATCGGCGCGGGCCGGGTGCGGGTGCTCGAGGACATCGACCGCATGCACGACTTCCAGGCCGGCGAGGTGCTGGTGGCGGACATGACCGACCCCGACTGGGAGCCGATCATGAAGCGGGCGAGCGCGATCGTCACCAACCGCGGCGGCCGCACCTGCCACGCCGCGATCATCGCCCGTGAGCTGGGCATCCCCGCCGTGGTCGGCACCGGCACCGCCACCCGCGAGCTGGCTGACGGCGACGAGGTCACCGTCTCCGCCGCCGAGGGCGACACCGGCTTCGTCTACGAGGGCGAGCTCGAGTTCACCGTCGCGACCAGCGAGGTGGACTCCATGCCCGAGCTGCCGGTGAAGATCATGATGAACGTGGGCACCCCGGCGCAGGCCTTCGCCTTCTCCCGGCTGCCGAACGCCGGGGTGGGCCTCGCGCGACTCGAGTTCATCGTGAACCGGCAGATCGGCATCCACCCCCGGGCCCTGCTCGAGCTGGACCGCCTGGACACCGACGAGCCCGAGGTGGCTGCGCAGGTCAGGGCCCAGGTCGCCGCTTACGCCTCGCCCCGGGACTACTTCGTCCAGCGGGTCGCGGAGGGCGTCGCGACGATCGCCGCGGCCTTCGCGCCGGAGCCGGTGATCGTGCGGATGAGCGACTTCAAGTCCAACGAGTACGCGAACCTGCTGGGCGGCACGCTCTTCGAGCCGCACGAGGAGAACCCGATGATCGGCTACCGCGGCGCGAGCCGGTACCTCTCGGAGGACTTCGCGGAGTGCTTCGCGATGGAGTGCGAGGCCCTGCGGTACGTGCGCGAGGACATGGGGCTCACGAACGTGAAGCTCATGATCCCCTTCGTGCGCACCCCCGCCGAGGGCAAGGGCGTCATCGACCTGCTCGCCACCCACGGCCTGGTGCGCGGGGAGAACGACCTGCAGGTCATCCTGATGTGCGAGATCCCGTCGAACGCCGCCACCCCGGAGCTGTTCCTCGAGCACTTCGACGGCTTCTCCATCGGCTCGAACGACATGACCCAGCTGACGCTGGGCCTGGATCGCGACTCCGGCCTGGTCGCCGACGCTTTCGACGAGCGGGATCCCGCCGTGAAGTTCATGCTCTCCCGGGCCATCGAGGCCTGCCGGGTGGCCGGGAAGTACGTGGGGATCTGCGGGCAGGGCCCGTCGGACCACCCCGACTTCGCGCAGTGGCTGATGGACCAGGGCATCGCCTCGATGTCCCTGAACCCGGACACGGTGGTCGACACGTGGCTGCAGCTCGCCCAGCACGGCGGTGGCGGCGAGGTGGGCTGACAGCGCCCGGGTCGGGGCCCCCGTCCAGGGCCCCGGGCCGGGAGCTCAGTCGTCCTCGCGCACCCGCAGCAGCTCGCTGGTGTGGGTGCCGGGGGTGCTGTGGCTCTCGGCGCCCGGCACGCTGGTCACGGTGGTCAGGAGGAACACGGTGTCATCGAGCGCCTCGACCGAGTGGCGGTGATGGGTGAGCGCCTCGACGTGGCCGGTCTCCAGCACCACGGTCTCCTCGCCGGTCACCTTCACGCTGCCGCGGATCACCTGGATCGAGGCGGCGGGCGGGGAGTTGTGCTCGGCCAGGCGCTCCCCCTGCTTGAGAGCGATGACGGTCTGGCGCAGGGGGCCGTCATGGACCAGGAGCTCCGCGTGCCGGCCGTTCTCGGCCTTGCGGGCCTGGTCGATGGCCTTGGTGATCGCGTCGGACAGGGCAGCCATGGGAACCTCCAGGTGAGCAGCGGTGGTCCCAGCCAGTATCCGTCAGTCGGCGTGTTCCGTCAGGCCGGTTGCGGATTCCTTCGCGAGGTCCAGCATGGCGCGCTCGCTGATCCCGAGCACCCGGGCCGCTGCGGCGACGTCCCGGAACTCCGGTTCGCGGCGCACGACGGCGCCGCGGGCATCGCGGGCGATCTTCACGGCGATCCGCTGGCCCTGCACCTCGACCTCGGTGAACTCGCGGGTGCGGATGACCCGCTCCACCCGGTGCATCCTCACCCCGAGCGTGCCCGTGCGATCCATCAGCACCGCCGCGATCTCCTGCACGGACCGTTCCCTGACCAGGGCATGGATCGTGATCGCGGGGCGGCCGCGCTTCATGGTGATCGGGGTGTGCCAGGCATCGAGGGCGCCGAGGTCCAGCAGCTCGTCGATGATCCGCGGCCACAGCCGGGGGTCGAGGTCGTCCACGTTCGCCTCGAGCTGGACGGCCGACGTCGGGGTGTCGTGCGCGTCGGCGGCGCGAGGGCCGACGCTGTCGCCCCCGGGCCCTGCCGGGAGGGGCAGCTCGGAGGCTGCGAGCGCCGACGGGTCGACGGACGGGGCTGACCCGACGGATCCGGACTGGCTGGCAGAGGCGGACTGGCTGGCGGAATGGGCCGGGTCGGGCGACGCTCCGTATCCCCGCCGACCGACGAGGACCCGCACCACGTTCGGCCGGCCGGGGGTCTCCTTGGTGCCCGCGCCGACGCCGACCGCCTCCGTGAGCAGCATCGGCTGCGGCCCCGAGGTGCCGGCCAGACCCCGCATCAGTGCGACGCCGGTGGGGGTGGCGAGCTCGCCGATCCCGGGCGCGACGCCCGCGGGGACCTTCCGGCCGCCGTGCTCGTGGGGGCCTCCGGCCATGTGCGCGGGGATCGTGTGCGCGGGGACGTCGACGTCCGACGTGGGGACCGGCACCGCCGCGTCGTGGTCCGGGGTGCGGTCCGTGGCGTGAGGATTCTCGTGGTCGTGGTCGTGGTCGTGGTCGTGGTCGTGGTCGTGGTCGTGGTGGTGGTGGTCAGGCTGGTGGTCGGACGACGGTCCGTGGGCGTGCTGGTGCCCGCGCGGGGGCAGTAGCTCGCCGGCGACCGTCGGCCAGCCGATCGCGAGACGTACCACGGCCGGGACCGGCACCGGGATGTCGCCATGTGCGGCGCGGATGCGCCCGCTGCCCACCACGATCACGCTGCCCGCTCCCTCGGTGATGCCCAGCTGGCGCCACGCCTCGCAGGCCCCGATCACGTCGGCCAGGGAGTCCAGCGCGCCCACTTCGTGGAAGTGGACCTCGTCGGCCGGGACCCCGTGCGTGGTGCCCTCCGCGTCGGCCAGGCGGCCGAACACCGTCAGCGCGAGGTCGATCGTCCGCTCCGGCACCGAGACGTTCCCGCGGGAACGTTCCAGCAGCTCCCGGATCGACGCCCAGGTGCGATGGGGCGGGTCCGTGACCAGCACGTCCACGTCGATCTTGGTGGCGCGCTGCCCGCCGCGGTCCACCGTGCTGCGCACGAAGCGCACCGAGTCCGGGACCAGGGCGTCGAGCACCTCCTGCACCGCGTCGAGGTCCGCGCCGGCGTCGACCAGAGCCGCCAGGAGCATGTCCCCGGCGATGCCCGCGGTCGCGTCGATGTAGGCGAGGCGGGGGGCAGAGGGCGAGGGGATCTCCATGGGATCGATCGTAGGCCGCTCTCGCGACGGCGGCCGCGCGGTGAGCAGGGGTTGCCGCCTTTCGGCGTTCGCCCAGGGCGTACGGCGACCATGCCCAGAACCCCTAGAGTGGGGTCATGAGCCACGAGCCGATGTCCAGCCTCGTCGCGTCGGAGCGACGCACCTTCTCCGCGCTCGCCCTGATGGGGGCCGCGATCGTCGCCCTGCTGCTCGTCGCCGTGACCGGGACGATCCTGTTGGAGTCGCCCACGATGCACATCCCGGATTCGACCACGCACGGGGCGTTCCTCGATGCCCTGGTCATCCTGATCCTGCAGGTGTGAGCGGCCCGGTCGGGCTCAGTAGTCGCTGCCGCCCTGGCCGGAGAGCGTGATGAGCTCCCCGCCGAGCTCGTCCTTGACCGTCTCGAGCCACTCCTGGACTGCGGGATCGTCGTCGTCCACGAGGATCACCCAGTTCTTGGCCAGCAGGCCGTACCCCTTTTCGTCGTTCTCCTCGGCGAAGGCCTCCATGAAGTCCTTGCCCTTGACGTCGTGAGGGACCACGGTGCTGACGGTGACGCTGTCGTCGTCCCCGAGCTGGCAGTCGCCGTCGACCACGTCGAAGGCGGGGAAGCCGTCGGTCAGCTCGCCCTCCATGAATGAGTTGAAGTCGTCGGAGTCCACGGTGTCGCAGTGGAAGTTCACCCGGAGCTCCTCGTAGAGGTCGCGCGAATCGTCGTACGAACCGCCGCCGCACCCTGCGAGCAGCAGCGCGGTGCCGGCCGAGATCGCCGTCGCTGCGATCCGTCGTCGTGTGCTCCCCGTCGATCCCGTGGTGCTCCTGAGCTCTGTGGTCCCCATGGCATGTCCCCTGTTCGGCGTTCGTCGTCGTGGTGGTCGACGGGCCCCTCGCCCGCCGGGCACCGACCACTGTACGGGTGTCCGATTTATCGGGACGGCGCACCGGGCGGCGTGGCGCGAGAGGTTCTGCGTCGGCCGGTCCTGCTGTGCGGTGTCACTGCCGGCGCAGCACGAAGACCAGGGGAAGGCCGCGACGCAGGTCCTCGGCCTCGCGGGTGTGGAGGAGCTCGCCGTCGACGCTGGGCGGATCGAGATAGGTGCGGGTGATGCGGTGCTCCACGCGAGCCGCCCGGGACGGGCCGTCCTCCGTCTCGTCGTGCTCGTCGTGCTCGGCGAGCAGGCGCCAGCTGAGCGGATGGTGGCGGAACGCCTCGGCCTCCTCGGCTGTCGACGGGCAGCGGCGCAGGGCCGCGAGCAGCTCGTCGTCGGTCATCTCCACGAGCTCGGCGACCGTCAGGTCGGGCTCCTCGCCCGAGAGCGCTGTGGTGACGAGGTGCCGCAGGACCGCGACGGGCAGCACATCGGCGGGGGAGCGCTGGGCCCGGGCCTCCGCCACGGCCAGCCGCACCAGCTCGGCGCCGGTCCGCGGATCCGTGTCCACCGTGCCGTCGCGCAGCCGGAGGCGCTCGAGCAGGTCCGACGGGAGACCGCGGGTGCGGCCGTGCGCCTGGCCGCTGCGCAGGAAGGAGTCCAGGTGGTCCAGCTTCATCCCGCCACGGCCACTGGTCAGCGGGGAGACGAGGCGGCCGTCGTCCACCGCGTTCACGTCGTCCGCATCGATCCCGTGCTGCGCGAGCAGCTCGCCCATCGCCCGGACCCGCGAATGGCCCAGCTCGTGATGGTCCAGTCCGTCGATGCCCTCGAGGGTGTGGCTGAAGGGCAGGTGCCCCACGTCGTGGAGCAGCGCGCTCGCCCGCGCGAGCTGGTCATCCGGGGCGAAGTGCGCGACGAGCGCGAGGACCCCGAGGGAATGCTCGAGCCGGGAGTAGGTCTGCGTGGTGGTCAGCGACGCCGCACCGGCATGGGAGATGGCCCCGAGGCGGCGCACCGGCCAGGAATCGAGGAGCGCCTGCTCGAGGGGGCTCAGCTCGACGGTGATCCGCCACAACGGATCGAACCACCTGCCGTCGAGCCCGAGCGTGTCTGCAGCGTCTGGACTCATCGCACCTCCTGGGGAGCTCTCTTACGGTAGCGCGGAGGGGATACCCTCCTGCGCATGAGTGACGCCGCCGTGAGGCACCTGCCCCGAGAGATCCGGACGGATCGCCTGCTCCTGCGTGCGGTGAGCGTCGACGACGCGGCGGCCCAGGCGGAGGCGGTCACCGCCTCGCTGCCCGAGCTGGAGCCGTGGATGCCCTGGGCCCAGTCGCCGCAGACCCTCGAGCAGGCCACGGAGAACCTGGCCGCCGCGGTGGGCCGTTTCGAGGCGGGCACGGAGTCCACCTGGACGATCTGGGACCCGACGGGGGAGGACTTCATCGGCCGCACCAGCATCTTCGCCGTGAACTGGAAGGTCCCCAAGGGGGAGATCGGGTACTGGCTCACCAGCACGCACACCGGTCGCGGGTACATGCGCGAGGCCGTCGGCGCTGTCATCGACGCCGCGGACCACGAGGGCTTCCGGCGCCTGGAGATCCGCTGCGATCGGCGGAACACCCGCAGCGCTCGGGTTCCGCTGAGCCTCGGATTCGAGCTGGACGGGGTGTTCCGCAACGACGCCGTCTCGGCCACGGACCCGTCCCTGCTGCGGGACACCCTCGTCCACTCCCGGATCAGGTGACCGGGCCGGTCATGACGGGACTGGCGCGACGGGTTCCCGCGTGCTCACACCGATCATGAGGGCTGCGCCGGCGGCCAGGGCGGCCGCGAGGAGCAGCGCGACTGATGCATGACCACCTCCCGAAAGAGCCGCGAAGGGGCTGTTCAGCAGGGCGGGTGGTGCGAGCTGCACGACGCCCACGAGCGCCTGGAAGCGGGTCATCTGCCCCGCAGGCGCCAGACGCAGCAAGGTCGGTGCGATGTGGGTGGTGAAGACGGCGGTCCCGACACCGAGAAGAGCCGCGGAGAGGATCGCCGCTCCGGCGCCGAGAGGCCCGGGAGGCGACGCGAGGGCCCCCAGGGCGATCGACATGAGCACCGGGCCGCCGATCAGCGCGAGGTTCTGCCGGGACAGGGTGCCGGTGATGGAGATCAGGAGCGTGACCGTGAGGGTTCCTGCGGCCCACGCCGCCTCCAGGAGGCTCGCCTGTGAGGCGTCCCACCCGTTCGCGCGCGCCCAGGAGGGCAGGACCACGGCCACCACGGGGAGCACTGCGGAGCAGACGAGGGCCACCGCCCCCAGCAGGGGCCAGACGTGCAGCGCGTGCGCGGAGCGGATCCCGAGCGCCAGGGAGTGCCAGATGCCGCCGGCCGGGGCACTGGTCGTCGAGGAGGAGCGCGGTCCCTGAGGCCGCAGGGCGCAGAGGACCGCGACACAGAGCGCCGTGAGCAGGGCATGTACGGCGAGGACCGCGGTCAGGGACCAGAGGGAGAGGGCTATGCCGCTCGCTGCGACCCCCAGGATCCGGGCGGCGTGCAGACTGCCGGAGATCCGTGCCAGGGCCCGCGGCAGCTAGTCGTCGCTGCGGATCAGCAGCCGGGCGTACACGGTCGCCGACGGCCGGGAGATCGCGGAGATCGTGGAGGTGGTGACCGCGGCAGTCGCCAGCAGCGTGACGGTCGGATCGCCGCCGGAGACGGCGAGGAGGGGGATCAGCACGATCAGCTCGGCGCCCATGGTCACCAGGAGCATGCGGCGGGGGCCGTGCCGATCGCCGAGCACGCCGCCCAGCAGCATGAGGGCCACCGGTGGCAGCACGGAGAGCATGCTGACCAGGGCGACGGCGCCGGGGCCGTGGCCTGTGGCGAGCCAGATCAGAGCGAAGCCCAGCATGGAGCCGCCGGCGGACTGCAGGGTGGAGGCGGCCCACCACAGGTGGAATCGGGCAGGGAGCGGGGACGGGATCGAGGGGTGTGTTCTCACGCCCTCGAGGTTGAGGGTTCGAGCGACCTGAAGGTCAAGGAAGCATCGGCATCACCAGGCAGGTCAAGGTGTCCTGCACGGGGGAGGCGACCCGCACGGGAGTGATCGTGTCCACCAGGGAGAGCACGATCTCCTCACCGGCGCAGACGGCGATGGCCGCCGCGAATAGCGCCCGGCCCACCAGGACCTCGAGCCGCTCTCCGCGGGTGGCCCACCCGTTCAGCACCGGAGCGTCGTCCTGAGCGCCGCCCGCGTGGAGAGCCGTCTTCCCTCCGTCGACGACGAGCAGGAGCTTCTCGCTCAGGCCCGACCGATCGAGAATCTCCTGCAGCTCCGCTCGGTCGAAGCCCGCGAGGGCCCGGGCGGGTGGCTGTGTGGAGACCAGGCGGCCGAGGTCGGGGACCGCTCGTTCGACGGCAACGGTGCGTGCGAGCAGCGTTCCGTCCGCGTCGTGGATCGTCAGCCCCTGCTCGGTGAGCTCGAGGTGCACCGTGCCGCGATGGGAGCTGGTCGCTGCGACCTCGACGGCGTCCTCGCACGAGATGATCGCCCGTGCCTCGCGGCCGGCACCCTCCGCCTCGAGGTGGCGATGAGCGAGCCAATAGCGGTCCGTGGCGATCAGTTCGATGCCCCGCGGGCCGATCGAGCACACGAGGCCGGAGACGTCGGCCGCGGCCTTCGCGGCGGCCTGAAGCACCTGGGAGACGGCGCTGGCCAGGACGGTGCCGAGGAGGTCGGCAGTCGCAGGGGCGCGATGTGCTGGGGCGGGGTCGAGCTGAGCTCTGAGCGCCGTCAGCTCGTCCACACGCTGACGGGATGCGGCGCCGTGGTGCGTGGCCAGCTCGGCGAGCAGACGAGCTCCGTCGCTCGGGGCCCCGGCGAGCACCTCCCGCATCACGGGCAGCGGCACAGCGGCAGACCTCATCCGCTGCAGCAGCACGCCGCTGTCGATCTGAGCGGGCGCGTAATAGCGGTAGCCCGAGACGGGGTCCACGTCGGCCGGTTCGAGCACCTGCTGCGCGGCGTAGTGCCGCAGAGCGCTGGCCGGGATCCCGACAGCTCGGGCAAAGGTGCTGATCGTCAGCAGTCGCTCATCGGCCATGCCGCATCTTGGCATGCGCGGCCGTTGTCGACGCGCTCCAGCTTCGGGACGACAGCGATCCTCCGGAACGCCGTCAGCGGGTTGCGCGATGTGCGCCGGGGTGTCCGCGGCGGCGGACGCAGGGCTTGTCGGCGCGAGGCATGTGCGCGTTGCAGCGAGGCTCCTGCCGGAGTGCGATGATCCTTTCCGGGTCCGCGCTCCCCGCGACCCGCTCGACCGCAGCACGTAATGCCCGTGCCGGATCAAGCTCGCCGCTCTCTGGGTCCCAGGCGTCTGCAAGGGCAGCATTGATCTCGTCGGCTGAGAGGATCTCTGCCAGCCCCTGGGAAAGGGCCCCTATGGCAACGGCTGCTTTGATGAGTCCTGGCGGTGCGGGCTCCGGCGTGTAATCCCACAGCTCGAGGCCATGTTTGTCGGCGGTGCTCTCGTAGATCTCCAGCATGTCCCAGATGCTCTGTACTTCGTCTTCGCTGAGCTTTCCACTCCTGATGAGGGAGTTCACGGAGTCGTAGATCCGGTTGTTGCTTCGAGGGCCGATCGCGAGGATCTCGATGAGTCCAGTGCCTCTTTGGGAGATCGTTGCACGGAAGACGATCCGATAGTCCCCACGAAGGGTCGCCGTGGTGTTCAGTCCCGCGAGCTGGTCGGATGCGTTCCGGTTCGACAGCGGGTGTTTCCCCCAGGGCTGCGTGAACAGCGCGACCACGTCATTGAGGAATTCATCCCAGTGCGAGCCCTCGACATGGGAGGCGATCCACTCCTCGGCTTCCGTCGTGAAGATGACCTCTGCCTGGTCTCCGGGGAGGGAGTCACCGACGCGCATGCAAGCGCTCGCGGACCTCGTCCACAGTATGGAACTCGGAACGCTCAGAGACGAGCTGGCTGACCCCCTGGATCATCTGATCGGCCGCCAGGCGAAGGGAGCGTTCGAGGTCATCGAAGCGCTCAGGGCTCATGACGACGGCGCTGGGCTTGCCATGGTTCGTGAGCACGACGGTGCGCTCTGCAGCCTTCTCGGCGAGGTAGCCGGCGCCTTTCTTGGTGGCCACAGTGGCGGGCATGCGAAGTGGGACGGTCATGGATCCAGTCTAGCAGTCAAAGTGTCTAAAGTTCGAAATTTAAGGGGGCGACCGACCCGTCCGGCAGGCATGGCCGACTCGCTTCATCGATGTACTCACCGAGGGTATACACACTACGTGTAGTGGACCCATGAGTACTGCACATGCCTTGCTGGGACTGCTGGATCGGTCGCCGGCCTACGGCTACTCCCTCAAGCAGGATTATGACCACCTCCTCGGCCCGGAGCGGCCACTTGCCTTCGGACGGGTCTATGCCTCGCTGGCCCGCTTCGAGCGTCAGGGCTGGGCGGAGATCCTCACCGTGGAGACCGGCGCGGGGCCCGAGCGGAAGCTCTACGGCATCACGGCGGAGGGCGTCACCGAGCTCGATACCTGGATCTATGCACCGCAGGCCACGGGCGCGTTCGCGGCCTCCACCCTGTTCACCCGGGTATCGATCGCTCTGCTCTCCGGCCGGGACGCCGAGCATGTCCTCAGCGCGCAGCGCGAGAGCCACATGGTGCGCATGCGCGAGCTGACCTCGCGCCGCCGAGGTGCCGAGCCCGCGCTGCTGCTTCAGCTCGACTACGAGCTGACCCACCTCGATGCGGATCTGCGCTGGATCCAGGAGGCCGGTCAGCGGCTCGGCGCACTGCGAACGCAGTGGGAGAAGCCGGCCGACGGACCGACCGGCGGCGCCGGGAGCCAGCGATGACCGCGGCCTCCGACCGCCGTGAGCGCGCCGCGACGGAGCCCGGAGCCGCGGCGGTCGTCGAGCTGACCGGGGTCCACGTCTCCTACGGCGCCGATCCCGCCCTGCGCGGAATCGATCTGCAGATCGCCGCCGGGGAGCAGGTGGCCGTGATGGGCCCGTCGGGCTGCGGGAAGTCGACGCTGCTGCACGTGCTCGCCGGGGTGCTGGTTCCCGAGGAGGGCACGCTGCGGGTGCTCGGCGAGGATTTCGGAGCTCTGCGGGACAAGGATCGTGCTCAGCTCCGGCTGGCGCGCATGGGCATGGTGTTCCAGTTCGGCGACCTGATCGGCGAGCTCACCCTGCGGGAGAACCTCTCCCTTCCGCTGCAGCTCCTGGGCGGCCGGCCGGCACAGATCCGTGTCGCTGTCGAGACGATGCTCGAACGGCTCGGCCTGGGCGAGGTCGCGGACCGTCGGGCAGCCCAGGTCTCGGGTGGGCAGGCGCAGCGCGCGGCGGTGGGCCGAGCGCTGGTGCACCAGCCGTCGCTGCTGCTGGCGGATGAACCGACCGGCGCCCTGGACACGGTCGCCGCCGACACCGTGATGGACGCGCTGATGGAGACGGTCATGGAGCAGGGCACGACGTTGGTCGTCGTCACCCATGACAATCGCGTCGCCGCTCACCTGAACCGCCTTGTGAGCATGCGTGACGGGGAGCTGGTGGGCTGAGATGCTGCCGCCCCTTCGCCTCGGTCTCACCCTCGCGCTGCGTGCCACGGACCATGGCCGCTTCCGGGCGCTGAGCGCCCTCCTCACCTCTCTGATCGGCAGTGCGCTGCTGGTCGTGGTGCTGTCTCTGCTGGATGCGGGCCGGCCGCGCAGTCTTGCCCCGGGGATTGCCGCGTCGGACCTCTTCGAGCTGATCCTGCCGGGGATCGTGGCCCTCGCGATCGGGCTGCCCGTGCTGGCCGCCGCCGCCGCGACCGGTCGCATGTCCGAGCAGGACAGGGCCCGGCGCACAGCCCGCCTGCACCTGCTGGGGATGCGCCGACGGGATCAGGTGCTGATGGGGGTTGGGGAGAGTCTGCCTCCCGCACTCATCGGTGCAGTGGGAGGCGTGACGGTCGAGGCCTTGCTCGTGCCCTGGGCCGGGAAGGCACTGCTCGAGATGACTCCGGCGCCGGGCGTCGCGCCAGCGGCCATCGTCGTGGCGTTCGCGGTGCCGCTGTGCCTGGTCGCCGGGGCGGCGACGCCTCCCCCGCGCACCCACGGGGAGGAACTCGAACGCGCCCGCGGGGAGGTGGCCCGGCGCCCCGGCCTCTGGCGGGCGGCGGTCCTGGTGCTCGGCCTGGTGATGCTGATGCTCAGCTGGAGCCTGCCGCGACTGTCCAACGGCCCGCTGGTGGTGCTGTTCCTCGGTGGCGCCGGACTCGCCGCACTGGGCAGTCTCCTGCTTCCTGCCCTGCTGGTGCGCCGAAGCGCTGATGTGCTCGTGCGCCTCGGCTCCCCGGTGGCCGTCGTGGCAGGTCGGCGCCTGCAGTCCCAACCCGCCGTGCTCGGCAGAGTGCTCGGCGCCCTGGTGATCGGCGTCGTGGTGACGACTGCTGCACAGGGTCTGGTCAACGTCCTCTCGGCCACCCCGATCTACCAGGCCGGGCGCCACTACCGGGAGGTCGAGGCCGTCGCCGAGGCCCCCCCACCACGCCGGCCGGCGCACGAACCGGCTCCGCATACGCCGACGCGCCCGACAGTCTGACTCTCTCTCAACGAAGGATCGCTACACCACTGCCAGGGACTCGACCCACTCCTGGGGATCGGGGAGGTGAATAGGCTGTCGGGGTCCACGTTCGAGATCTCATACTCCGTACACATCGATCTCTGGGGCCAAGGCGTCGGTACGGCTCTCGCCCGAGCCCTTGCCGACTGGACCTTCGACTCCTTCCCGGAAGCGGAGAGGGTGCAGGCGACGTGCGATCCTCGCAACGTCGGTTCCTCTCGAGTGCTCGCGAACATCGGCATGCACTACGAAGGCACTCTGCGGCACAC
Organism: Brachybacterium sp. AOP3-A1-3; assembly: GCF_052378285.1. Lineage (NCBI taxonomy): Bacteria > Bacillati > Actinomycetota > Actinomycetes > Micrococcales > Dermabacteraceae > Brachybacterium > Brachybacterium sp. AOP3-A1-3. The sequence goes on along the minus strand of NZ_JBQSXM010000024.1, from coordinate 46 downwards.
GCTTCACATATCAGACGGATGGCGCGACTCGAAGATCTTTAGCGTC
>NZ_JBQSXM010000023.1:0-42640 GCF_052378285.1 Brachybacterium sp. AOP3-A1-3 | reverse complement strand
GATCGGCGACGGTCTCGCCGCGAACCTCGGCATCGGCGCACTCGGCGCCGGCACCTGGGGGATCTCCACCGCCACCTCCGGCGCGATCCGTCAGCTCCTGGACACCGAGATCCCCACCCTCCCCAGCGGCCTGTGGGCCTACCGCTTCGACGCGCAGCGCACGCTCGTCGGCTCCGCGATGAGCGACTGCGGGCGCGTGCTGGACTGGGCGCGCAACGAGCTCGACATCCCCTTCGAGATCGGCGAGACCGACACGAAGTCCCTGTTCTCCGCCGCGCCGACAGCGGGAACCCCGCTGGTCGTCCCGTTCTTCTCGGGCGAGCGCGGCACCAAGTGGCGCGGCTCCTCGCGGGCCCTGTTCGCAAATGTGGGCGCCTCCACCACCGCCGAGGACATGCTGCGCGGCGCGATGGAGGGTGTGGCCCTGTCGTTCCTGCGCATCGCCGACCAGATGCGCGAGGCCGGCGGCGAGCCCGAGCGGATCGTGCTCTCCGGTGGCATGACCGAGGCGATCCCCGCCTGGCTGCACCTGCTCTCCGACGCGCTCGGAGCGCCCATCGACCACGTCGCGGTGTCCCGCTCCACCATGCGCGGCTCCGCCGTGATGGCCCTCGAGCAGGTCTCCCCCGACACGACGGTCGCCGAGGTGCCGGTGCTCCGCCGCGTCGAGCCCGTCGCCGCGCACACCGAGTACTACCGCGAGCGCCTCGAGCGCTTCGAGAAGCTCGCCGACCTCGCCTGAGAGGCGTGCCGCCTGGCGGGCCGGGGATGAGGGGCGTGCCGCCTGGCAGGCCGGGCCTGGTGCGTCGAGCCTGTGTGGTGTGTCGGTGAGCGCTGCCTCACCGACACACCATGCGGGTTCGACGCCGCGCGACACGGGTCCACGGTCCACGGTCCACGGCCCACGGCCCACGGCCCACGACGCATCACGTCGTCGCGGGCTCCCCGTCGGCCGGTTCGTCGTCGTCCTGCTGGGTGAGGGGTCGGGCGATGGCTTCTAGGCCCTTGCCTTCGGCCGCAACGCCCAGGAACACCGCCACGATGCCGGCGGCGATCATCAGGCCGGCGCCGATGCTGAAGGCGATCGCGGTGTCGCGAGGTTCCCCGGTCTCGACCATCTTGGCGAACAGCAGCGGTCCGCTGATGCCGCCGGCCGCGGTGCCGATCGCGTAGAAGAACGCGATGGCCAGGGCCCGCGTCTCCATCGGGAACACCTCGGACACCGTGAGGTAGGCGGCGCTGGCGCCGGCGGACGCGAAGAACAGGGCTATCGCCCAGCAGAGCGTGAGCGTCACGGCGGTGAGCATCCCGGCGTAGAACAGCCAGGCGGTGATCAGCAGCAGCGCCCCGGAGAGCAGGTAGGTGCCGGCGATCATCGGGCGTCGGCCCCAGGTGTCGAACAGACGCGACAGCAGCACCGCCCCGAGGAAGTTTCCGGCGGCGATGGCGGCGTAGTAGTAGCCGGTGCTGCCTGAGGGGACGTCGTAGAACGACGAGAGGATCGTGGCGAACCCGAAGGTGATCGAGTTGTAGAGGAATGCCTGCCCGATGAACAACGAGAACCCGAGGGTGGAGCGCTTGGGGTACGTCTTGAACATCGTGCCGGCGATCTCGCCGAACCCGATCGCGTGACGCTGACGGATCCGCATCGACCCGCTGGGCGCGGCGAGCTCCGTGCCGGCGGCTCGGCGCACCTCGTCCTCGATGCCCGCGACGAGTCGTTCGGCCTCCTCCTCTCTGCCGTGGATCACGAGCCACCGGGGACTCTCCGGGACCGTGCGCCGCACGAGCAGGATCGCGAGCCCCAGCACGAGCCCGAGGGCGAAGGTCAGGCGCCAGCCGATGTCGGTCGGGAAGAGGGAGGTGTTCAGCGCGACGATGGAGAGCATCGACCCGCCGATCGCCCCGAGCCAGAACGAGCCGTTGATGATGATGTCCACGCGCCCGCGATGCGAGGCGGGGATCAGCTCGTCGACGGCGGAGTTGATGGCGGCGTATTCCCCGCCGATGCCGGCGCCGGTGAGGAAGCGCAGGATGAAGAACATCCAGGCGTCAGTGGCCAGGCCGGTGCCCGCGGTCGCAGCGAGGTACAGCACGAGGGTCAGCATGAACAGCTTCTTGCGACCCAGCCGGTCGGTGAGATAGCCGAAGAAGAGCGCACCGAGGCAGGCACCGAGCACGTACATCGCGGCGGCGGTGCCGGAGGCCTGCGCATCGGTGATGTCGATACCGCTTCCGGGTTCGGACAGGCGGGTGGTCACGTTGCCGACGATCGTGACCTCGAGGCCGTCGAGAATCCATACGGTCCCCAGACCGATGAGGATCTTCAGGTGCCATCGCGACCATGGCAACCGATCCAGCCGGGCGGGGATGTCGGTCGTGACCGTCTTCAGCTCGGTGCGCGCCATCAGGGCCTCCTGGTGGATGGCAGGACCAGGGTGGTCCCGCCGCCTGTGCGGTGAGGCTATGCCTGCCGGGAAGGACCGGCCAGGAATCCCGTTCGTTCGGCCGACGGATCGGGGACGAGCCGAGCAGACACACAGCTCACCAGCGGTTCCTGGAGGCTCCGGGCAGATCTGACCGACCGGTCGTCGGCGCGGGTGGTGCGGCCGACGGGACGCGTGGTGCGGCCGACGGGAAGGCCAGCGGCCCGGACGGCAGGACAGCGGGACGCCGGGACCGGCGCGTGCATCCTTTCGGAGGAACCTGCCGGGTTCATCCTTCGTGATCTGGCTGCGACCTGCACGGATATCTAGCGTTGAGGCATGCTCATCCCCGGGCATCGACCATGACGAGAGGCACTCCCGTGACCATCACTGACCGGCCCCCGGCCCCGATCCCCACCGTCCGCAGCGGTGGCGTCGGCCCGCTCGGCGCCATCCGGCGCCACCCCCTGCTGGCGTTCTTCCTCCTGGCCAACGGCATGAGCTGGCTGGCTTGGCTTCCGTACATCCTGTCGTTGAACGGACTCGGCGTCTGGGGCATCGAGTTCCCGGCGGTGCTGGGCAGCAGCCAGGTGCTGGGCGTGCTGCCCGGCGCGTATCTCGGCCCGATCGGATCTGCCCTGCTGGTCACCGCGATCGTCGACGGCCGGGCCGGCATGCGTTGCTGGGCCGGACGCCTGCTGCGCTGGAACGTGAACTGGCGCTGGTATGCCATCACCCTGCTCACGGTGCCGGCCGCGATGCTCATCGCCGGGCTCGTCTTCTCCGGCGGCGAGATCCACGCGCCGTCCATGATGGTGCTCCTCGCCTATGTTCCGGTGCTGCTGTTCCAGATGATCACCACCGGTCTCGCGGAGGAGCCGGGCTGGCGCGACTTCGCGCTGACCCGCATGCAGCGCATGATGGGTCCGCTGCGTTCGGCGGTCCTGCTCGGACCACTGTGGGGTCTGTGGCACCTGCCGCTGTTCCTCACCGAGTGGGGCGGCTGGCCGGATGCGAGCTGGACCCGACCGGTGGAGTTCCTCCTCTTCTGCTTCTCCTTCAACATCGTCATCAGCTGGGTCTTCAACCGCACCGGTGAGTCGTTGCCGCTGTCGATGCTGATGCATACGGGCGTGAACACCTTCGCGTCGGTGCTCGCGGTGGAGATGTTCCCGACCTTGGATGCGGAGTCCTCCCTGCTGTCGATGACCGCCGCGGCCGTGGTCGCCGCGATCGTGCTGCTGCTCGCCACCCGTGGGCGGCTCGGATATCCCAGCCCCGGGCTGAACCCCGTCGGGCGGGATCGCGGCGCCGCCGCACTAGGCTCTCGCCCATGACATCCGACGTCGGTGCCCCCAGGGCGGTCGCCTTCATGACCGCCCTGGTCACCTGGGTGGTGGCCATCGCCCTGCTGGTCGCCCTCCCCGCGGCCGCGGCGGCCGAGAGCGGTCCGTCGGCGGTCGTGAGCCCTCCGGGGTCGGCGTTGTGGTGGGCGATGGCTGGGACGGTCACCCTCCAGTGCGTGGCGCTGCTGTGGATCCGCACTGCGCCTCGAGCGATCCTGCTGGTCAGCGCCGCCCTCGCGCTCGCGCTGAGTGTGCCGGCCCCGGGCGTCGCCTACACCCTGTCGCACCTGCCGATCGTGGTGGCGGTGTTCCTGGCCGCACCGCTGCGTCCGTGGCGACAGGCGCGTCCGGCACTGCTGCTCGCTGCGCTCATGGTCGCGGCCGGGACGCTCCTGAACGCCCTGCGCGGCGGACTCAGCACCATGCCCGGAGCCCTCGGCGAAGCGCTCGTGCAGGGCATCGGCGTCGTAGGCATCACGGCTCTGGTGGCCCTGGCGCTGGCGTCGATCCGTGCGGCGCGTGAGGCGCAGCGCAAGGAGTCCGCGGCGCTCGACCGTGAGCGCGAGGCCCTGGGCCGGGAGCGGGATGCGCTGGGCCGCGAGCGCGAGGCGCTGACGCGCGCCGCAGCCTCCGAGGAGCGCGCGGCGATGGCCCGCGAGCTGCACGACATCGCCGCCCACCACCTCTCGGGGATCGCGGTCGTTGCGGCGGCCGCAGACCGTCAGATCGAGACGGATCCGCAGGCCGCGCACGAGTCGGTGCGTCAGGTGCGCAGCCAGACCCGCTCGGTGCTCGACGACATCCGCCGGGTGGTGGGCCTGCTGCGCGGCGGAGAACCGGCGGAGCGGTCCGTGACGACCCTGGCAACGGTCCCCGCGCTGGTCGAGGCCCGCGCCGACGCCGGCATGCCCGTGCGGCTCGAGCAGCACGTCCCGGCCGACGGTCGCGAGCTCGGGGACGGCGTCGGCCCGCTGTCCCAGCTCGTCGCCTATCGGATGATCCAGGAGTCCCTGACCAACGCCGCCATGCACGCTCCCGGAGCGTCGTGCCTGGTCACCGTCGAGGATGCTGATCCGGCCGAGCTCGTGATCACCGTCCGGGACCACGGCTCGAGCGGGCCCGGCCCGGACGGGTCCGGCGCGAGCGGAACCGTCTCGACCGGCCCGGTTACGAGTGGCACCGTTCCGAACTGCCCGGTTCCGACCGGCGCCCCGCCCTCCGGGGCCGCGAACGCCGGAGGGTACGGGCTGACCGGGATGCGCGAGCGCGCCGACCTGATCGGCGCGCGACTGGAGCACGGCCCCACCGCCGACGGCGGCTGGTCGGTGCGCCTGAGCATCCCTCGAGACCGCGTCGGCACCTCGACCGCCTCTGGACCATCGAGCACGCCGGGGCCACCGAGCGCACCGGGACCACCGACCGTCACGGGTCGATCGACCGTCCCGACAGGGAGGGCACCCATCCGATGATCCGACTCCTGCTCGCCGATGACCAGCCGCTGGTGCGCGCCGGCCTTTCCGGCCTGCTCGGCACCGAGCCTGACCTCGAGGTGGTCGCCGCCGCGGCCGACGGTCGCGAGGCGGTGGATCTCGCGCGCGAGCTGCGCCCCGACGTGGCCTGCCTGGACATCCGCATGCCGGTCCTCGACGGCATCGAGGCCACCCGGGAGCTCACAGCGCTGGATCCCCCGATCCCGGTGCTCATCCTGACCACCTTCGACCTGGACGACTACGTGTTCGGGGCGCTGGAGGCGGGCACCGCGGGGTTCCTCCTCAAGGACGCCGACCCCGAGGTGATCGTGCGCGCCGTGCACCAGGTAGCCGCTGGTCAAGGCACGCTGGACCAGGCCCTCACCCGGCGCATCCTCGCCGAGTTCGTGCAGCGCCGCAGCCTCCAGCCCGTCACCGTCCAGGGAGCCGACGGTCTGCTCACCACCCGCGAGCTGGAGATTCTCGGGCTGCTCGCTCAGGGCATGTCCAACGAGGAGATCGCCCATGAGCTGACCGTCGAGATCACCACCGTGAAGTCCCATGTGGCGCGGATGCTGCCCAAGCTCGGGGTGCGTTCGCGCCTGCAGGCCGTGGTGTGGGCCTACCAGAACCGCATCGTCGCGGTACCCGAGACCCCCGGTTCGGGTGGCAGGGCGGGCTGAGCGGGCTGAGCGGGCTGAGGGGAGAGATGGCACAGCGCCCGGTGATGCGGTCCGACGCGTCGGATAGCCCTCAGCTATCCGACCTACCAGACCGTGTCGGCAGGATGGACGGGACGGCACCGGCGGCCGCCACGATCGGCCCAGCGGCTCAGCGGCTCAGCGGCTCAGCGGCTCAGCGGGTCTGCGGGTCTGCGACTCAGCGGCCCAGGGGCGTGCGTCGGAGGAGCCGCACGACGGGCCCCACGAGGCACAGCAGGAACAGGGCGAAGTACCCGATCGCCGGCACCAGGATCGCCACGACCAGGGCGAGCGCGAACAGCCGGGCCATCGCCAGATCCACGAGGGTCCCGCGACGCAGCGTGTCCGGTGGGATCTCGTGCAGCTCCGGATGCCGGTGCAGGTAGGCGCGGGTGATCAGGGTGCCCACGGTCGCCGCCACCATGGTGCCGATGTACAGCGACTGCACCACGGGCTCCCCCTCCATCTGCCCGGACATCGCCGTGGCGACCGGCATCCAGACGATCGTGAGCATCCAGGCCACCGTGATCCACAGCAGGCGCGCGGTGACCCGCTCGACGTCGGCGAAGAGCTGATGGTGGCGGATCCAGAACATCGCGATGATCCAGAAGCTGAGCGCGAAGCTCACCATCTGGCCGCCGTGGTCGGCGAGCCAGTCCGCGGCGGTCAGCGATTCCGAGGCCGCCTCGCCCACGGACTCCATGAGCGGCAGGATCAGCAGAGTCATCGCGATCGCGACCACGGCATCGACGAAGGCCTTCGCCCGCTCTGCCGAGAACCAGGTGCGAGCTCCCGGTGACTCCGACGAAGGCACCTCCGCGCGGTGCGTGGCCGCTCGGTCTCCGGACGGCTGGTCGTTGCGCTGTTCCTCAAGCTGCTGCGTGTGCCGATCCTGGTGCTGCGACATCGATGCTCTCCTCACGGCGTCGCGTCGCACAGGCGAGCGGCGCTGCGCCATTCTGCCGCGCCCACGGTGCCGACGCGAGCACATTCACCGAGGTTCCTGCGAGGACCCAGACCATCGGTCGGTCTGCTCGCGACATTGGTCGGGGGCGCACCATGCCACGGGTGGATTCCCGTCGTGCTCAGCCGGAGCACTCTGGAGCCATGAACACCTCACGAACCCTCACCCCCACGAAGCAGACCTCCTCCTCGACCCTGATGACGTTCACCGCGATCGTCTTCATGATCGCCGCAGTCGTCTTCATGGTCACCGGGAACGTCGGCACTGGCGCCGCCTTCATCGCCATCGGCGCGGCCTTCATCGCGATCGGTCAGGGCAAGCCCACTCCCCGCAACAATCAGCCCGGGTCCTGACCGGCACCGGCACCGGCACTGGCACTGGCACTGGCACTGGCACTGGCACCCAAGCTCAGCATCCCCGCACCCGCCGTCCCGATTACTACAGGGTTATGAGCACGTCTCTTCCACTTTTGGAACTGGCGTGCTCATAACCCTGTAGTAGCAAGAGGATTGCGAGTGGGAACGGGAGCCAGAGAGCCGGGACTGGGAACAGGGACTGGGAACAGGGACAGGGGACAGCGAGTGGGAACGGGTGCTGGGAACGGGGGCGAGGACTGGGAGCTGGGCCAGGGAGCCGGACTGCGGGCACCGCCGTTCCACCGGAGGCCGCCGGCTCCACGGCTGCCACCGTCGACCCGCTCTTCGCACGCGGGAGAGATCTGACCGAGAGAGAGCTGACCGAGAAAGAGCAGACCGAGAAAGAGCTGACCGAGAGCGCTGACCGAGAGAGCGCTGACCACCGCTCACCTCCTCGTTCCTCCCCAGGGTCATCTCATCCACACAAGCCATGTCCGGTGCCCACGACGCTCCCGAAGAGCCCTAGCCTCCACGGCCATGACGCCCCGTTGGTCACCGAACCCCCACAGCCTGCATCGTCGTGCCGAGCTTCTGGAGTGGGGCGTCCATCCACGACGGCTCACGTCGGGAGAGTTTCACGAAGCGGTTCCCGGCTTCTTCACCCCGTCGGACGCCCCGGCGACCCTCGAGCTCGCTGCGCGCGTCCTCCAGCAGAAGGCGGTCCCGGGCGCGGTGATCAGCTACGCCTCGGCGGCGGAGATTCTGGGGCTGCCCCTTCCACGCAACCTGGAGTACGCGACGTCTCGGACCGTGCACTGCTCCGTCCCGGGCAGCCGCCGACGCCGCTCCGGGCATGGCGCGATCATGCACACCTCTCCCGAGGATCACGCGACCCTGCGCGTCCGGGGCGTGCGGCTGAGCGCCCCGGTACCCCTGCTCTGCGAACTCGCCGGGCTGCTCGACCCCACGCGGCTCGTCGCCTGCTGCGACCACCTCGTCGGCCCGAACTCCCGCGTGCGGCCGCACCTCTCACTGACGGAGCTCCGGGTGATGGCGAAGGACGCGCCTGCGAGGTACCGGATCAGCGCCGTGCGTGCTGTTGTGGAGGACGCGCGGGAGCGGGTCGAATCGCCCAAGGAGACCGAGACGAGGCTGTTGCTCCGGGACGCCGGCTTCGCCGAACCCGTGGTGAACCTGACCATCCGCGCCCCGGGAACCGGGGAGACCTTCCGCCTGGACCTGTCCTACCCCGAGCAGAAGCTCGCGATCGAGTACGACGGGTTCTGGCACAGCACCGACAAGAAGCGCCACCGCCAGGACCGACGGAAGGACGACGTGCTGCACGAGCTAGCATGGAACGTGGTCCGCGCGTCGGACGATGACCTGGAGAAGTCCGAGATGTTCATCGGCCGCGTCGCCCACCACGGAGCTCCCCGAGCCTGAACCGAGCCGGCTCCGCTCCACCCGGCCCCCGGTCCTCGGTCCCCAAGCACCAAGCACCAAGCACCAAGCACCAAGCACCAAGCCGAGGCTCCTACCAAACAGTTATGTGCACGCCCTTTCCAATATTGGATGAGACGTGCACATAACTATGAAGTAGCCCCGCGGAGGTGCCCAGGTCCGGGTCCAGGCCCGGATCCAGGTCCAGGCTCGGGTCCAGGTCCGGGTCCAGGGCACGCCAGCGTCAGGGGCGGGGCAGGCGGCGCTCCTCGGCGGCGACGGCGGCGACCAGGGGGTCACCGGCGGGCACGTCGAGCAGGGCGAGCAGAGCCGTGACCCGCTCGGTCGGATCCTCGGTCGCCGCAGCGGTCGCGATCCCGTCGGCCTTCGGGTCCTTGACGTCCTCGCCGGCGCGCACGCGGTCGGTGACCCAGGCGGTCCAGGCGGCGACGGCCGCGACCTCGCCGGGGGCCTTGTCCGGGCCGCCGAGCTCGGCGATCACGGGCAGGGCGCGCACGGGGAGCTTGGCGGTGCCGTCGGCCGCGATGCGGATGAGGTTGTCCGCGAGGCGCGGGTTGCGGAAGCGCTCCTCGAGGGCGGCGGTGTAGGCGTCGAGGTCGGCGGCGGGGAGGTCCAGCGTGGCGCGGGCCTCGCTCCACAGCTGCTCGACCAGGGCGCGCACCTCGCGGTGGCCGATGGCCTCGTCCACACGCTCCACGCCGGCGACCTGCCCGGCGTAGGCCATGAGGGTGTGGGCGCCGTTGAGCAGGCGCAGCTTGCGCAGCTCGTGCAGCTCGATGTCGTCGGTGAACTGCACGCCGGCCTTCTCCCAGGCGGGGCGACGGCCGCGGAAGCGGTCCTCGACGACCCACTCGGTGAAGGGCTCGGTGACGACGGGGACGGTGTCGGCCAGGCCGGTGCGCTCCTGCACGAGCGCGGCGGCGCCCTCGTCGGCCGACGGGGTGATCCGGTCGACCATGGTGGAGATGACGTCGACGTGGTCCGGGAACCAGGCGCGGGTGTCCTCGTCGGCCGCGGCGAGCACGGCCTCGCGCAGCACGTCGCCGTTGCCGGTGAGGTTGTCGCAGGAGACCAGGGCGATGGGCTCGGTGACCCCGGCCTCGCGGCGGGCCTTCAGGCCCAGCGCCAGGCGGGCGGGGGCCGAGGTCGCGGGGTCGTTGCCAGCGCTGTAGCCCTTCTCGGTGATGGTCAGGGTGACCACGGCGGTGAAGGGGTCGGCGACCAGGCGCACCAGGGCGTCGACGTCGTCGGCCGGGTAGACCTCGTCGATGACGTCGATGATGCTGACCTCATCGTCCTCGGCGCCGCGCACGATCAGGCCGTACTGACCCTTCTGGGCGTTCAGGGCGTCGGCCATCGCCGCGGTGCGGCCGGTGAAGGCGCTGACGGACCAGCCGCCGGCGTGCTGGGTGTCGACCAGGGTGTGGGCGCGGGCGAAGTTGCCGATGCCGAGGTGGACGAGGCGGCCCTCGTCGGACGGGCTGGGGGTGGTCATCAGTTGTTCTCCTCGTGCGCGGCGCCGAGGCGGAAGACCTCGCGCGGCTGCTGATCGGGCAGGGTGGCGGCGAGCTCCTGGGCGTCCTCGAGACGCATGCGGTGCTCGGCGACCAGGCCCGCCAGGTGGGTGGCGTCCATACGGCGGGACATGTCGTGACGGGCCGGGATCGAGCAGAACGCCCGGGTGTCGTCGATGAAACCGCTGGTCCGGCTGTAGCCGATGGTCTCGGAGACGGCGCGGCGGTAGCGCAGGATCGCGTCGGGCGCATCGATGAACCACCAGGGTGCACCGGCGAACACGGAGGGGTACACGCCGGCCAGCGGGGCGATCTCGCGCGAGAACACGGTCTCGTCGATCGTGAACAGCACGGTGCGGAAGTTCGGGTCGTGGCCCACGTCGTTGAGCATCGGCGCGATGTGGTGCACGAAGTCGACGGCGACGGGGATGTCGAAGCCGACGTCGGGGCCGAACTTCTTGAACATCGCCGAGCTGTGGTTGCGGTACACGGCGGGGTGGATGGTCATCACGAGGCCGTCCTCGGCCGCGAGGCGCGCCTGGTCGGCGAGCAGATGACGGCGCAGCGCGGTGGCCTCCCCGGAACGGATTGTCCCCGCACGGGCGGCGGAGTACAGGCGGCGGGCGTCCTCGACGCTCAGGCGCGCGGTGCCCGGGTCGATGTGGGCGTGGTCCGAGGAGACGGCGCCGTGGTCGCGGAAGTAGAGACGGCGGGCGCGCATCGCCTCGTGGTAGCCCTCGTAGGTGTCGACGTCGACCCCGGCGGCCTCGCCGAGCGCGTCGGTGAGCACGGGGAAGTCGGCGCGGCCGGCCTCGAGGTACTTGTCCGGGCGGAAGGTGGGGATCACGCGACCGGTGAAGGCGTCATCGGCGGCGAGCGCGGCGTGGGGGGCGAGGTCGTCGACCGGGTCGTCGGTGGTGGCCATGACCTGGATCTTGAACTGGTCGAAGAGCGCACGCGGCCGGAACTCGGGCTGCGCGAGCTTCTCGACGAGCTCGTCGTACATCGCGTCGGCGGTGCGCGGGTTCAGCACGGTCTTCAGGCCGAAGACCTCGGAGAACTCGTGCTCCATCCAGTAGCGCGAGGGGGTGCCGGCGTAGGCGTGCCAGTGCTCGGCGAGCAGGCGCCACGCCTTCCGGGAGTCCTTCTCGTCCAGCGGGCCGCGGCCCACGCCGAGGTCCGCGAGGTCCACGCCGCGGGCGTGCAGCAGCCGGTTCACGTAGTGATCAGGGGTGATGAACAGCGAGGTCGGGTCGCGGAACGGCTCGTCGTCGAGCAGCAGGCGGGGATCGACGTGGCCATGCGGCGAGACGATCGGCTGATCCTTCATCTCGGTATAGAGCCCACGCGCGATGTCCCGCACGGCGGGGTCGGAGGGAAGCAGGCGATCGGGGTGCGGCACAAAGGCGTCGTTGCTCATGCCCTCATGATGGCGCGACGGGGCGCGGGCCGCCGACGGGTTGTCACGGGTTGCCGATCCTGACAGCGGCCGACGGGCCGAATCGGCAGGTCACAGCCTCAGCGCTTCTCACGTGGGCCGGTCGTGCCACGCGGCACGAGGCGCACCGGGAGCGAACCCTCGACCGGGGTGCGATGGGCCGACGGGTTCTCGATGCGGCGCACGAGCCGTTCGACGGCGGCGCGGCCCTGGGCGCGCTTCGGGGTGACCACGGTGGTGAGGCCGCCGCCGATGAACCGCGACAGGGGGATGTCGTCGTGCCCCATGACGGACAGCTCGGAGGGCACCCGCACGCCGGCGCGCAGGGCGGAGACCAGGAAGCCGAAGGCGACCAGGTCGTTGTAGCAGATCACGGCGTGGGGCAGGGAGTCGCGCAGCTCCTCGAAGGCCTGCTCGCCGCCGGCGGTGGTGGGGGCGAAGGGGCCGTGGCGCTGGACGGCGAGGCCGTGGGTGCGGGCCGCCGAGCGGGCGGCGCGCCACCGTTCGCCGTCGGACCACGAGTTCACGGGGCCCGCGACGTAGGTGACGGTGTGGATGCCGTTCTCGGCGAGGTGCGCCATGGCCTGCTGCATCCCGTGCTCGTAGTCGGGGGTCACGGAGTCCAGGCCGGCGACGCGGCGGTTCAGGACCACCAGCGGGATGCGCTTGGTGAGGTGGTTCAGGGTCGCGTCCGACAGCCGCGTCCCGGACAGCACGAGGCCGTCGACCACGCTGATCGCGCTCTCGAGGCTGGAGCGTTCGCGCACCTCGTCCTCGACGGTGTCGAGCAGGAGGAGCAGGAAGTCCTGCTCATGGGCGGATTCCTGCATGCCGGAGACCAGCTCGGCGAAGTAGGGGTTGGTGAGGTCGGCGATCTCGATGCCCAGACGATGGTGGCGCTGCCCGCGCTCCTGGGAGTCCGGGGCGGCGGTGCGGTAGTCGAGCTCCTTGGCGGCGGCCATCACCTTCGCGTGGGTGGAGGCGCTGACGCGGCCGGGCCGGGAGAAGGCGCGGGACACGGTCGACGGGGCGACCCCTGCCGTCTTCGCGACGTCGTAGATGGTCACACGCTTGTCTGCCACCTGGCCGGCTCCGTCCCCGCCTGCTCGGCGCTGCCTGTCGATGGGGCGCCCCCTCCGTGCCGGTCATGCGCCGGCAGGGTCGTCCGCGCCCCCTCTCTGAGGGACGATCCTACCCCGGGGCGTGGGGCAACCGGCGGCAACCCTGCCGGTCCTGGACGCGCCGCGGCGAGGGAGCGGTATCAGCCCACGGGCGCTGCGCCGCGCAGCCGGGCGGGGCCCACGACCATCACGGTCAGCGGGATGAGCACCACGATCGCCAGCGCGGACAGCGTTGCGAAGCTGGTCGCGACCAGCAGCGGACCGGCCAGGAAGGCTGCGGTCGCCCCGCAGAGGTTCGCGAGGGCATCGACCCCGCCCTGAGCGGAGGCCCGCACCGTCGGCGGGACGACGGTGCTGAACAGGGCGGAGGCGGAGACGTTCACGAACGACCAGCCCAGGCCCAGCAGGATCAGGGAGGCGATCACCCACCCCGTCGCGTCGGGCCGCAGGATCCCGATCAGCAGCGAGACCAGCAGCACGAGGATCCCCACCACGATCGTGAAGCGCACGCCGCGCCGGTCGGCGAGGAGGCCCACCAGCGGGGCGAGGGCGAACATGCCCACCACGTGGAGGCTGATGGTCAGGCCGATCACCGCGATCGAGTCGCCGTGCCCGGCCAGGTGCACCGGGGTCATGGTCATCACCGAGACCATGACGATCTGCGCGGTCAGCAGCGCCACCACGGCGAAGCGGGCGGGGGCGTTGGTGCGCAGCTCGGCGAGCATGAGGCGGGTGCGGCCGGCGCGGGGGCGACCTGCGCGGGGGCGGTCAGCGCGGGAACGACCGGTGCCCGGGCGACCGGTGCGGGGGCCGACGCCGCGCGCCATGGCGACGGCCTGCGGGTCCGGGGCGTCGGCCTCGAGCAGGAGCAGAGGGTCCGGTCGCAGGCGCACCACCACGACGAGGCCGGCTGCTGCCAGCGCCACCGCGGCGATCAGGAAGGACGCGGCGTAGACGTTCAGCCCGATGCGGTCCCCGATCCACTGCCCGGGGATGCCGAGGTTCGGGCCGAGGACGGAGCCCAGCATCCCGACCCACACCACCATCGACAGGGCGCGGGCACGCTGGGCGGGGGCGGCGAGGTCGGTGGCGGCGAAGCGCGCCTGCAGGCTCACCGCGCTGCCGGCGCCGATCAGCAGCAGACCCACGAACAGCGGGACGACCAGGCTCGCCTGGGCGGCGACCACGAGCAGGGCGCCACCGGCGGCGGCGGTCCACCAGCCGGTGGCCAGGGCGATCCGTCGTCCGTACCGGGCGGCCAGATTCCCCAGCGGGAGGCCGAGGAGGGCGGCACCGAGGGTGCTGGCCGTGCGGGCCAGGCCTGCCCAGGCCTCGTTCTGGGTGACCTCGCCGGCCAGGAGCACCCCGATGGACGGGGCGACTCCGACCCCGATGGTGCCGATGACCTGCATGAGGATCAGGGTGTGCAGGGTGCGGCGCTGGATCGCGGCGCGGTCCCGGATCGCGGCGCGCTGCGGACCGCCGTCGGCCCCAGGGGTGATCGCGAGGTCACCTGGCGCAGCCCCGGCGAGGTCACCTGGCGCAGCCCCGGCGATGTCACCTTGCGCCGACCGGGCGGCGTCGCCGACGACGTCGCCGTCGACCGCTGCGGGATCAGCGGCGCGGGTGCGGGGTCTGTGCGGCACGGGGCTCCTCGGTGGGGCCGCGTCTCGGCCCGTCATCGGCGTTGAGCCTATCGAGCGCCGGCTGGTCGAGCACCGGCCGTCCGGGCAACCGGTCAGTCGCGCAGGCCGTACTCCTCATCGAGTGTGGTCGTCACGAGGTACCGGGTGTCCTCGACGTACACCGAGGTCGCGGCGTCCGCGGAGAAGAGCTCGGGGACGGCGAGCGGCCCGGTGAGGTCAGCATCGTAGGGCTGGACCATGAGCCCCTGGGAGGTGTCCAGCACCACGAGCGTGCCCTCCTCGGGGCGCTGGGCGTAGGCGAGGCGCTCCCCGGCGGTGAGGAACACGAGCTGCTCGGGGTCCTCGTGCCGCCAGGTCTCCTCGCCGTCCTCGTCGAGGCCTCGGACGGTGCTGCCCGCGGCGACCACGGTGACGTCCAGGCCGTGGTCGTAGGCGGCGGCCCGGACGCCCTCGGCGAGGACGCTCCCGTCGGCGATGTCCAGGAGGATCCCGACGCCCTCCTCGCCGACGAGGACCGCCTGCCCCGTGGACTCGTCGATCGCTCCGGCGATGCGGGCGGCCGACGGGGCCACGCCGTCCGGGAGGGGGACGCGCCAGAGGCCGGCGACCACGTCGGTCCCGGCGGTGCGGAGCACGACGCCGGCGTGCTCGGCGAGGATCCGGCCGTCGTCGAGGTCCCTCTCCGTGAACAGCACCTCACCGGTGTCCGCGGACAGCACGATGCGCGGGCCAGCGTCCGCCGAGCCCGCGTCGGCAGTGTCGGTGGTGGCGGCGGTGTCGGCGGCGGCGTAGACCAGCCCGGGGGCCGCCCGCGGGCCGGGCACGGAGACCGGTCCCCAGAGCGTCTCCGCGGTGCGCAGGTCGTAGCCGGTCGCCGTTCTCTCGGCGTCTCCCTCGATCGGCGGCGCGTCCGTCGAGCCCCCGCCGTCCGAGGCAGCCCCGTCGGCGGTCCCGTCGGCCGTCCCGTCGGCAGTCCCGTCGGCCGTCCCGTCGGCCGCTGCGCCCGGCGGTGTCGTGTCGGTGAGCACTGCGACGGCCCGACCCCCGGCGTCCCGGGACAGGGCGAAGTCCGTGCAGCTCAGCGGCCGCTGCGCGGACCACAGTGCGGTGCCGTCCTGATCGACGGCGGTGTACCGGAGGCGGTCCCCGCTGCTGTCATAGCCGAGGAAGATCCCGTCCATGACCTGGGGTGTCGCGGTCCAGCCGGGATCCACCACGATCATCACGGTCATCTCGAGCGGCAGACGCAGGGTGGTGGGGTCGACGACATCCGCGCTCTCCCCGATCAGGGTCGGAGCGGGATCGACGGCGAGGTCCGGCCGGATGGAGGGCTCGGGCTCCGACGGGCCGGGGGGCTCGGCATCGCAGGCGCTGAGCGTGAGCGCACCGAGCGGGAGCGCCAGGAGGAGGCTGCGGCGTCTCATCGTCGGCCTCCGGGTCCCGGCCGACGCGCCTCGGTAGCGCCACGGGAGCCCTCAGAAGTCTCGGAGCCCTGAGAGGTCTCGGAAGCCAGGGAGGCCTCAGAGCCCTGAGGGGTCTGGGAGCGCGGGGAGGCGGGGCGGCGTCGGCGGCGGTCGCTCCACCACCACAGCGACAGGGCGAGCGCACCGAGAGCGAGGATGACGGCGATCTGGATCCCGGTGTCGGACAGCACGGCGGCGTTCGCCTGCCACTGGGCGAGTACCCGGGTGGGCACCAGTGACGGCATCGTGACCAGGCCGTTCGTGGCCCAGAACAGGATCCCGAGGGCGATGATCACGATGCCGGTAACCAGGGCCGTGGTGTGCAGGGGGCGGCCCAGCACGGTGAGGGTCCGGCCCCGCAGCATCGTCAGCGTCCGGGGGCTGAGGCGGTCCCACAGCGCGGCGAGCACGAGCAGCGGGACGACCATGCCGGCGCCGTAGACGGCCAGCAGCACACCGGCGCGAACCACGCTCCCCTGCCCCGCGGCCAGGGTGAGCACGGCTCCGAGGATCGGGCCCGCGCAGAACCCTGCCACGCCGCCGACGGCGCCCAGCAGGAACGTGCGCGGCAGGCCGACGCCCCGGGAGGACGCCTGCTGGGCGCGCCGCATGCCCGGGACGAGGCGCCCGAGGTCGACACCGATCCCGAGGGCGTGCATCACTCCGAGCACGATCAGCACGAGCGAGGTCACGGTGACCAGCGTCGAACGGTGGTCCACGAGCAGGGAGCCCAGAGCGCCCGCGCCGATGCCGAGTGGGACCAGGGTGAGCACGAGCCCCAGGTAGAACACGGCGCCGTGCACGGCGAGCCCGGCGCGGGTGGTCACGGTCGAGGCGAAGAATCCGGGCAGCAGCAGGGCGCCGCACGGGCTGAGCAGGGCGAGAGCGCCGCCGAGGAACGCCGTGAGCAGGCCGATCTCCATGTCAGAACTCCTCCCCCGCGAGAGCGTCGTCGATGTGGTCAGTGAACACCTCGGTGGGCTGCGCTCCGACGCTCGGCGTCCCGGCCAGGACGAACGACGGGGTCGTCATGGCGCCCAGCTCGATGCCGCTCCGGGCATTGTCCGAGATGATCCGCGCGACCTCCTCGGAGTGCAGATCCTCCGTGAACTGCTCGACGTCCAGGCCCAGCTGCTCGGCGAGCTCGATCAGCGACTTCTCGCTGAGCTGCGCGGAGGAACGGATCTCGCCCCCGTCGAACAGCGCCTGCTGGTACTCGCCGTGCTTGCCCTGCCGGGCCGCGGCCAGGGCCGCACGTGCCGCCCGCGTGGAATCCTCCCCGTAGACGTTCACGTCGCGCCATTCGATGCGCAGCTCCCCGCGCTCGACGTACTCCTGCAGGGCGGGCAGGGTCTCGTCGGTCCACTGGGCGCAGTACGGACACTGGTAGTCGGTGAAGACGACGAGGGCCACGGGGGCATCGACCGGGCCGTCGGCCAGCAGATCCCCCGGGTCGCGGGTCTCGGCGCTGCTGAGGTCCGGCTGGGCGACCTCGGAGGGCTGCGGGAGGTCCGCGGCGACAGGGGCCGTCTCCGTCGCGCTCCGGGGATCGCTGCTGTCGTCCTCGGTGCCCGGCCGGAGCCAGAGGACGGCCGCGATGAGCAGCGCCGTCACGAGCAGGATCGTCATCGGGACGAGGAGGCGTCGCCGCGGCGGAGCCTGCCGGCCCGCTTCAGGGTCCGGTGTCTGCGCTCCGGTCACGTCGCCTCCTCTCCTGCGTGATCACGCTCATCCGGCGCCTGCCGACGGGCGGGCCGGTCACGCGGCCACTGTGCCAGATCCACGTGGTCCCCGGGACCTCGGGCCTGCCGCGTCAGTGCGCCCCGCCGTCAGTGCGCACCGCCGAGCTCGATGAGCAGCACGCCGGCCACGATCAGTCCCATCCCACCCATCATCACCGGCGTGAGGGCCTCCCGGAACAGCAGCCGGGAGAGCAGAGCGGTCAGCACGATGCCGGCCGCGGCCCACACTCCGTAGGCCACCCCGAGGGGCATGCCCGCCTGCAGCGATCCGGACAGCAGCGCGAAGGCGAGGGCGTATCCGACGATGACCAGGGCGTACCAGGACCGTCGGCCGCCCGAGGCCACCCGCAGCGCGAGCGTCGAGACCACTTCGCTCACGACCGCGCCGCCGAGCAGGAGCCAGCTCATGCGCCCTCCGTCCGTCGCTCGAGCGTCGCGCCGCGTGCCCGATGCGAGCCGATCTCGACGACCGCGACGCCCGCCGCGATCAGCACGACGCCGCTGGCCTTCATCAGCGTGAACGCCTCGCCGAACAGCAGCGCGGAGAGGATCGCCGTGAGCACCACGCCGCATGCGGCCCAGATCCCGTAGGCGACCCCCAGGGGCATCCCCCGGCGCAGCACCAGCGCGAGGAACGCGAACGACAGTCCGTAGCCGAGCACGACCACTCCGTACAGCGCGGGCTGGTCGAGGGCCCCGCGCAGCGAGAGCGTCGCGGACACCTCGCTGAGGATCGCGCCGACCAGCAGCAGCCAGGCGGTCATGCGTCACCTCCGAGCAGATCCTGAGCGATGGCGTTCAGGGCATCGGCCTCTGCGGCGGTGGTCTCGAGCAGTCCGCTGGCACGGTCGAACCAGAGCCCGTCGGCCATGAGGCGCACGGCGAGCAGCCGGCGCCGACGGCCAGAAGGCGTTCCCGCGGGAACGTCGAGCCAGCGATCCAGCTGATCCCGCCAGCGCTCGGTGAGCGCGACCCGCAGTTTGGGATCGGCGAAGATCACGAGGTCGGCGGGGCCGAGCGGGGCCTGGCAGGCCCAGTCGAGGTAGGCCAGGAAACGCTGCGAGGCGGTCGCCTCGGCGATGACCCGGTCCGCGGGAACGCTGCTCGCGGGCGCAGCTCCAGCTCCAGCTCCAGCTCCAGCTCCAGCTCCAGCTCCAGCTCCAGCTCCAGTCTTCTCGGCCGACACCGTCCCCGTCAGCGCCGACACCGCGCCCGCCATCTCCCGCTCGTAGCGGTCCGCGAGGCGGTCGAGGATGGCCGTGAGCAGCTGTTCCTTCGTGGCGAAGTGGTACATGAGCCCAGGCTTGGTGACCCCGGCCGCGCGGGCGGCGGAGTCCAGACTCAGCGTGCCGTCCGCCCCCAGGTGCGCCTCGACGGCATCGAGCATCGCCTCGCGGGCGGACGGACGATGTGCGGGGCGGGTGGACGCGGAGCGGGCAGTGGGCACCCCGGAAGCAGTGGAGCGAAAGCTGGGCATGCTCGTTACTTTACCAACCAGTCAGACAAGTAATGCAAGTCATCGGACTGCACCGGGAGGACGCGGTCACGACCGGAAGTCCGCGCGTGGTACTGCAGCGGTACCGTTGCGGCTATGGCGATGACGCTGCATCTGACCGACGCTGACGAGAAGATTCTGGCGGAGCTGGCCGAGAAGGATGGGGTGAGCCACCAGGAGGCAGCCGTTCGCGCCATCCGCGAGGTCGCAGCCCGACACGGACACCAGCAGCAGGTCAGCGAGCTGTCTGCCACGGGACGCACCCGGTATGCGGATCTTCTCGATCGACTCGGCCAGTGACAGTCTTCCTCACCACGACTAAGCCAAGGCCTACGATCTCGTGATCGCCGTGGCAACCGGCTCCACCGCGGCGGAAGACTCCGCCGACAGCCTCTCCAGGGGGCATTGATCCCACCGCAAGGGACTACTCCCCCGCCTCCGGCGCCCAGCGGGCGATCTGGGCGGCGAGGTGTCCGGCGCCGTAGCCGTTGTCGATGTTGACCACTCCGATGCCGGGCGCGCAGGCCGAGAGCATGGTGAGCGCCGCGGTGACCCCGCCGCTCGCGACGCCGTAGCCGACGGACGTGGGCAGCGCGACCACGGGCGCGCTGATCTGGCCGGCGACCACGGTGGGCAGGGCACCGTCCATGCCGGCGGCGACCACCACGCAGGCCGCGTCGCGCAGCTCGGGAAGCCGGGAGAGCAGGCGGTGCAGGCCGGCGATGCCGATGTCGGCGATGAGCCTTGTGGGGCGGCCGAGGTAGCGGGCGGTCAGCTCGGCCTCGCGGGCCGCGGGCAGGTCGCTGGTCCCCGCGCAGGCCACGATGACCAGGCCTCCCGTCGGCTCGGGGAGTTCCGCGGGCCAGGCGAGGAGGCGCGCGTCCGCGTCGTGGAAGGCGCCGGGCAGGGCGGCGCGGATCGCCTCGGCGCGGGCCACGTCGGCGCGGGTGAACAGCACCGGCCCGAGGTCCTCGCGACCGGTCGCGGCCAGGCGGGCGTACTCCTGGGCGATGGCGGCGACCTGGTCCACGCTCTTGGCGTCGCACAGCACGGCCTCGGGGGCCCCGCGACGACGGGCCCGGTCGAGATCGAGCTCGAGCACGCCGTCGATCTGCCCGTCGGCGGGAGAGATCTGCCCGTCGGCGGGAGGGATCTGCCCGTCGGCCGGAGCGTTCTGCCCGTCGGCCGGAGCGTCCTCAGCCACGGGAGCCCGAGTTGAGGATCTGCAGGGAGAACAGGCCCGAGCGGATGCCGTCGAGGTCGATGGTGACGTGCGAGAACCCGGTCTCCTTGCCGGCCGCGACGAGCGCGGCGCGGATCTGCGGCTCCATGGCGCGCGCGAGCTCGTCAGTGGGCAGCTCGATGCGGCCCACCTCGCCGTGGTGGCGCACGCGGCAGTCGCTGAAGCCCTGCTCGTAGACGGCATCCTCGAGGTCGTCGATCTGGCGCAGCTTCTCCGGGGTGACGCTCTGGCCGAAGGGGACCCGGGAGGCCAGACACGGCGCGGCAGGCTTATCGGCCACGGGCAGCGAGAGCGCGCGGGCCATGCTCCGCACCTGCGCCTTCGTCGCGCCCGCGGTGGAGAGCGGGCGCAGCACCTGGTGCCGGGTAGCGGCGCCGGCGCCGGGGCGGTCGTGCCGGGTGGCGTCGTCGGCGTTCTCCCCGTAGGCGACCGCGTCGAGCTGGTGCTCGCCGACGATGTCGTCGCCGATGCGGGTGAACAGCTCGTTCTTGCAGTGGAAGCACCGCGAGGCGTCGTTCTTCTGGTACTCGGGGTTCTCGCCCTCATGGGTGTGCACCTCGACCACGTCCGCGCCGATCACCGAGGCGACCTGGTGGGCGAGGCGGCGCTCCCGGCGGGCCAGTGACGGGGAGACGCCCAGCAGCGCCACCACGTTCTCGGCGCCGAGCGCGCGCACGGCCAGCGCCAGGAGGGTCGCGGAGTCGACGCCGCCGGAGTAGGCGACGCCGAGGCGGCCGACGCCCGCGAGCAGGGCGGAGACCCCATCGGCCAGGGCGAGCTCCTCCCCGGCGAGCGCCCCGACCGTCATCTCGGTGACCTCGAAGGCGGGCCGCCCGGGAGCGAACAGGGACGCCGGATGCACCGCAGGGTCCCCGCCCGCCGGATCGACCGCCGATGGACCGGCAGCCGACGGATCGATGGTCGACGGACCGGCGGCCGACGGGGTGGAGCCGGGTTCCCTCGCCGCGGAGTCGGTATCGTCCCGCGGGGTGGTCGTCAGGGTCAGGTGGCCGGAGCGGCGGTCGGTGGTGGTCATCGGCCCTGCTCCGTCGCGCCGTCATGATCCGCGGCGCCGTCGCGTTCCGCGGCCAGGCGGAACAGGACTTCGCCGGCGTGGTCGATCACGAGGGTGTCGGGATCCTCGCGCAGCGCCTCGAGGTCGAGGGTGGCGGGGTCCATGTAGAGGACGTTGTGCGCCTCGCACTCCTCTCGGGAGATCGACGTGGCGAAGTAGCGGTTCACGCGCTGCTCCTCGACGCCGGTCTCGGGGTCGTAGGTCCCCAGACCGGTGACGTGCGTGGAGTGGGCGAGCTCGCCCCAGGGATGGTCCTTGAACCGGTCCCACTGCTTCGTGAAGTATTCGATGTTGTGGTATCCGATATCGCGGATCCCGGGGTGCATCGCGGCGACCTCGGTGATGTGCGGGGCGTAGATGATGACCTCACCGCCGTCGGCGCACACGGGCTCGGACTTGTAGAAGCCCTTGGCGCCGGTCCACATGTCGTCGTACATCTCCGGGACCAGGGCGACGATCCGCTGGTACGGCTTGTCGACGTAGGTGATGTGGGTGAGGGCGGAGATCTTCGCGCACGCGGCCCAGGCTGCCTGCGGGTCGCCGTAGGCGATGGCGCCGAGATCCGCGCCGCCCTCCTTGACGTCCATGGTGAAGCAGTACTTCTCGGCGTCGATGAGGTCGCTCGCGGCGTCGACGAGCTGACGCACCGGGGTGATGCCGAGGGCGCCGATGATCCGGCTGGCGGTGATGAGCGCGCCCACCCAGTGCGAGATGTCGATGACGTCGTGCACGGAGCAGCCGGGGAAGAAGTACTTGTTGCCGCCGGAGAAGCCCACGACCTCGTGGGGGAACACGGGGCCGACGATCAGGTTGACGTCGGACTCCACGCACAGCTTGTTGATCTGCACGCGCATCGGCACGTCGGTGAGCAGGCCGCCGGTGAGCTCGCCGATGCGCTCCGCGGAGATCTCGCCGAGGTCGGCGATCTGATCCGGGTCGTCCCAGGCGTGGTTGACGACGGTCCACTCGGGGTAGGTGGCCTGCGCCCCGCGCTCGGTGGAACCGAGCAGCTTGTCGATCGCCTCCTCGCCCATCGCGGCGTGGGTGCCCAGCGCGATCAGCACGGTCACCGAGCTGGCACGGCCGGCGAGGGCGTCGTGGATCGCGGGCAGCACCTTGGGCAGCGGGACGGAGCGGGTGCCGTCAGGGATGATCACGCAGACGCTCTTGCCGTCGTAGTCGGTGCCGGCGATCTGCTCGGTGACGAACTCGTGGATCTGCTCGTCGGTGAGCACGCCCTCCGGGCCTCCGAGCAGGGCTGCGCGTTCCGCGAGGCCCTCGGGGATCGGGTCGATGGTGGGCTGCGTCGCCGTTGTCGTCTCGCTCATGGCTCCATGATGCGCCGCCTGACCAGGGAACGCCAAGGATGGCCAGCTGGTTGCCACGGGGTCGGGACGACGGGACCGAGCCGCTCCGCGCCCGCATCCTCAGGGCCCGCACGACGCCTCTCGCTGCTGGCTCCGTGCCGTCCGCCGCTGGCTCCCTGCCGCCGCGACGCGTCCGCGCGACGGGGCCTCAATCCGTCCGTCGATAGTGCGTGGTGATCGCGCCGTTGCTCAGCGGATCCGCCGAGATCAGCTCGAGTCGCCGGGTGCTGTGCAGCCCGCCCTGGTACAGGGTGGGGCCGTGACCGGCGATCATCGGATGGACGAGGAATCTGTACTCATCGATCAGATCGAGCCGGTCCAGCTCCGTCGCGAGCGCGCCGCTGCCGACGAGCACGCCGGCGGGCGTTCGATCCTTGAGCTCCTGTACCGCCGTGCGCAGGTCGCCGACGAGGTGGTGGCTGTTGGTCCACGAGAAGTCGCTGCGCGTCGCCGAGACGACGTACTTCGGCTTGTCCTCCAGCGAGCGCGCCCAGGCCAGCAGCGCCGGTGGTGCGTCGACCTCGCCGCGGGCGACCGCCGGCGAGTAGTCCTCCATCATCTCGTAGGTGGTGCGACCCCAGAGCATCGCGCCGCTCTCGTCCATGAGGCGGGTGAAGTGGGCGTGCGTCTCCTCGTCGGCGATCCCCTCCTGGTGATCGACGCAGCCGTCCAGAGTGACGTTGATGCTGAATGTCAGAAGACCCGTGCCATGAATCTATGCCGTTGGATCCATGCCGTCGAGGGTCATTGCGCAGCACCTCCTCACCAGAGCACCGGAGCAACCCCGGCGCAGGGGTGACCAGGGTGCAGGGGTGACCAGGGTGCAGGGGTGACGTACCGTCGCTGGCACGCTGCTCGCTCCACACGGGGCGATCACCTGCGACTGCGCGAGGGGAATGCTTCTCATGGATTATGTCCGTCTTGGTCACTCCGGTCTCTACGTCTCCCGTCTGGCTCTGGGGACCGTCCCCTACGGCTCGGGAGGAGGCTTCGAGAAGATCGCCGGGCTCACGGTGGACGACGCCCGACGGCAGCTCGACGAGGCCATCGCCCACGGCGTGAACTTCGTCGACACGGCGAACATCTATTCGGCCGGCGACGCCGAGCGTGTCCTGGGGAAGGCTCTGGGGACGCGCCGCGACGACATCATCCTCACGTCGAAGGCCCGCACGGCCACGGGCGACGGACCCAACGACTCCGGAGCGAGCAGGTATCACCTGACCCGTGCGGTCGAGGAGAGCCTGCAGCGCCTGGGCACCGATCATCTCGACCTGTTGTACATGCACCAGTGGGACGGTCAGACCCCGATCCTCGAGACGATCTCGGCCGTCACCGACCTGATCCGCGCCGGCAAGGTCCGCTACTGGGGCGTGTCGAACTACAGCGCCTGGCAGCTGACCAAGACGGTCTACGAGGCGCGGCAGGCCGGGCTCGAGGCTCCGATCGCGCAGCAGGTCTACTACACGCCCGAGGCGCGGGAGATCGAGTACGAGATCATCCCGGCCGCCCGCGACCTGGGCGTCGCCACGTTCGGATGGAGCCCGCTGGGCGAGGGACTGCTCAACGGCAAGGTGCGCCGAGGCAAGGAGACCCCCTCCGATACGCGGCAGGGCGCCGGCTGGCCCGAGCCGCACGTGACGGACTGGGATCGCGCCTACGACCTCATCGAGCTGTTCGACGAGATCGCCGGTGACCTGGGGTGGACGATCCCCCAGGTGGTCATCTCGTGGATCCTCGATCGCCCCGGGGTGGACGGCACGGTGATCGCGGCGCGGTCCTTCGAGCATTTCCAGGAGGATCTCGCCGCCGCCGACCTCACGCTCCCCCAGGAGGCCCGGGACCGGATCACCCTGGCCTCGCAGCAGCCGGCCTACTACCCGCTGTGGCATCGCCTGCTCAACGGTCAGGACCGCCCTGAGCCGGCCGAGACCGAGTTCTACAAGGAGCACCAGCGCGCGCTGGATGCTCGCCAGGACGGGTGACACCGGGGTACACAGAGGCATGCCTGCTGGCTCCGGTGGACTTCGCAGGACCTCACTCGGGACCGTCGTCAGCGAGGGAGAAGGATCGGGACGAAGGAGCAGCCACGACATGATCGGTACAACTGATTCGCGGCTCATCATCATCCGCGGCAACTCCGGCAGCGGGAAGACCCTGCTCGCCCACGCGATTCGAGAGGCGCGGCCCCGAGGCATCGCCATCATCAGCCACGATGTCCTGCGCCGGGAGATCCTCCACGTGCGCGACCATCCCGAGTCCCTGAGCGTCGGGTACATCGACCTATCGGCACGATTCGCGCTGAACCATGGCCTGCACGTGGTCGTCGAGGGGATCCTGCACTCCGAGTCCTACGGTGAGATGCTCACGCGCCTCGTGGAAGACCACGTCGGCGTGAGCCGCTGCTACCGCTATCACCTCGACCTGGCCGAGACCCTGCGTCGTCACCGCACCAAGGTTCTGGCGTCGGAGGTGAGCGAGGATCAGGTGAGCTCCTGGCACCGACCCTTCGATCCGGTTACAACATTGCCGGAGATCGTCTTCGACGCCGCTGTCTCCGCCGAGAGCGCTCTGGATGCGGTCCTGTCGGACGTGGGCTGGGAGCGAAGGACGACATCCCTGCCGTAACGCTCATGCCGCTGTGAACACAGCTGAGCACGTGCACCGCTCAGGGGCACATCGGATAGGAACGCACGACGAAGGGCGGCCTGCGGGCCGCCCCTCGTCGTCATGCAGGCGCTCTCGGCGCCTATCGGCTCGTCGTCAGAAGCCGCCCTGGCCCTGGCCGGAGTCGGAGCCGCCGACGCCGCCCTGACCACCCTGGCCGCCGCCCTGATCCTGGTTCTGGCCGGCACCGCCGAAGCCACCACCCTGACCCTGATCGCGCTCCTGACCGGAGTCGACACCGCCGAAGCCGCCCTGTCCCTGCTGGGAGGACCCGCCCTGGCTGTCACTCTGGCCTTGCCCTCGGCCCTGCTGGTTCTGGTCCTGGCCGCCCTGGCCGCCACCCTGGCTCTGCTGGCCCTGGCCGGCGTCCGCGCCACCGATACCGCCCTGACCACCTTGGCCGCCGCCCTGGTCCTGGTTCTGGCCGGCGCCGCCGAAGCCACCGCCCTGGCCCTGGTCGCGCTCCTGGCCGGAATCGGCACCGCCGAAGCCGCCCTGGCCCCCCTGGCTCTGGCTCTGCTGGCTCTGCTGGCTCTGCTGGTCCTGGCCGCCGCCGAAGCCGCCGCCCTGCTGCCCCTCGTCCTGAGCGCCGAACTGTCCGGAGTTGTTCTGTTCAGTCATGACGGAACTCCCATCGTGTCCGTCGGCCGCACGCCGACCGAGCAATCTGCCCGTGACCGAAACGTTATGCGCGGTGTCGGGCGGACCACAAGTGCGCAGGTCGGTCCGGAGAGCCGCCCAGCCGTTCTCTTCGCGCCGCCCAGGACGGATCACGCCGTGGCGGACCTCCGTGTTCCTCGGTGGAGCATGACAGGGAATTTCGGTCTGACCTGCCCCTCCGTACGGCGAGGGCTGTCGCGCCAGCATCGTGAGCTGCTCGCTCCCGGTCGAGCCATGAACCCTGCGTGAACTCTCGGCCCTCGGGGTTGTCCGCCGTGGAGCGATCGGGAAGGTTCGATGCCACCTTGCACCGCGATGGCGCTGCATCGTCGATGCGGACCATCTCTCGCAGGGATGACAAGGATCCGGCGGAACGCGCGAATCCACGCTGAACGATGAACGGGGACAGATCATGGCAACCACCCGCACATCCACCCTCTCGGCCAGCACGCGCCGAACCCCGGCTCCGCAGGAGCTGGACCGTCGGACGCTGTTCCGCGGAATCGGCGCGGCGGGGCTCCTCACCGCGACCGGGATCCTCGCGGTCCCACTGCGAGCCTCCGCCGCCGACGACTCCCTGAAGACCGCCCAGACGGGTCTTCTCGGCCTGGACTACTACAGCGGCGCGATCGACGGCGAGACAGGCCCGGAGACAGCAGCCGCGACCAAGGCGTTCCAGAAGGATCGCCTCCTCAGCGTCGACGGCGAGCCGGGCCCGCAGACCGTGGCGGAGCTCGAGTCGGTGATCGGCGCCGTGCAGGGCGCGCTGGACATCGAGGCGTCCGGGACCTTTGACGACGCCACCACCAAGGCGGTCACCGCCTTCCAGACCTCCCAGGACGGGCTCGAGCCGACTGGCCGAGCAGGCGAGAAGACGATGAAGGCGCTCGACGTCGAGCGGATCAAGGAGCCGGTCGGTGGCGAGCCGAACGCCGAGATCTCGCGCGAGGACGTCATCGAGCGGGCGATGTTCTGGGTCGACGATCCGCGCCCGTACAGCATGAAGAAGGCCAGCCCGGGGATCGACGGGAAGCAGTGGCGCACGGACTGCTCGGGCTTCGTCTCGATGGCCTGGAACCTGCGGCGCAGCAACGGGGACACGGGAACCGGCACGGGTCAGCTCCCGGAGGTCCTCGAGCGGATCGAAAAGGAAGACCTGAAGCCCGGCGATGCCCTGCTCATCACCCCTGGTGCGAACGGTCAGAGCTACGGCCACGTCGTCCTGTTCAACGGGTGGACGGACGACGCACAGACGGAGTACGAGGGCCTCGAGCAGGTCGGCGGCTCCCTCGACAAGACGACGAAGCGGGCCATCTCCTACCCCTACGACTCGGGGAACGGCGAGAGCTACGAGCCCTACCGCTACCCGAAGATCACCGATTGAGAGGGGTGTCCATCGTGAAGATCTCGACACGCAACAGCCCAACCCGCCGGGCGGCGATCGTCGGCTCGATCGGTGCGGCGGTGCTCGGCACCGCCGGTGTGGCCGGCACGCTCCGCGCCCCGCAGGCGTCGGCCGACGCACTTCGCGGCGGAGCAGACACGGCCAGTGCGCCCGGCGCACCCGCAGCAGCGAACGACACGTCGTTCACGCTGTTCGAGGGCAGGCAGAGCGAGGAGTTCGAATGCTTCCGCATCCCCTCGCTGTTGACCACGCCCGCAGGCACCACGATCGCCTTCGTCGAGGGGCGCCGCGCCTTCGACGGCGAGGACTTCTGCTACGACGACGGGTCCATCGACATCGTCATGAAGAGAAGCTCGAACGGTGGCACGGACTGGGATCCGCAGGAGGTGATCCTCACCGGCAACCCGTGGGGCGGGACGGCTCGGGCCACTCGCGGAAATCCCGTGCCCATCGTCCTCACGCAGGGGAAGAACGCCGGTCGCATCGTCCTGCTGACCACGTGGAATCAGGCCGGGACCCGGGACAAGCGGATCCCGTTCGTCATGCACAGCGACGACGACGGGAAGACCTGGTCGGAGGCGGTCAGCCTCGAGGATCAGCTCAAGGGTGGCGACGGCGCCCCGAGCGATGGCTGGTACGCGACGGGTCCGCAGCACGGCATCCAGATGGTCCACGGCGAGCATGCCGGACGTCTGGTCGCCGGCGTGTACTACGAGGGCGGGATGGGAGCCATCATCTTCAGCGACGACGACGGAGCGTCGTGGACGCAGGGAACGGGGATCACCGGGCCCCAAGGACGTCGCCCACTTCAGCGAGGTCGGGGTCGAGGAGACGGCCGACGGGACACTCGTCGCCATCGGTCGGCTCAAGGATGAGGGCGAGACGTCGACATCGCGCTCGCGCGCCGTCGCCCGCAGCACCGACGGCGGCAAGACCTTCGAGACCGCGACCTTCGAGACGGTGGCGGACCTCAAGACGACCCCCGGCGTCCAGGGAGCTCTGCTCAACCGCGACCAGTTCGGAGGCGATGCGGGAGATCGCCTGCTGTATTCGGCGCCCACCGACACTGAGAAGCGCATGCATCTGGCGGTCTTCGCCTCGGAGGATGCTGGGACGTCATGGTCCAAGGCGTTCGACGTCGTGTCTGTGCGCGCAGGCTACTCGGACATGACGATGCTCGACGACGAGGTGCTCGGCCTCCTCCACGAGGCCGGGGACGAGGGAGGCGACGCCCGGGATCGCATCGACTGGCATCGCATCACCCTTCCGTGAACGTCACGGGGCCCGCTGATCCACCGCGGTGATTCCGCAGTGGCTCACGGGGCGCAGTCGATGCAGGTCGTGGCCTCAGGACGGGCTGCCAGCCGGGCCGGGGCGATCGGGGCTCCGCAACGTCGGCAGCGCCCGTCCTCGCCCCGTCCCAGGCGCCCCTCCGCTTCGACGATCCCGGCGAGCGCCTCGGTCCGCGCGAGCCGCAGCCCTTCCAGCCGGGACCACTGCTCCGATAGCGGCACCCCGTCGGGGTCGTGCTCGTCGTCGTCCGACGCACCCTCGCGGGTGCGGCGCAGCGCTGCGAGCTCCCGCTCGACCTCGTCCAGCTGCGCCTGCACCTCGCGGCGGCGCGTGGCGAGCTGCGAGGCGCGATCCCGGGCCATGTCGGCGTTCTGCGGGCGATCCTCCATGGGCCCAGTGTGCCCCTCTGCCCGGCGAACCGGCCCTTCCCTCGAGCTCGTCGACGCGTGCGTCGGCGACCGACGGCGACTACTGTGCACGTGATGGCCTCGGCGCATCGAACGCCCGGGCGAGGACGCCCTCCGGCCATCACGACCCCCAAGGGAACATTATGGCTCGCGAACTGGTCTGGACCGGCTTCATGACGCTCGACGGCATCGTCGACTCCCCCGGCGGCGTGGTCGAGGGGCATCCGCAGGGCGGCTGGGCCCTCAGCACACCGATGGACCCTGAGGCCTTCTCCCTGAAGGGCGAGGAGATCGCCGAGACGTCCGCACTCATGTTCGGCCGGCGCAGCTACGAGGACTTCGCGCCGGAGTGGAACGGCTCCCCGGATCACGCCGCCTACCAGGACATCCCGAAGCTCGTCGTCTCCAGCTCGCTCGACGAGGCGGATCTGGTCGACGGCTGGGGCGAGACCCGGATCCTGCGCAGCACGGAGGACGTCGCGGAGGTGAAGCGGGACGAGCACGGTGACGGCGGCGCGATCTTCATCCACGGCAGCGCCGAGCTCGCCCGCCGTCTCGCCGAGGCGGATCTCATAGACCGCTACCACCTGCTGCTGTTCCCGGTGCTGCTGGGCACGGGGAAGCGGGCCCTGCCCACCTCGGAGCACGAGCGACGGGATCTGAAGCTGCGCGACAGCGCCACCTACTCCAACGGCGTGGTGAAGCTCGTCTACGACGTCGTGCACTGACCTCGATCGGTCATCGGCCGGAGCGACCGCCAAGGGACCATGGTCTACTGCAACTCATGAACCCGCCCGACGTCGTCCTGGTGCATGGCCTCTTCCATCAGCCCGCCCACATGGAGGAGCTCGCCGGCGTGCTGCGGCGCGAGGGAGCGATCGTCCACATCCCGCGCCTGCATCGCGGCTCCCTCGCCGAAGACGTCGCCGCGGTCCAGGAGGTGGTCGACGGCTGCGAGAGCACACCCGTCCTCCTGGGCCACAGCTACGGCGGCGCCGTCATCGCGGATGTTCATGGCGGGTGTGCGCAGGTCTTCGTCGCGGCGTTCGTCCCCGATGTGGGCGAGTCCTGCGCAGAGCTGGGCGGCCCGGACGCCCTCATCAACCCGTGGGTTCGCCCGCATCCGTCGGGCGGTTCCTGCATCGATCCTGAGGAAGCGATCGAGCTGTTCTATGCCGACTGCTCTCCTCGCGACGCTGAACGAGCCGCCGCACTGCTCGTGCCCCAGGCCGGCGGCCACGGTCGGGGGATCGTTCAGCGCGCGACATGGAAAAGCACTCCGAGCCACTACATCGTCTGCTCGGAGGACCAGGCCGTGGATCCGGCTCTGCAGCGCCTCATGGCGGATCGGTGCACGTCCAATCAGACGGTTGCCACGAGCCATTCGCCGTACATCTCGCAGCCAGAGGTACTGGCCCAGATCATCACCAGCTTCTGACCAGAGCGTCCTGACGTCCTCACCGTCACCGCGATCTCGAGCCCTCGTCCCGGGTTCGAGGCGCCAGGATCTCGATCGCCGATCACCGCGTCTTGGTAGTCTCGCGGCATAGAGAGTACGTCTCTCGGGTGGGTGGGAATCTCCAGGATTCCGTCATGCCAATACAGCCCTCCACGTCGACATCGACGCCCGTCAACTCGTCCCGTCGCGGCGCACTCGGCCTCCTGGCCGTGCTCATCTGCGCGACTGCCATCGGGGCGGTGAACCTGGCCGCGCTGCAGATGGTCGCTGCTCGCCTCGGTAGCTACGCCCCGGCCGCCCTGGTCGTCGGGGCATTCTCCCTGGGCAATGCACTCGGCCTCGTCGCCCAAGGTCGACTGATCGATCGGCATTCCGCGACTCGCGTCCTCTACCCGGCCTCCGCGATCTTCTGCCTCGCGCTCAGCTCTGCGGTGTTCTGGCATTCGACCCACCAGGGGGTCTACCTCGGGCTGTTCCTCCTGGCCGGACTCTCACTCCCCGCGGTCACCGGTGTCGTCCGCGCTGCCGTGCCGGCTCTCTACCCCGAACGCCTTCATCTGCGGATGTACTCGGCCATCGCCGTGACGTTCCAGGCGGGCATGGCCTGCGGGCCGCTCGCAGCGGCCGCCTTCTCCCCGCTGCGGTACAGCGGTTACGCCTTCCTCGTCATTGCCGGTCTCGTCGCGGCGTCAACCGTGTGCGTGGCCGGGCTGCCACGCCCAACGCGCCCCGCGGCTCAGCTGCTGGCATCGTCCCCGGGACAGCCGATGCGCCCCCCGCCAGCACGCTCAGGTCGCACAGACCCGGCGCTGCTGTCCCGCGGCTACGTCACGGTCCTGCTGGGGATGGCGGGCTTCGGAATCTCCACCGGCGTGATCGCCGTAGGCGTGCCTGCGGCGCTCGAGGCGGCCAACCCTGCTCTCGTCGGTGTCGCCTTCACCGCGTTGGCAGTCGGCGATCTGAGCTCGGGCATGCTCTACGGCAGCCGCAACTGGCCCGGAGCCCTTCGCCAGCACCTGCTGCTGTCCCTGGTCCTCGCAGCCTGCGCCGCAGCGCTTCTCGCGTCACTGGTCAGTTGGCCGGCACTGGCACTCTGCACGATGTTCCTGCTGGGAGCGATGAGCACGCCCGCCGGAGTCGCGATGTCGGCCCTCCTGGACATCACGGTGCCTCGCTCGCGACTGACCGTGGCCTACACCTCGATGATCGCGACAAACCTGGTGGCGGTCTCCCTCGGCAGCGCCGCCGCCGGGATGACGGTGGAGGCCGCGGGCCCGACACTCTCCCTGGTCATCGCTCCGCTGGCACTGCTCGGCGCCGCGTGCATCGTCGCGATGCGTCGACGCTCGATCAGCTGATCCCGGGCCGACCGCTCGCTCCGTCCGGGCCGTGCTCCATCAGAGCGCGACACGGAGAGCGAGATCGTCGGGACGACGGGTTCGATCTGCGCGACGATTCCGCAGCGGCTCGTGACGACCCGGCGCTGACAGACCTTCCGCTCGAGCCACGGCCTCACTCTGCACAGTGAGGACGTCACTTTCTACAGTGAGGACGTCACTCTCTACAGTGAGACGCTCAGTGCATACAGTGAGGCGCTCCCGGACGTACCTCCTCCGGCCTTCCCGGTGAGCCGGAGCCGAGGCGAGACCCCGATCCGTTAGCCACACGCCCGGAAGATCAGCTGGCCGTCGGCGCCTCCGCGGCGAGCACGGCGTCGAGCAGGCCCGGGAACCGCTGGGCGAGGTCGTCCTCGCGCAGGCAGTTGAGGATGGCGGTCCCCCGGTAGCGCTGCGAGATAACGCCGGCCTCGCGCAGCACGCGGAAGTGATGGGTGGAGGTCGACTTGGTGACCGGCAGCTCGAAGGCGATGCAGGCCTGATCGTCGTGCCCGTCGGCGAGCTGGGCGACGATCGTGCGCCGGATCGGGTCCGCGAGCGCGGAGAGCACCTGGTCGAGGGCGATCTCCTGGACGTCAGGGTGATCGAGGGTACGCACTGCCGCCTCCTGGTCGGTCGGAACGAGTTCTCATAGTACTAGGGCTCCCGTAGTACGCTTCCCGTCGTACTAACCGGCAATCCCCTGGAGGCGTCTCCCGTGACGACCCTGTTCACCCCCATCCAGCTCCGCGGCCTCGAGATCCCCAACCGGGCCTGGATGTCCCCCATGTGCACCTACAGCGCGGACCCGTCGGCCACTGCCGCGGGCCGTCCGACGGACTTCCACCTCGCCCACTACTCCGCGCGGGCTGCCGGCGGGGCGGGCCTGGTGGTGCTGGAGGCCACGGGCGTGGCTCCCGAGGGACGGATCTCCCCGTTCGACCTGGGCCTGTGGGACGACACGCAGATCCCCGACTTCGCCCGGGTCGCCTCCGCGATCCGCGCCCAGGGCGCCGTCGCCGGGATCCAGCTCGCGCACGCCGGGCGCAAGGCCTCCACCGGGCGTCCCTGGGAGGGCGGCGCCTGGCTCGGTGCCGACGCCCTCGGGTGGACGCCGCACGGGGCCAGCCCCGTCGCGTTCCCCGGCGGCCCCGTCCCCCAGGAGATGAGCCGGGAGGACATCGCCGCCGTAGTGACCTCGTTCGCCGACGCGGCGCGCCGCGCCCTCGAGGCCGGCTTCCAGGTCGCCGAGATCCACGCGGCGCACGGCTATCTGCTGCACTCGTTCCTGTCCCCGCTCGCCAATGAGCGCACCGACGAGTACGGCGGCGACCTCGCCGGCCGGGCGCGGCTCGTGCTCGAGGTCATCGACGCCGTCCGCGAGGTCTGGCCGCAGGACCAGCCCGTCTTCCTGCGCATCTCCACCACCGACTGGGTGGAGGAGAACCCCGAGGACGCCCGCGAGAGCTGGACCTACGAGCAGTCCGCCCAGCTGGCCACATGGGCCGGCGAGCACGGCGTGGACCTCGTCGACGCCTCCTCGGGCGGCTCCGACGTCGTCCCGATCCCGCACGATGAGGACTACCAGACCCGCTACGCCGCGCGCCTGAGCCGCGACACGGACGTGCAGGTCGCGGCCGTCGGCCGGGTGAAGAACGCCGCGCGCGCCGACCAGCTGATCCGCGACGGCGAGGCCGACGCCGTGTTCGTGGGGCGCGAGATGCTCCGCGATCCCTCCTGGGCCAACCACGCGGCCCGTGAGCTCGGCACGACCCCGCGGTTCATCGAGCAGTACGCCTACGCACTGTGACGGTGGGGGTCACGGCACGATCGTGACCAGACGCTGGGTGGCGCGGGTCTGCGCGACGTACAGGTCGCGCAGGCCCGCGTCCCCGGCGTTCTCCATAGCGGCCGGGTCGACGATGAGCACGGTGTCGAACTCCAGGCCGCGGGCCTCCGGGGCGCCGAGCACCGTGACCCCCGTGGAGCTCAGCGCCGCCTCGAGCGCCGGCGCCTCGGCGGCGGTCGCGACGACCCCGATCAGCTCACCCTGGTGCGACGCACCGAGCTCGCCGATGAGCGTGCGCAGCGTGGCCACGACGTCGCCGTGCTCCGTGGTGACGGTCCGTGGCGGTTCGCCGTGGCGGATGGAGCGGGACAGCTGCTGGTCCGGGGCGATCCTCGCCAGCAGCGGCCGGGTCGTCTCCAGGATCTCGGCCGTGGTGCGGTAGTTGATCGTCAGGGTGTGGTGGAGGAACCGGTCCTGGACGAACGGCTCCAGAGCGTCGGCCCAGGTCCGCACCGTCGTGGTCGGGCCCGCCTGGGCGAGGTCGCCCACCACTGTCATCGAGCGCGCCGGGCAGCGGCGCATCAGCACTCTCCAGTGCATCGGGGAGAGCTGCTGGGCCTCGTCGACGACCACGTGGCCGAACGTCTCGCCGGGCGGTCCGTCCACGAGGGCTCGCGCTTCGTCGAGCAGGGCGAGATCGGCAGTGGACCACTCCTCCGGGGCGCCGTCCGCGATCATCTCGAGCTCCTCGGCCGTGGCATCCGGCAGCACCGTCGCGAGAGCGGAGGGGTCCCTGAGCACGCCGCGCACCACGTGCTCGGCCTCCAGCCGCGGCCAGATCTGCTCCACGGCGCGGTCGATGCCGGGATCCTCGAGCAGCTCGTCGCGGATCGCGTCCCAGTCGATGTCGATGGCAGACGCCGTGCTGCTCGCGGGACCCGCTCCGGAATCCCCGAGATCCTTCGCGGCCAGGCGATCGAAGCTGATCCCGAGCAGCGCCTCGGCCTCGTGCTCGAAGTCGGCGTCCTCCTGCGTCGACCGCGCTTCCAGCTCGGTGACCAGGTCCTCGACGATGGTCTCGAGGAACAGCTCGCGGGCGGGGTTGTGGCCGATCCCGCCCTGCAGCGCGAAGCGCCGTGCCGCATCGACCAGGCCGGCGTCCAGGACGAGGGCGTCGTGCGCGGTGCGCAGCCCGAGCGGCACGCCGTGCGGCTCCCGGTCGCGCACCCACGTCGCCAAGGCGTCCGCGAGCTCGGCGCGGCCCTTGAGGCGCGCGAGGTGATCGGGTTCGGTGCGCTGCGCGTCCACCTGCACGAGGTCCGACAGGGTCGACAGCTGCACGTCGTTCTCGCCGAGCGAGGGCAGCACGTCGGAGATATAGGTCAGGAACCGCTGGTTCGGCCCGTGCACGAGCACCCCGTGGCCGGCGACCGACGGCCACGCGTAGAGCACGTAGGCGGCGCGGTGGAGGGCCACGATGGTCTTGCCCGTCCCGGGGCCGCCGTCGACCACCATGACCCCGCGGTGCGGTGAGCGGACGATCTGGTCCTGCTCCGTCTGGAGGGTCGAGGCCGCTTCGCGCATGCGCCCGGTGCGCGCCCCGCCGAGCGCGGCGACGAGCGGGCCGTCGCCCACGACGTCCTCCGGGAGCGGCGGGCTGCCGTCGAGGATCTCATCACTGAGGTCCACGACCCGACGCTGCTGCACCCGCAGGTGGCGGCGCTTCCGCACGCCCATCGGGTGGGCCATCGTCGCCGCGTAGAAGGGCCGCGCAGCCTCCGCGCGCCAATCCACCAGGAGGATGTCCCCGGAATCCGTCCGCATCCCGATCCGTCCGATGTGCAGGCTCCCGCCGCCCTCCGCACGGTCGATGCGACCGAAGCACAGGCCCTGCTCCGCGGCACGCAGCTGACCGATCCTGTCCTGCAGCCGATGGAACTCGAGGTCCCGCGCGTGGGTGCCCGCGGGGCCCTCCGCCGGTTCTGCCAGCACGCGGTCCCGCGCCGTCTCCCGTGCCTGCAGATCGGCGTCGAGATGCGCGTACATCCCCTCCAGCGCGCGCTGCTCGATCTCTGCCTGGATCGCCTGATCCTCGTTTTGACCTGCCATGCTCATCTGCTCCCCCATGCACCCCGCCGTTCTGACCCCCACCAACTATGGGGATCGGGCGGCAGATGCACAACGTTGACTTTCCCCGGGAGCTCTGCCCGTGAGCAGGACATCTCGGCGCGCACCGTGACGACATCTGCCACGATGTCACCATGGCTGAACCGCGAGACCTCCGCCCCGCCGCCGACGCGATCGCCTCCATCGTCGAAGGCGTTCCAACGGACTCCCTGACGCATCCGACCCCGTCGACGGAATACCTCGTCGGCGATCTCCTCGAGCACATCGACGGCCTGTCCACCGGGTTGCAGGCAGCGGCCCGGAAGCAGCCCGTGCCCGAATCCGAGCTGCGCGACGGGGACGCGGATCTGCTGCGCCCCGACTGGCGCGAGCGCATCCCCGTCCAGCTGGCCGACCTGGCCCGTGCCTGGGCGCCGCCCTCCGCGTGGCAGGGGGAGACGGTCGAGGGCGGAGTGCCCCTGCTGGCCTCCGCAGCAGGGATGTTCGTGCTCGACGAGCTCGTGGTCCACGGCTGGGAGCTCGCCCGCGCCACCGGTCAGCCGTTCGACGCCCCCGAGGACGATGTGCTCGCCCTCATCGACTTCCTGTCCTCGCTGCCGCCGATGCCGGAGGGCGAGGGGCTCTTCGCCCCGCGCGAGCCGGTGCCGGAGACTGCACCGGCGATGGACCGCCTCCTCGGCCTGACCGGCCGCGACCCGTCCTGGCTGGGGGCGGCGCGCGAGCGCTGACCGGCGAGAGCTCGAGCCGGGTGCCGCGCCTACACTCGGCGCATGGATCGCGACGACCTCCTCGAGCACATCGCCTCGCGCCGTCGCGCGGCTCGGCACCCGCTCGTCGTCGGGATCTCGGGATACTGCGGATCCGGGAAGTCGACCTTGGCCCGTGACCTGGTGGGCTCGCTCTCCGGTGCGGTGCGACTGCGCGGCGATGACTTCCTCGATCCATCCCGCTCGCACCAGCGCTCGACGGACTGGGATGGCGTCGATCGGGCACGCCTCGTCGCAGAGGTTCTGGAGCCGCTGCGTCACGAACGACCGAGCACCTTCCGTCGCTTCGACTGGTCCACCCGCGCCGTGGCCGACCCCGAACCGATCCCGCGCACCGATCTCCTCGTCGTCGACCTCATCGGGCTCTTCCATCCGGAAGCGCTCGCGCACCTCGACATCCGGATCTGGTGCGATGTCGAGCTCGATGTCGCGGCTCGACGCGGCCTCGCCCGGGATCGGGCGCTCGGCCGGAACCATGAGGCTCTGTGGCACGACGTCTGGATCCCGAACGAGCGCGACTTCGAGCAGAACTTCTCACCCCGGCACCCTGCTGACCTCTTCTATGACCTGCCGCCCGGGGCGGACGACGGGACATCAACGGAAGGCATCCCCGGAGCAGTCGTGGCCAAGGGTCGGACGCGATGACTGCGACCGCTCGGCGAAGGGTGTGGACGATCGCCATCGTCGTCGTCGCGATCCTCGCCCTGCTCTACGGAGGTCGCGTGGCGGTGCAGTTCATGG
Organism: Brachybacterium sp. AOP3-A1-3; assembly: GCF_052378285.1. Taxonomy (NCBI): domain Bacteria; kingdom Bacillati; phylum Actinomycetota; class Actinomycetes; order Micrococcales; family Dermabacteraceae; genus Brachybacterium; species Brachybacterium sp. AOP3-A1-3. The sequence goes on along the minus strand of NZ_JBQSXM010000023.1, from coordinate 5,125 downwards.
GAGCTACGGAGGGCGATGTGCCTTCCGCGTCCGACATCCCGCTTCCCGACGGCGCCACGATCGTCGGTGAGAGCCGTGACTGCGGGAGTGGAGGCTGCTGGGTGACGTTCTCGGTGCGGCCCCCACCTGGCCAGTCGCCGGCCGAGCTCGCCCAGGAGCTGGGGGCGACCCCTCAGCTCGAGATCCCCGGGACGCTCCTTGACCCGCGCACGACGTGGCTGACGGCGGAGCCGAAGACCGACGTGCTCTCCGTGCAAGCGGACCACTTCTCCCAGCGATGGACCTCGTAGCCGACCCTGGTCGTCGGGCGGAATTGCTCGTTCCAGCCGACTACCTTGCACTGGGCGCAGCTTCGGCCGCTGGCTAGGATCAGCCGGATGAGTCCAACCTTCCCCGCCCCGCTGGTGCCCGGCGACGTCGTCGGCGTGACGAGCCCGTCCTCCGGGGTGCCCGCTGACCTGCAGCCCCGCCTGGACGTCGCCGTGCAGGTCGTGCGGGATGCCGGCTTCGAGGTCGAGCTCGGCTCCTGCATGGACGGCTCGGGACTCGTGAGCGCGCCGGCCGCGGAGCGGGCTGCGGAGCTCCAGCGGATGCTGGTGGACCCGTCGGTCCGCGCGATCGTCCCGCCCTGGGGAGGCGAGCTGGCGATCGACGTCGTCCCCCTCCTGGACTGGCAGGCGATCGCCTCGGCGGAGCCGACGTGGGTGGTGGGGTTCTCCGACATCTCCACGCTCATCACCCCGCTGACCCTGCTCACGGGATGGGCCACGATCCACGGTCAGAACCTCCTGGACACCCCGTACGCGATCCCCGAGGGTCTGCTCGGATGGCTCGACCTCGTGCAGCTGCCCGTCGGATCCGCATTCACGCAGTCCTCCCCTGGCGCCTACCGACTCGGCTTCGTGGACTACGTCGAGCACCCGGAGGTCGACGAGTACGTGCTCGACACCCCCGGCAGCTGGTGCCGGCTGGACTCCCTGGGCGGCGACGTCGACGTGACGGGCCGCCTCCTCGGAGGATGCATCGAGACCCTCTCGAACCTCGCCGGCACCCGCTATCTCGACCCCGCACCGTTGGCCGCGGCCGGTGACGGCCTGATCCTCTATGTGGAGGCCGCCGGGGACGACGCGGCCGAGATCTGCCGGAACCTCCACGGCATGCGACTCAGCGGGTTCTTCGACGGCGCCTCGGCCATCCTCGTCGGACGAACTCCTGCGCCGTCCCTCGAGACCCTCACCCAGCACGAGGCGGTCATCGACGCCCTGGGCTCCCTGGGCGTGCCGCTCCTCGCCGACGTCGAGTGCGGCCACGTCGCGCCGTACATGCCGCTGGTGAACGGGGCCCTGTGCCGCGTCGAGCACACCGCAGGGAGGTCGCGCCTGACCCAGACGCTCGCCTGAGAACGGTGCCCTCCGTCGCAGCACACCGATCTCGCAGTGATACCTTCGCCCTCGTCAGCTGGCCTCGCAGGGGCGGCGCCATGCATCCAGTCCGTCGGAAGGTAACCGTCATGAAGGTGCTCGTCATCGGAGCGACCGGGAACATCGGCCGCGTCGCCGCGTCCGCGCTCGAGAAGCAGGGGCACGAGGTCGTCCGCGCCTCCCGGTCGAGCGAGCCGTCGGTCGATCTGGCCGATTCAGCGTCGGTCACCGCGCTGTTCGACGCGGTCGGTCCGTTGGACGCCGTGGTCGTCACCGCCGGCGGGGTGCCCTTCAAGCCGGTCACCGAGCTCACGCGCGAGGACTATGCGGACGCGTTCGCCGTGAAGACTCTCGGACAGCTCGATGTGGTCCGCCATGCCTTCGACCATCTGAACGCCGGCGGTTCGGTCACGCTCACGTCCGGGGTCCTGTCCCGCGAACCGATCGCCACCGCCGCGGCCGCCGCGGCCGCCAACGGGGCGATCGAGTCGTTCGTGACCACCGCGGCGACCGAGGCACCGCGCGGCATCCGCCTCAACGTCGTCTCCCCCGACGTGCTCGAGAACTCCCCGCACTTCCACGCGACGTTCCCCGGCCACCGGCCTGTCTCCGACGAGGAGGTGGCCAGGGCGTTCGTCCGCGCGGTCGACGGCGTCGACACCGGCCGGACGATCATCGTCTGAGGGCCCTGGCCACGGCGAGAAGCACCGCCCGATCGTTCGAGCACCCCCGAGGGCGCTCCGCACACATCAGCCGCGCGAGACCCGCTCCGGGAAGACGTCCGGGTGCTTCTCCTGCACGCGCGAGAGCCGCCAACGGTCCGGGAACAGCGCGACGGGCTCGCCGCTGGGTCGGAATAGCACCTCGACCCCGCCGATCGACGCGATCGTGGAGACCTCGGAGCGCGCGAAGGGACGCGACAGGCTGTACGGCATCGGCGGATCGAGCGCGATCTCGACCCCGAACTCACGACGCATCCGCTCGTAGACCACCTCGAACTGCAGTTCGCCGACCGCTGCGAGCACCGGCCCACCGGGGCTTCCGTTCGAGTCCCGGAGCAGCTGGATGGCGCCCTCCTCCTCGAGCTGGGCGAGGCCCTTGGTGAAGCGCTTGTGACGCGCGGTGTCCAGGGACCGGGCAACCCGGAAACGCTCCGGGTCGAAGCGGGGCATGCCCGGGAAGACGACGCGACTGCCCTCGTGGATGGTGTCCCCGACGTGCAGACCGGTGGTGTTGACGAAGCCGACGACGTCGCCGGGCCAGGATTCATCGACGGTGGCTCGGCTGCGTCCGACGAGGTGATGGGCGTACTTCGAGGACACCGGGCGACCTGACTGCGCATGACGCAGCTCCATGCCTCGGCTGAACACGCCGGAGTTCACCCGGACGAACGCGACCTGGTCGCGGTGAGCAGGGTTCATGCCCGCCTGGATCTTGAACACATAACCGGAGAACTCGGCGTCCAGCGGCCTGGCCACCCCCGCCTCGTCGGGCCGGGGGCGGGGCGCCGGCGCGCGATGGAGGAGGAAGTCCAGCAGATACCGCACGCCGATGTTCCCCGCGGCGGCGGCGAACAGCACGGGGGTCTGCTCGCCGTCGAGGAACGGCTGGGCCTCGAATGTCCCGTTCAGCTCGGCCGCGACCCCGGCACCCTCGACCGCCTCATGCCAGAGCTCCTCGCCCAGCCCACTGTCGGTGGCACCGTCGACGATCTCCTCGCGGGCCAGGCGCGCCCCGGAGGCGATGACCTCATGCCGCAGATAGGTCGATGCCCCGGGCTCCAGCAGCCCGCGGAACTCCCCGGCGTATCCCACCGGCCAGTTCACGGCGACCGGCGTGCGACCCGTGGCCTCCTGGATGTCGTCGAAGAGCTCGAGGGCCTCCAGCCCCGGCCGGTCCCACTTGTTGATCACGGTCACCACGGGGAGCCCGAGCCGCCGGCAGGCGTCGAAGAGCTTACGGGTCTGGGCCTCCATGCCCTTGGCCGCGTCGACGAGCATGACGGCGAAGTCCACCGCGGTCAGCACCCGGAAGGTGTCCTCGGAGAAGTCCGAGTGCCCGGGGGTGTCCAGCAGGTTGACGACGACGTCGTGGTAGTCGAAGCGCAGAGCGGTCGAGGTGATCGAGATGCCTCGCTCGCGCTCGACCTCGCCCCAGTCGGAGAGGCTCGCGGCACGGCTCGCCTTGCCATGGGTCGCGCCGGCCTGATCCACCAGGCGGGCGTGCAGCGCCAGCGCCTCGGTGAGAGTCGACTTGCCCGCGTCCGGGTGCGAGATCACCGCGAACGTGCGGCGTCGCGTCGCCTCCGCGAGCACACGGGGCGAGGTCGAGGTGGGGTCCGGAGAAGAGAGCATCATCAGCACTCTACGTGCGGGGGCGGAGGATGCCACGGGCACAGGCCGCCATCGACGCGCTGATCACAAAGGACAGCCCTCGGCGCAGAGTACGCGTGCTGCAATGACCTCATGCCCCATCACGTCGTCGCCGGTGCCCTCGTCGGACCGCAGGGAGTCCTCCTCGCCCACCGAAGCCCGAACCGCCGGTACTACCCGGACTGCTGGGACTTCCCCGGCGGTCATATCGAACCCGACGAGAGCGCCGCGAAAGCTCTGGCCCGCGAGCTCCGAGAAGAGATCGGCGTCGACGCGACGATCACCGGTGCGCCGGCACTGCGCTTCGTGGAGAACGAGACGGCCGACGACGGGCTGGTTCTCCAGCTGTGGATCGTCACCAACTGGGGTGGGGAACCTGCCAATCTGGCGACCGATGAGCACGACGACCTGCGTTGGGTTGATGCCCACGATGTCCCCTCGCTCGATCTGGCTCACCCTTCCTACCTGGCGTTCCTCGCCGAAGCCCTACGCCCGACCAGCGGGAGCTGAACTCCTCCCACTATGCCGACCGAAGCCCCTCGATCAGCTCGGCCAGCGAGCCCATCCGCAGGTCCGCGAATGCGGCCTCTGCACGGCGGGAGTGGAGGTGCCCCCAGGGCCCGCGGACGATCAAGGCCGTACGCATGCCGGCGTGGCGCGCTGGCATGACGTCGTTGTCGAGTCTGTCCCCGACATACAGGACCTCTGCGGGCGCGGCCCCCGTGGCGTCTAGCGTCCGCGCGAAGAACTCCGGCGACGGTTTCGCCACGCCCCAGACGCTGGAAGAGGCGATGAAGTCCGCCGTGAAGCCAAGGTCGCGCAGCTCTTCATCCACCCCGGACGGCTGATTCCCGGCAATGCCGACGACGTGTCCCGCCTCCCGCACCGCGTGCAAGCACGCGAGCGCGTCAGGATAGAGATCGCCGTGGGTGATCGTCGGACGTTCCGTAGGCGCCTCGATACCGAGCTCGCGCCAGACGAGACGACGATCCTCTCCGCGTTCGATCAGGGATCCGAGCATCGCCATCAGCGTGAACGGGGTGACGCCCGTGAGCTCGGCCTGCCTGCTCCATGCGCGGGACTCATCGACAAGGGTCTCCCCGACGTCGAACACGAACGCGCGAAGGCCCACTGGGAGACGTATCGAGGTCATGGCGTGATCATTCCAGGGTCAGCGCACCATTGCCGCCCCGCGCCGAGATCAGACGGTGCCGCCCTCGACGGGAAGCTGCCTGATCACCGTCGCCGGGCTGCCCACGGCGACGACGTGGTCCGGGATGTCGCGCAGCACGACGCTCCCCGCACCGATCACGGTGTTGCGGCCGATGGTGA
>NZ_JBQSXM010000022.1:0-43559 GCF_052378285.1 Brachybacterium sp. AOP3-A1-3 | reverse complement strand
GATCATCGCCCGCCTGACCTCGGCAGGCGTGGACGTTCCCGGGCGCCTCGCCGTCACCGGATGGGATGACACGGTCACCGCCCGCTATCTGACCCCGGGCCTGACCACGGTCCGCCAGGAGGTCGCCGAGCTCGGAGCCCTCGCCGCGCAGCGCCTCGCGGCACTCATCGACGGCGACACGGCCCAGCAGCCGGTCACCGTCGACTCCAACGTCGTGCTCCGGCAGTCCTGTGGCTGCGTCCCCGTCCCCGCACCGGCGCTCGCGTAGACCACCGGCCTGACGCCCGGTCCACCGCGCCACCTTCTTCGACCCGCGCCCATCTGCATCGACCCGTACTGACCAGTCCCGCACCGCATCATCTCGTCACCGACGAAGGAGTCATCATGACCAGCATTCCCCGCATCTCCCGCCGTGCTCTCGGCGGACTGGGCGCTGCCGGCGCCCTGACCGCGCTCGCCGCCTGCGGCCGCTCCGAGGAGGACGGCGGCGGTGCCGCGGGCCCCGCCGATCCGATCGCCGAGGGCCCCGCCACCGGCTCCCTCACGATCTGGGCCATGGGCGCCGAAGGGGAGGCCCTCCCCGAGCTGCTCAAGGGCTTCGAGAAGGAGAACCCCGACGTCACGCTCGAGGTGACCCCGCTGCCGTGGGACTCGGCGCACGACAAGTTCACCTCGGCGATCGCCGCCGGGACCGCCCCGGACGTCGCCCAGGTCGGCTCGACGTGGATGGCGGAGTTCGTGAGCCTGAAGGCTCTGGAGCCCACTCCGGAGTCCATCGCCCTGGACGACTTCTTCCCCGGCGCGGTCAAGGGGGTCACCGTCGACGACACCGCCTACGGCGTCCCGTGGTACGTCGAGACCCGCCTGGTCTACTACCGCAAGGACATCGCCGAGGCCGCCGGGATCAGCGAGCCGCCGACAGACTGGGAGGGCCTGTTCGCCATGGCGAAGGCGCTCCAGGGCCAGCCCGACGGGAAGTGGGGCATCGCCCTGCAGCCCGGCGGGGACGGCTCCTGGCAGACCGTGCTCCCGCTGTGCTGGTCCAACGGCGGGGGTGTCGTCTCCGAGGCCGGGGACGAGTTCACCTTCGAGACGCCGCAGAACGAGGAGGCGCTGGGCTACTACCAGTCCTACTTCACCGACGGGATCGCCGACCCGGCACCTGCCGAGGGCACCACCGAGCAGGACTTCGTCTCCGGAGCGGTGCCGATGTTCGTCTCCGGCCCCTGGATGATGGCGGCCGTCGAGGGCGTGGGCGGAGACGGCTTCGCCGACAAGTACGGCGTGTTCGTGATGCCCGTGAAGGAGACCAGCTCGAGCTTCCTGGGCGGTGCCAACATCGGCGTCCTCCAGGGGTCGAAGAACCGCGACTCCGCCTGGAAGCTCGTGGAGTACCTCTCCCGCCCGGAGGTCCAGATCCAGTGGTTCGAGCAGGTCACCGACATGCCTGCGGTGCAGTCGGCCTGGGAGGACGAGAAGGTCTCCTCCAACGAGAAGTTCGAGGCCTTCCACACCCAGCTCGAGACCGCCCTCGCCCCGCCCACGATCGCCACCTGGGAACAGGTGGCTGCGAAGTTCGACGCCCAGATCGAGCAGGTCTGCAAGCAGGACCTCGCCCCGGCCGACGCCCTCCAGGCCGCGCAGTCCGAGGCACAGGGCATCGGGATCGGCGCCTGAGATGACCACGCAGTCCGCCTCCTCGGACGCGGCCCTCCCGCCGCCGTCGCCCACCGGGAGCAGAGGGAGCCACAGGGGCAGGGGCAGTGCCTCCCGGCCCGGGCGCCGCCGCGGCCACCGCGCCGCCGCGGAGGCCCGCGCCGGGCTGCTGCTCTCCCTGCCCTTCGTGGTGCTCTTCGGGATCTTCATCGCCTGGCCCGTGCTGCAGTCGATGTTCATGTCCTTCACGGACATGCGCATCACCGACATCCGGTCGCCGTTCGCGGTGGACTTCGTGGGTCTGGACAACTACATCGCTGCCTTCCACGACCCCGTCTTCCGGCGGGCAGCCCTGAACACCGGAGTGTTCGTGCTGGTCGGGGTGCCGCTGACGATCATCGCGGGGCTCAGCGCCGCGATCGCCCTGAACCGGGGCGCGCTGAAGCTGCGCGGACTGTTCCGGATGGGCTTCTACACCCCCGTGGTCACCTCCATCGTGGCCGTCGCCGTGGTCTGGAGGTTCCTGCTGCAGCCCGAGAACGGCCTGGTGAACACCGTCCTGGGCTGGGTGGGGATCGACGGGCCCAACTGGCTGGGTGATGAGCGCACCGCCCTGCTGTCGCTCATCGTGATGGCGGTCTGGCGCAACTTCGGCACCTCGATGGTGATCTTCCTGGCCGGCCTGCAGGCCGTGGACCGCGGGCTGCACGAGGCAGCCGCGCTCGACGGGGCGAACGCCTGGCAGAGGTTCCGGAACATCACCATCCCGTCCATTCGGCCGACGCTGCTGTTCGTGCTGGTCACCACGTCGATCGGCTACCTGCAGTTCTTCGAGGAGCCCTTCGTCATGACGGGCGGCGGTCCGTTGAACTCCACGATCTCCGCCTCCATGTACACCTACAACCAGTTCGGATTCGGCAACTACGGCATGGCCGGGGCGATGGCGTACCTGACGTTCATCGTGATCGGCATCGTCACCCTCGCGCAGTTCCGCCTGATGAGGGAGAAGTGATGATCGAACGTCGCAGTCCCGTCCTGACCTATGTCATCCTCACCGCCTTCCTGCTGCTGGTCATCACGCCCTTCGTGTGGATGATCCTCGGCAGCGTGAAGACCCAGGGAGAGCTCCTGCGCGTCCCGCCCACCTGGCTGCCCGAGGAACCCACCTGGGACAACTTCCGCCGTCTCTTCGATCGGCCCTTCGGCCACTACTTCCGCAATTCGACCGTGGTGGCGATCGCGGTGACGCTGGGGAACCTGATCTTCAGCTCGATGTTCGGCTACGCGCTCGCGCACCTCACCTTCCCCTTCAAGCGGGTGCTGTTCGTGCTGGTCCTGGTGTGCCTGATGATCCCCGGACTGGTCACCTTCATCCCGCAGTACGTGCTGGTGGTGAACATGGGGCTGGCCAACACCATCCCCGCGCTCATCCTGCCGTTCCTGGTGCAGCCGTTCAGCGTCTTCCTGATGCGCCAGTTCTTCCTGGGGCTGCCCCGGGAGCTGCTCGAGGCCGGCCGTATCGACGGCGTCGGCGAGGTCGCGATCTTCTTCCGGATCTACCTGCCGCTCGCGGGCCCCGCCTTCGCGACCCTCGGCATCCTCACCTTCCTCGGCTCCTGGAACAACTTCCTGTGGCCGCTCGTCGTCTCCTCGAGCGAGTCGACCTACACCCTGCCCGTCGCGCTCGCCCTGATCTCGACCGGACAGAACCAGACGGATTACGGGCTGCTCCTGGCCGGCGCCACGCTCGTGGTCCTGCCGATCCTCCTCGTCTTCCTCTTCTTCCAGCGCTACTTCATCCAGGGCATCGCCACCTCCGGCATCAAATGATCGGCGTCCGCTGATCTCCACCACCCGACACCACCCCGCACGATCCTGCACGACCCCGCACGAGACCCGGTCCGACGTCGTACCCATCGCCTCGAGGAGGCATCGTGAACTCCATCCCTCGCCGCACCCTGCTCACCGTCCCGCTGCTCGGAGCCGGCGCCGCCCTCGGGGCCGTCGGCGCCGCGAGTCCCGCCCTGGCGGCTCCCGCTCCGACGCTCTCGGGGGCCGGGCTGTCGTCGGCCGGTCTCCCGGCCCTCGGCGGCACCGCCGGGGGAGGGAGCGACGAGCGCCTCCTGCGACGCTGGGCGAAGGACACCTGGCGCTCCCTGGACGCGATGACGGTGCGCAGCACCGGACTCGTGTCCGACAACATCGACGCGGACCTGACGGGGCATTCGCGCCACACGTCGCCCACCAACATCGGCGGCTATCTCTGGTCCACGCTGCTGGCCCGCGAGCTGCGCCTGATCACGCCGGGGGAGGCCCGCAACCGGATCTCCCGCACCCTCGACTCCCTCGAGCGGATGGAGCACCACGAGCCCTCCGGCATGTACTACAACTGGTACGACGAGGCCGACGGCTCGGTGCTGCGCAGCTGGCCCGGCACGGGGGACCCCGTCATCCCGTTCGTCTCGAGCGTCGACATGGGCTGGCTCGGCGCCGCCCTGCACGTGGTCGCCCAGGCCGATCCCTCCAACCGCCGTCGGGCGAAGCGCCTTTTCGACGCGATGCGCTGGGACGTGTTCTTCGACCGCGATGTCGAGGTGCAGCCCGGGCAGACCATCGGCGGCTTCTGGGTCGAGGACCCGGGCCGGGAGGGCGTCGAGCTGCTTCCCCTGTTCCAGGACATCCCCGGGGCCGACGTCTGGTACCACACCGAGCACCACTACGACACGGCCGTCTCCGAGGCCCGCATGGTCACCTATCTCGGGATCATGACGGAGCAGATCCCCGCGGCCGCCTACTTCACGACCTTCCGCACCTTCCCGCCCGAGTGGGACTGGTCCGAGATGCCCCCGGTGGGCGACTGGACCGAGCACGAGGGGGTCGCCGTGTTCGAGGGCGCCCACACCTACCGCGGCATGGAGATCGTGCCCGGTTGGGGCGGCTCGATGTTCGAGGAGCTGATGCCGGATCTCTTCGTGCCCGAGGCCACCTGGGGTCCGCAGAGCTGGGGGAGGAATCATCCCCTCCACGTGCGGGCCCAGCGCGAGCACGGCCTCGACGAGGCGGGCTACGGCTACTGGGGCTTCTCCCCGAGCTCGGATCCGCACGGCGAGTACCGCGAGTACGGGGTCGACGCCCTGGGCCTGAACCCCGAGGGCTACTTCTCCGACGCCGCGGCCACCGACTGGCACGCGGGGGAGCCCTACCCGCAGGGACTCGACGGCGTGGTGACGCCGCACGCCGCGGCGCTCGCGATGCAGTACGAGCCCGACGAGGCGATCGAGAACCTCTCGCGGATCGAGACGGAGCTCGGCGCCTACGGGCCGGGCGGATTCCACGACGCCGTCGCCGTCCGCTCGGGAGTCATCGCCCGGCGCCATCTCTCGCTGGACCAGTCGATGGTGCTCGGCGCCCTCGGCAACGTGCTGCTCGAGGAGCAGCTGCACCGCTGGTTCGGCACCGACGAGGTCGCCGCGCGTCTCCGTCCCCTGCTCGAGCAGGAGACCTTCCGAACCCACGGCTGACCGCGCCTGTCCTTCTCGTCGGCACCCGTCCCGTCGCCGAGCACGCACCACGTGTCGGTGAGGACGCTCTCACCGACACATATCGCGGTGTCGAGCTCGGTCAGCGGGCCTTCACCGCGGTGCGGACCCGGCCCCGGCCTCAGCCGCAGCCCCGGCGAGGGGCACCCTGCGCTCCCCGCGGGTGAGGTACATCGCCACCGCGCGCCAGCCGAGCATCAGCACGCCGGTGAAGATCGCCGTGGTGATGATGAAGGGCACCTCGGTGCCGGCGGAGAAGAGGGTGCGGATCGCCATCGCGGCGGCGATCGTGATCGCCCACACGAACACCCCGTGCGGCCACACGCGGAAGGGCGCCCGCCAGGCGCGGATCGCGAGATGGCCCAGCAGCACGCCGACGGCGAACGGCCAGCCCACCAGGAAGAGGTTCTGCGAGGTCAGCGGCGTCCCATGCTGCAGGAAGCCGATGGCGACGAAGAGGATGACGACCAGCAGGTCGCCGATCAGGGCACCCAGAGAACGGAACATCCTCTCAGCGTACTGGCGGTGCCGCCCCCGTTCTCCCAGCCGACGGTCGGCGCAGGCACCTGTGTGAAGGGCGCCACCTCGCCGCGGGGGAGACGGCGCCAACCCGGTTCGGCCCCGGCTCGGCCCCTCGTCGGCCTCGACTCAGCGACGGGCGCGGCCGAGCCCTCCCTGCGGAGATCGTTCGTGCCTGCTCACGGCTGCGTGAGTCCCGGCAGATGGCGATCGGCGCCGCCTGAGGTGGTGGTCGGCGCCGCCCGAGGTGGTGATCGGTGCAGCCAGGGACGGCGTCTGCACGATGGTCATCGAGGCCCTCCGGCGCGCTGCCGAACTACCATGGAGCACATGCCCGAGAACTCTGCTCCGACCCTGGCCACCGACGCGCTGCCGCAGCCGCGCGACGGCATCGCGGGTGCCGCCCCCTACGGCGCCCCGCAGCTCGAGGTCGAGCATGCGCTCAACGTGAACGAGAACCCCTATGGGCCCTCGCCCGAGCTCGCGGCGTCCATCGGCCGAGCCGCGGCGGACGCCGCCGTCGGCCTGAACCGGTACCCGGACCGTGAGGCCCTGGACCTGCGCACCGACCTCGGCGAGTATCTCGCGGCGGAGTCCGGCATCGCCGCGCCGCCGCTCGAGTCGGTCTGGGCGGCCAACGGCTCGAACGAGATCATGCACCAGCTGCTGCTGGCGTTCGGCGGCCCCGGCCGCACCGCGCTCGGCTTCACCCCGCACTACTCGATGTACCCCGAGTACGCCCGCGACACCTACACGCGGTGGGTCACCGCGGAGCGGGGCCCGGAGCCCGAGTTCGCGCTCACCGCGGAGGCGGTCACCGCCGCGATCGCCGCACACGAACCGAACATCGTGGTGCTGACCAGCCCGAACAACCCCACCGGCACGGCGCTCACCCTCGACGTGGTCGAGGCGGCCGCCGCGGCGCTGGCACCGAGCCGGGGACTGCTCGTGGTCGACGAGGCCTATGGCGAGTTCCGCCGCGACGGGGTGCCCAGCGCCCTCACCCTCCTGGACCGCCACCCCAACATCGTGGTCACCCGCACCATGTCCAAGGCCTTCGCCCTGGCGGGAGCACGGCTCGGCTACCTGGTCGCCCATCCGGCGATCGTCGACGCCGTGCGCGTCGTGCGCCTTCCGTACCATCTGTCGGCCGTCACCCAGGCCGTCGCCCGTGCCGCCCTCGCCCACCGCGAGGAGCTGCTGGGCAAGGTTGCTCTGCTGCGCAGCGAGCGCGACGCCCTCGCCGAGCACCTGGGGGCCCGCGGTCACGACGTGGCCCCGTCCGACGCGAACTTCATCCTGTTCCGCACCTTCTCCGATCGCGACGCGGTGTTCGAGGCTCTCCTCGATCGCAGCGTCCTCGTCCGAGCCGTCGGCCCCGCCGGCTGGCTGCGCGTGTCCATCGGCACGCCCGAGAACAACGCCGCATTCCGCACCGCCCTCGAGGAGGCCGACCCCCGATGACCGACACCACCACCGCGCGCCCGTCGCGCACGGCGAGCATCACCCGCTCCACCCGCGAGTCCTCCGTCGAGGTCACCCTCGACGTCGACGGCACCGGCCAGGTCGACGTGTCGACTTCCGTGCCGTTCTTCGACCACATGCTCACGGCGCTGGGCACGCACGCGCGCTTCGACCTCACGGTGCGTGCGACGGGCGACACCCACATCGATGCGCACCACACCGTCGAGGACACCTCGATCGTGCTCGGCCAGGCGCTGCGCGAGGCCCTCGGCGACAAGAAGGGCATCGCCCGCTTCGGGGACGCGCTGGTGCCGCTGGACGAGTCCCTCGCCCAGGCCGTCGTGGACCTATCCGGCCGCCCCTACTGCGTGCACTCCGGCGAGAGCGAGGCCCAGGCCACGCACCTCATCGGCGGGCACTTCACGGGGTCGCTGACCCGCCACGTGTTCGAATCGATCGCCCATCATGCCGCGATCTGCCTGCACATCCGCCTGATCGAAGGCCGCGACCCGCACCACATCGTCGAGGCCCAGTTCAAGGCGCTCGCCCGCGCACTGCGCGCAGCCTGCGCCTACGACGAGCGCGTCCTGGACGTGCCCTCCACGAAGGGAGCCCTGTGAGCACCGCCGACCCGCGTGACCCGCATCAGGATCCGTCCGACGGCTCCGGCCACGGCTCCGACGACATCGATGCCGAGTTCGCCCGGCTCACCGAGGGTCTCTCCCTCGACTCCCTCGATGAGACCCCGCTGACCGTCGAGGACGTCCTGTCCGAGACCCCTGCCGAGGAGAAGGAACCCACGATCGCCGTGGTCGCCACCTCCGTCGCGACCAGCCAGGCACTCGCCGGCGCGATCCGGCTGGGCCGGGAGGCGCGCACCGACGGGATCGACATCCCCACCGGCAGCCGCACCCTGGAGACCCGCACCGGCGCGATCGCCGTGGGGGAGCTCGAGGAGACCGCCGCCCATGATCTCGCGGCGATCGCCTCGACCGCGCTGCAGCGCAACGGCATCGTGCTGTTCTGGCGCCGCGGCGACCGCATGACCGCCACCCGGTACAAGGGCGGGGAGCGCGGCGAGGACATCTCGCCCGCGATCGTGCTCGGCGCGGTGGACGACGTCGTGGAGGAGCTGCTCCTCGGGACGACGGCAGTGGACGAGCTGGAAGAGGGCATCGACCCCTCGACGGTCACCCGGGCCGAGGCCCTGGCCTGGATCGCCGGTAAGGGGAAGCGCAAGTGACCGAGGCCGATCCCCTCCCCGAGAGCATCGCCGAACCCTCTGCCGAGCCGGGTGTCGGCGACGCCGCCGCCACCCCGCGCGTCGTGGTCCTGGATCACGGCTCGGGCAATGTCCGCTCCGTGGTGCGCGCCCTCGAGGCAGCCGGCGCCGCCGTCGAGCTCACCGCCGATCGCGATCTCGCGCTCGCGGCCGACGGTCTCGTCGTGCCCGGCGTCGGCGCCTTCGCCGCCACCATCGAGCAGGTGCTCGCTGTGGGCGGGGACCGCATCATCGAACGACGGCTGGCCGGCGGCCTGCCCGTCCTCGGCATCTGCGTGGGCCTGCAGATCATGTTCGACGCCGGTACCGAGCACGGCCAGCGTAGCGCGGGGCTCGCGCAGTGGCCGGGCGAGATCACCGGCCTCCAGGCATCCGTGGTGCCCCACATGGGGTGGAACACCGTGGAGGCCGCCGACGGCACCCAGCTGTTCCGGGGCGTCGAGTCCGAGCGCTTCTACTTCGTGCACTCCTACGCCGCGCGCGAATGGACCATGGAGCAGATCGGCTCGCTCGCCGCCCCGAAGGTCACCTGGGCCGAGCACGACGGGGACCGCTTCGTCGCGGCCGTCGAGAACGACGCGCTCACGGCGACCCAGTTCCACCCCGAGAAGTCCGGGGACGCCGGGGCCAAGCTCCTGGCCAACTGGCTCGGCACGCTGCCGCGCCGCCGACCCGGGACTGAAGGCGCGGCAGCTGGTGCCGAGCAGGTGGCCTCACCGTGATCTACGCCTTCATCCTGCTCTTCGCCGGCGGCATGACCCTCGGCGGAGCCTGGTCCTTCTACCGCTCCAAGAAGCCATGGTGGGCCACCCTGGGACTGCTCGTGCTGGGCCTGGTCTTCATCGGCATCTCGTTCTGGCGGCTGCGGACCGGCTGACCGGCACGACCTGTCGCCCGGCTCCGTCCGTTCCCGCCCATTCGCCCCTCCCTGAGTTCCTCGGTTCCCGAGCATTCTCCGTATTCCTTGTAACCCCCGCATTTCCCGCATCCCGTGCAGTCCGTGCATTCTCTGCAGTCCCCACCAGTGATCTCGAGCCCCTGCAGGGCGACGACCCCGAGACAACCCGCTTCCAGGAGGCACCCCTATGACCGCTCCGATCCTCGAGCTGCTGCCCGCCGTCGATGTGCAGTCCGGCCAGGCAGTCCGTCTCGTGCAGGGCGAAGCCGGCTCCGAGACCTCCTACGGCGCCCCGCTCGACGCCGCCCTCGCCTTCCAGGAGGGCGGCGCGCAGTGGCTGCACCTGGTGGACCTCGACGCGGCCTTCGGGCGCGGCAGCAACGCCGCCCTGCTCGCCGAGGTCGTCGCCGCGGTCGACATGAACGTGGAGCTCTCCGGCGGCATCCGGGACGACGACTCCCTCGCCGCCGCGCTCGCCACGGGCTGCCGCCGCGTCAACCTCGGCACGGCCGCCCTCGAGAACCCCGAGTGGACCGCGGAGATCCTCGCCGAGCACGGCGACCGCATCGCCGTCGGCCTCGACGTGCGGGGCACGACCCTCGCCGCCCGCGGCTGGACCCGCGAGGGAGGCGACCTGTGGGAGACCCTCGAGCGCCTCGACGAAGCCGGCTGTCAGCGCTACGTCGTCACCGACGTCACGAAGGACGGCACCCTGCGCGGTCCCAACGT
Source organism: Brachybacterium sp. AOP3-A1-3 (assembly GCF_052378285.1). NCBI lineage: Bacteria > Bacillati > Actinomycetota > Actinomycetes > Micrococcales > Dermabacteraceae > Brachybacterium > Brachybacterium sp. AOP3-A1-3. Next base: position 33,472 of record NZ_JBQSXM010000022.1, on the reverse strand, counting down.
CGACCTCCTGCGCGACGTCTGCTCCCGTACCGACGCCGCCGTCGTCGCCTCCGGCGGCATCTCCTCGCTCGAGGACCTGCGTGCCCTGCGCGAGCTGGTCTCCGCCGGGGTCGAGGGCGCGATCGTGGGCAAGGCCCTCTACGCCCAGGCGTTCACGATGGGTGAGGCGCTGGACGTCGCAGGTCGCCGATGACAGGGGCACCAGAGACCCCGGACCCCTCGGAGCGGCGGCCCGCCGACGCTCACGAGACCCGTGCGGAGGCGGTCGCGAAGACGCTGCCCGCGCACTTCCGCGAGAAGTCACCGCTCACGGACACCGCGGGTGTCTCGTGGGAAGGGCGCGACTACACCGTCAGCCCCTTCCCGGAGGATTCCGGGGCGATCCCGGAGGAGCTCGGCCGTGCGCTGGCGGCCCACCGTGCCGGTCAGGATCCCCACCGTCAGGCGTTCGTGGCGGCCTTGGCACGGAGCCGCGTGCTGGTGCCGATCATGGCGGTCGCCACCGAGACCGGCACCACCGCGCACGGGCTGACCGGTGACAACGGCGCCGATATGGCGATGGTGTCGATCACCGCGCCCGACGGCACCCGGGTGCTGCCGATCTTCACCGCCGCCGATGCCCTGAGCGCCTGGCGGTCCGACGCCCGCCCGGTCCCCGTGGTGGCCCCGCAGGCCGCACAGGCCGCGGTGCAGGAAGGCTGCACCGCACTGCTGGTGGACGCGGCGACCTCGCCGGACGTGGGCGGGCCGATCCTGCTCCCGCGATCCGTGCTCTGGGCGCTCGCCCAGGGACGCGAATGGATCCCTCCGCATCTGGATCCGGAGCTCTCCGCCGTCCTGGACGCCGTCGCGGACGCGACGGATCAGGTCGAGGGCCTCTCGGCGCGTGCAGGGCAGCGCAGCGAGGTCGACCTCCATCTGCAGCTGCGCCCCGGACTCACGGCGCCTCAGGTGCGCGCGGTGGTCGACGAGGTCTCCGCCCGTCTCGGCGCGGAGACGCTCGTCGCCGAGCGGATCAGCTCACTGCGTCTCGTGCTGGGGTCCTGACCGTACGAGCTGCGGGAGCCGGTCGAGCTGCGGGAGCCGTGCGGCCCGGATGAGCCGTACGGCACTCACGAACCGCTCGGTCCTCAGGAGACGCGGCCGGTGTACTTCTCGCCCGGGGCCTCGCCCGGGCCATCGGGGAACGGCAGCGCCTCGGCGAAGGCCAGCTGCAGCGAGCGCAGGCCGTCACGCAGGGACCGGGCATGCTCGTTGCCGATCTCCGGAGCCGAGGCGGTCACCAGGCCGGCCAGGGCAGTGATCAGCTTCCGCGCCTCGGCGAGGTCCTGGTACTGCCCGGTCGCCTCGTCCTCCGCGAGACCCACCTTCACGGCGGCGGCGCTCATGAGATGCACGCAGGCCGACGTGATGATCTCGACCGCGGCGACCTCGGAGATGTCGCGCAGCGCATCGTCGGAGGACTCGTCCACGGGGGCAGGTGCGGGGGTCTGGTTGTCGTTCACAGGGTGTTGTCCTTCGTCGTGGCGGGGGCAAGGTCGTCGGTGGCGACCAGGGGGTCGAGAGTGCGGGCGGAGCGGTCCGGGCCCGCAGCGCATCGCGCCGCGGCGTCCGCGAGAGGGTCGTGGATCGTCCCTCCTGCAGTCTCCAGGATCGTGCTCTCCTCGATGATCGCACCCTCTGCTGCACCGGGCTCGGGGCTCAGTGCGCGATAGGCCAGGATGCTGCCGCCGATGGCGACCACCAGCACCAGGACCGCGACGACCACCAGTGAGATGATGATGTCCCGTCTGCGCCGCGGATCAGGAGGGGTGCTGCCGGCAGGGGCGTCGCCCTCTCGATCAGTGTCTCCGACAGGGCTGCGGTCGCTCTCCACGGAACTCCTCGTTCATCACTGGTCAGGGACGCGACGCACATCACCTGGACTGCGCGAGCGCTCCTGCTAGGATAGGGGATCGGAACAGGTCGAAACCCTCGTCACATCGTTCCTCAAGTGGAGTCCCTTCCCACCTCGTAGCAAACAGCCCGCAGCTCTCGAGCTCGGCGCGAACCGTTGCCAGGTCAGTATCGCAGTCGGGCGGCAACGCCCGATCGTCGGGCCGCAATGCCCGGCAGGCGCTCCGGCGTCGCGCACCTTGGGGCCTCCGCATGAAGCGGGGGCCTTTCGTCTTTTCCGACTCGAACCAAGGTGAGGAGCCAACATCAGCGAACAGCGCATCAATGGTCAGATCAGGGTCCCGAAGGTCCTTCTGGTCGGGCCCGCCGGCGAGCAGGTCGGTGAGGTCCGTGTCGAGGACGCACTGCGTCTCGCCGCGGAAGCCGATCTCGATCTCGTCGAGGTCGCACCCGGCGCGAACCCGCCGGTCGCGCGGCTCATGGATTACGGCAAGTACAAGTACGAAGCCAACCTGAAGGCCCGTGAGGCGCGGAAGAACCAGGCGAATACGGTCCAGAAGGAAATCCGTATGGGCCTGAAGATCGATATCCACGACTACGAGACCAAGCGTCGCAACGTGGAGAAGTTCCTCGATGGTGGCGACAAGGTCAAGGTCATCATCCGCTTCCGTGGTCGTGAGCAGTCCCGTCCCGAGAGGGGCGTCAAGCTTCTCGGTCGTATGGCCGAGGACGTCGCCGAGTACGGCTTCGTCGAGTCGCATCCGCGACAGGACGGCCGCAACATGGTGATGGTCTTCGGACCGCACAAGAAGAAGGCCCAGGCCATGGCCGAGGCCCGCAAGCGCAAGACTGACGCCGAGAAGGCTGTTGCCCGTGGCGGGGACGAGTCGTCCCAGCCCGAGGCCGACGCCGAGACCGGCTCCGAGTCCTGAGAACGTACGAAGGAGAACAGGCACCATGCCGAAGAACAAGACCCATTCGGGGACCAAGAAGCGCATCCGGGTGACCGGGTCGGGCAAGCTCATGCGGGAGAAGGCGAACGCTCGCCACCTCCTGGAGCACAAGTCCTCCACCCGCAAGCGCCGCCTCGGCACCGACACCACTGTCGCCAAGGCTGACGTCAAGCGCATGAAGAAGCTGCTGGGCCGCTGATCGCCCACGTGGGAGCCCTGCTCCCGCGCCCCTGAATTTACGATCGAAGGAGTATCACGTGGCACGCGTGAAGCGGGCGGTAAACGCCCATAAGAAGCGTCGGGAAATCCTTGAGCAGGCCAGCGGCTACCGCGGCCAGCGCTCGCGTCTGTACCGCAAGGCGAAGGAGCAGGTCCTGCACTCGCAGACCTACAACTTCCGCGACCGCAAGAAGCGCCAGGGCACCTTCCGTCAGCTCTGGATCCAGCGCATCAACGCGGCATCCCGCGCCAACGGCCTGACCTACAACCGCCTCATCCAGGGCCTCGGCCTGGCCGGCGTCGAGGTCGATCGCCGCATGCTCGCCGAGCTCGCGGTCAACGACGCCCCGGCCTTCGCCGCGCTCGTCGAGATCGCGAAGAACGCCCTCCCCGAGGACGTCAACGCCCCGGCAGCCTGACATCGCGCCACACGACGCGATGACCGAGCGCCCGGATCAGTCCCCGATCACCTCCCCCCGCTCCGAGCGGGTGCGGAAGGTGGCGGCACTGGCCGGGCGTTCTACTCGTCGCAAGCAGCAGCTGTTCCGCGTGGAGGGCCCGCAGTCGATCCGTTCGCTGCTCGCCCACCGCGCAGATCGTGCCCGCGAGGTCTTCACCACCGCCCGAGCCGACGCCGCCCACCCGGAGCTCGCGGATCTCGCCCGCGAGGCCGGGATCCCGGTGCACGAGGTGGAGGATCAGATCATCCGCACCATGGTGCGCGAGGACGCCACCGGGCCGAGCCCTGACAGCGCGCAGCCGGACGGCGCGGCCCGTGGCACCCTGACGAGCCCTCAAGGCGTGCTGGCCCTCGGACATCTGCCCGCGGAGGACCCGTCGGCCGCCGTCGCGGCGATCGCCGCCCTGCCGCAGCAGCAGCCGGTCACGGTGGTCGTCCTGCACGAAGTGCGTGACCCCGGCAACGTGGGCACGCTGATCCGTACGGCCGACGCCGCCGGAGCGGACCTGGTCGTGCTCACCCGCACCTGCGCCGATCCCTATGCCCCGAAGGCCGTCCGTGCCTCCGTGGGCAGCCTCTTCCATCTGCCGGTCGTCACCGGCGCCGAGATCGACGACGTGCTGGAGGCTCTGCACGGCGCACAGGTCACCGCCGCCGCGACCAGCGGCTACGCGGAGGCGGAGCTGTTCACGGCGGAGCTGCCCTCCCGGATCGCGTGGATCCTCGGGAACGAGGCGCACGGACTGGACGAGCACACCCTCGAGGCGGCGCCCCTGGCGGTGCGCATCCCCCTGGCCGGGCACGCCGAATCCCTGAACGTCCACACCGCCGCGACGGTGTGCCTGTTCGAGACGCTCCGCCGCAGGCAGGCCGGGGAATGACCTCACGTGCCCTGCGCATCGGGGCGGCCGTCGTGCCGATGCTGCTGGTTCTCACCGTCGCCTCCGCGCTGGTCGGGCTGCTCGCCACCGGCGCCGCCACCCCGGCGACCCTGGTGCCCGCGTCACCGCTGGTCACCTGGGGTCTGCCCGTCGTCCGAGCCCTGCACCATCTGGGGCTGCTGCTCGCGATCGGAGCCGGCGGCACCGCCGTGCTCCTCCAGCCCGGCCCGTCCCGGCGCGAGGTCACGACGCTGGATCCTGCGCGACGCGCCACCGTCCGCCTCGGCGCCGTCGGTGCTCTGCTGTGGGCCGTCGCCGCGATCGCCCAGATCCCGCTGGGAGGGCTGGAGGCCGCGGGATCGGGCTCCGGTCTGAATGTCTGGGACATCGCGCTCGGCACCGATCTCGGCAAGCTCCAGCTCTCTGTGGGGATCGCCGCGACGATCTCGGCGCTGGCCTATGCGCTCGCGCGGTCCACCACTCTGGCCTGCTGGGGGCTCGCCTTCGCCGGGATCGGGGTGGGCGCGCTCGGTCTGGCCGGCCACGCCGGGGCGAGCCTGGACCACACGAACGCGGTCAACGCGATGGCGCTGCACCTCGTGGCCGTGTCGGTCTGGGCCGGCGGCCTGCTGGTGATCGCGCTGATCGCTCCACGCCTGGAGGACGCGCAGCTCGCCACGACCGTGCGCCGCTTCTCGCCCTGGGCCCTGGCGGCCGTGGCGTCGCTCGCGGTCAGCGGGGTGCTGAGCGCCGTCATCCGCCTCTCGGGTTGGAGCGACCTGCTCACCACCGGGTACGGCCGCGTCGTGCTCGTGAAGGCCTTGGGGCTGCTGGTCCTGGCCGGGATCGGTGCCGCCCAGCGTCGACGGCTCGGGGACCGGCTGCGCTTCCGGCACCTGGCCGCGACCGAGGGGATCGTGATGGCCGCCGTGATCGGCGCCTCGATCGCCCTGGGCAGGTCCGCCCCGCCCGTGCCGCAGGTGGTCCCCGCCGTCGGCGATCTGAAGACCCTCTCGCTGGTCGGCTACCTGCCGCCCGCGAAGGCCTTCGGCCCGGGAACCATGTTCACGGTGATCCAGCCCGACTGGATCGCGCTCCTGCTGGCTGCGGCGATGGCCGCGCTCTACGTGACGGGCGTCGTGCGCCTGGTGCGACGTGGGGACACCTGGCCGTGGATCCGCACGCTCGCCTTCCTGGCCGGCTGCGTGGCCTTCGCCTGGGTGCTCAGCGGGGGAGCGGCGGCCTGGGGCCGGTTCCGCTTCGACGCCCACATGGTCCAGCACATGGCGATGATGATGATCGCGCCGCCGCTGTGGGTGCTGGGCGGGCCGGTCACGCTGCTCTCCCGCGCCGTCGCCCCGCGCACCGACGGGTCCCGGGGGATCCGCGAATGGGTGCTCGCCGCGCTGCACTCCCGGTACGCGCAGATCCTCTCCTCCCCGCCGCTCGCGGGACTGATCTTCGCCGGCTCCCTGGTGATCTTCTACTTCTCGCCCCTCTTCGAGGCCGCGATGTACTCCCACCTCGGGCACGTGCTCATGACGGTGCACTTCCTGGCCTCGGGCTACCTCTTCGCCTGGGTGCTGATCGGGGTGGACCCCTCGACGAAGCCGATCAACCCGATCCTGAAGCTGATCACCCTGCTGGTGACGCTCGCCTTCCACGCCTTCTTCGGCGTCGCGATGGTCTCGGCGACCTGGCTGATCGCCCCGGACTGGTACCACCAGCTGGCGATGTACACCGATGAGCAGCTGATGCTGATCCAGGTGCGCGGCGGCACGATCATGTGGGCGATCTCCGAGGTCCCCACCGTCGGCTACGCGATCATCGTCGCCGCGATGTGGATGAAGTCCGACGACCGCCGGGCCCGCCAGTACGACCGCAAGGCCGAGCGCGACGGCGGTGCCGAGCTCGAGGCGTACAACGCCTACCTCGCCAGCCTGCAGGGCAGGGCAGGCGCGCCGTCGGCCGCTCCCTCAGTCTCGGGAGCGGCCGACGAGGAGCCCGCGCAGGGGGCGTCCCCGCGCGAGGACGAGTCGCCGCCGCCGACCTGACGAGGCGACGAGCTCGCGGGGTCGGGCCCCTCGGGACCCGACCCCGGGCGGCTCACAGCCAGTCGCCGCGAGCTGCCGCCTTCTCGGTCCCGATCGTGGTGTCCGGGCCGTGCCCGGTGTGCACGACGGTGTCGTCGGGCAGCGCGAACAGGCGTTCGCGGATCGACTCCTCGATGGTCTCGCGCGAGGAGAACGAGCGGCCGGTCGCGCCCGGGCCGCCCTGGAACAGCGTGTCCCCACTGAACACGGCACCGAGGGCCTCGACGTAGTAGCAGGTCGAACCGGGGGAGTGGCCCGGGGTGTGGAGCGCCTCGAGGTCCACGCCGGCGATCGTGAACATGTCGCCGTCCTGCACGTCGTCATCCCACGGCAGATCACCATGGGTGAGCTGCCAGACCTCGCGGTCCGCCGGATTGAGCAGGATGGGTGCCTCGAGCTTCTCGGACAGCTCGGGGGCCATGCGCACGTGGTCGTCATGGGCATGGGTGAGCAGAATGCCCACGCACTCCCGATCGCCCACCAGCTCGAGCACGGTCTTCACCTCGTGCGGGGCGTCGAACACGACGCACTGCTCATCGTCTCCGAGCACCCACACGTTGTTCTCGACCTCGTGCGTCTCGCCGTCGAGGCTGAAGGTGCCGGAGGCGACGGCATGGGCGAGTCGCGCGGTCATCGGCCGACCTCCGCCACGGTGCGCAGGGTGTTCCCGTCGTGCAGGGCGTCCAGCGCCCCGTCGACCCCGGCGAGATCGGTGCGTCCGGTGACGAACCGATCCAGCGGGAGGCGCCCCTGGAGGAACAGGTCGATGAGATAAGGGAAGTCCCGCTCGGGCAGGCAGTCGCCGTACCAGGAGGACTTCAGCGAGCCGCCCCGGCCGAAGATGTCCAGCATCGGCAGCGTGAGCTCGACGTCCGGGCGGGGGACCCCCACCAGCACCACGCGACCGGCGAGGTCACGGGCGTAGAACGCCGTCTCGTAGGTCTGGGGGATCCCGACCGCGTCGACGACCAGATCCGCTCCGAAACCGCCGGTGAGCTCCTGGACCTTCTCGGCGACCTCCTGCGGGGAAAGACCCTTCGTCGCGAGGGTGTGGGTGGCCCCGAGCTCCTGAGCGGCGGCGACCTTCTTCTCGTCGACGTCGAGCCCGATGATGGTGGTCGCTCCGGCGAGCTTCGCACCGGCGATCGCCGCGCAGCCCACGCCGCCCAGGCCGATCACGGCGACGGATTCGCCGCGCTGCACCGCGCCGGTGTTGATCGCGGCGCCGATGCCGGCCATGACGCCGCAGCCCAGCAGCCCGGCGACCTCGGCCGGGGCATCCTCGGAGACCTTCGTGCACTGGCCCTCGTGGACCAGGGTCTTCTCCGCGAAGGAGCCGATGCCGAGCGCGGCGGTCAGCTCGGTGCCGTCGGCCAGGGTCATGGGCTTCGAGGCGTTGTGCGTGTCGAAGCAGTACTGGGGGACGCCCTTCGTGCAGGCGCGGCACTCACCGCACACGGCGCGCCAGTTCAGCACGACGTAGTCGCCGACCTCCACATGGGTGACGGACTCGCCGACCACGGAGACGCGGCCGGCGGATTCATGGCCCAGCAGGAAGGGGAAGTCATCGTTGATGCCGCCGTCGCGGTACGCGAGGTCGGTGTGGCACACACCGGTGGCCTCGATGTCGACGATGACGTCGTGCGGACCCGGATCGGGGATCACGATGTCGACGAGCTCGGCGGGCTGCCTGGCGGCACGGGCGACGACACCCTGGACCGTCGTGGACATGGGGGCCTCCTGACTCCTCGGGGCGAGGGTAGACGTTGTCCCCTCCAGGCTAAGCGATGTGGCGTGGATTGCCTCGTGCGGAGGTCCGTCGCCGATCCCTCCTAGAATGGTCCGTGGTGCCTTCGCGCCGGACGTCGCTCCGCCGGATGCACCCGTGACCACTCAGGACTTCTCAGGACGAAAGCGATACCCGTGTCCGACACATCCCCTGCGCCCGAGGCGCCCTCGATCGACGAGGCGGCGATCACCGCGGCGATCGATGCCGCACTCGCGGCGATCGCCGCTGCCCCCGATACCGCCGCGCTGAAGCAGGTGCGCATCGAGCACGTGGGCGATGCGAGCGTGCTGACCTCCGCGAACCGCGCCATCAAGGACCTCCCCAAGGACCAGAAGGCCGCCGCCGGGAAGCTCGTGGGCCAGGGCAAGGGCCGGGTCCAGAAGGCACTGGCCGCACGCCAGGGCGAGCTCGCCGCCGCCGAGGAGGAGGCCGCGCTCGCCGCGGAGACCGTCGACGTCACCCTCCCCACCGACCTGCGACCCCGCGGCGCCTCCCACCCGCTGACCGTGCTCCAGGACCGCATCAACGACTTCTTCGTCGGGATCGGCTGGGAGATCGCCGAGGGCCCGGAGATCGAGTCCCAGTGGCTGAACTTCGACGCGCTCAACGCCGACCCCGAGCATCCCTCCCGCTCCCTGCAGGACACCCTGTACGTGGCGCCCGAGGGCTCGGGGATGCTGCTGCGCACGCAGACCTCCCCGGTGCAGATCCGCTCGATGCTCGAGCGCGGCGCCCCGCTGTACGTCGCCTGCCCCGGCACCGTGTACCGCGCCGACGAGATCGACGCGACGCACTCGCCGATGTTCACCCAGGTCGAGGGCCTCGCCATCGACAAGGGCCTGACCATGGCGAACCTCGTGGGCACCCTGGACGCGTTCGCCGCGCACATCTTCGGCGGGGCGCCGATCACGCGCCTGCGCCCCAACCACTTCCCCTTCACCGAGCCCAGCGCCGAGATGGACTTCCGCTGCTTCAGCTGCGGGGCCCGCGAGGGGCTCGACCATGACGCGGACCCGAGCTGCCGGGTGTGCGGCGGCACCGGCTGGATCGAGATGGGCGGCTGCGGCATGGTCCATCCGAACGTGCTGCGCGCGGCCGGGGTGGACCCCGAGGAGTACCAGGGCTTCGCCTTCGGCCTCGGGATCGAGCGCATCCTCATGCTCCGCAACGGAGTGTCGGACATGCGCGACATCGTGGAGGGCGACGTCCGCTTCTCCCAGCACTACGGTACGGAGATCTGAGATGCCCCGCATTCCCCTGACCTGGCTCGCCGAGCACACCGAGCTGCCCGCCGGAACCTCCGCCCTGCAGGTCGCCACCGACCTCTCCCGCGTCGGCCTCGAGGAGGAGGCGATCTTCGGCGCCCAGGTGTCCGGACCGCTCGTCGTCGGCCGCGTGCTGGAGCTCGTCAAGGAGCCCCAGAAGAACGGCAAGACGATCAACTGGGTGCGCGTGGACGTCGGCCCCGAGCACAACGAGGACGTGGACGACCCCAAGGACCCGCAGCCCGGCGAGGAGCGACCCAGCCGCGGCATCATCTGCGGCGCGCACAACTTCGTCGAGGGAGATCTCGTCGTCGTCTCCCTGCCCGGCACCGTGCTGCCCGGCGACTTCGCGATCGCTGCCCGCAAGACCTACGGCCACGTCTCCGACGGCATGATCTGCTCCGGCGACGAGCTGGGCCTGGGCGAGGACCCCACCGGCGAGGACGGCATCATCGTGCTGGGCCGCGGCCACGCCGAGGGCCTGACCGGCGAGCCCGGTGACGACGCGATCGCCCTGCTCGGCCTGGCCGACGAGGTCGTCGAGATCAACGTGACCCCGGACCGCGGATACTGCTTCTCGATGCGCGGCGTGGCCCGGGAGTACTCCCACGCCACCGGTGTCGCCTACACCGATCCGGCCTCCACCGTCGAGATCCCCTCCGCCGAGGACGGCGGGCTCGCCGTCCGGCTGCGCGACGACGCCCCCATCCGGGACGTCGAGGGCTGCTCGCGCTTCGTGGCTCTCGAGGTCCGCGGCGTGGACCCCGCTGCGCAGACCCCGCGCTGGATGGCGCGTCGGCTGACCCTGGCCGGCATGCGCCCGATCTCGCTGATCGTGGATGTCACCAACTACGTGATGCTCGACCTCGGCCAGCCGCTGCATGCGTACGATGCGGACAAGGTCGTCGCCCCGATCGTGGTGCGCCGCGCCCAGAAGGGCGAGAAGCTCACCACCCTGGACGACGTCACCCGCACGCTCGACGCCGAGGACCTGCTGATCACCGACAGCGAGGGCGGCGAGGGCGCTCGCGTGCTCGGCATCGCCGGCGTGATGGGCGGGGAGTCCACCGAGGTCTCCGAGGGCACCGCGAACATCGTGCTCGAGGCGGCGACCTTCCACCCGATCTCGGTGGCCCGCTCCGCGCGACGCCACCGTCTCCCCTCGGAGGCCTCCAAGCGCTTCGAGCGCGGCGTGGACCCGCAGCTGCCCCGCGTGGCCGCCTACCGGGCCGCCCAGCTGATCGTGGAGTACGGCGGCGGCGAGATCGCGCCCGGGATCACCGACGAGGGCGGCATCGCGGAGACGGCCACCGCGACGATCCCACTGCCGCTCGGCGACGCCGAGCGCGTGGTCGGCATCGCCTACACCCCGCAGCAGGTGCGGGGCAGCCTCGAGATGATCGGCTGCACCGTGGAGGACAGGGCAGACGAGGGCTCAGAGGGCACGCTCGCCGTGACCCCGCCGTCCTGGCGCCCTGACCTCGTCATCCGCGAGGATCTGATCGAGGAGATCGCTCGCCTGGTCGGCTACGAGACCATCCCCTCCGTGCTGCCCACAGCCCCCGGTGGTCGCGGCCTCACGCGCGCTCAGAGAGCTCGCCGCGCCGCGAACCGTGCACTCGCCGAGGCCGGGCTCGTCGAGGTCACCTCGTACCCGTTCGTCGGCGAGGGCATCTTCGACGCCCTGCGGTACGCGCAGGACGATGCCCGCCGTGGCGCGGTGCGCCTGCTGAACCCGCTGGCCGACGACGAACCCCTGCTGCGCACGTCGCTGCTGCAGACCCTGCTGCCCGTGGCGCGACGCAACCTCGGCCGCGGCGAGGAATCGGTGGCGATCTTCCAGCTCGGCACCACGTCCCTCTCCCGCGGAGAGGGCTCCCGCTCGCCGGTCCCCGCCGCTGCGCAGCGACCCTCCGACGCCGAGCTCGAGGCCATACTGGGGGCGCTCCCGCTCCAGACCCGCACCCTGGCAGCCGTGGTCGGCGGCGCGTCCGGTCCGGGATCGTGGCAGGGCGAGGTCGCCCCGTGGGGCTGGGCCGACGCCTTCGACCTGGCCCGCCGGGCGGCCGCCGCCGTCGGCGCCGACCTCGAGGTGCGCCAGATCGAGCTGGCTCCCTTCCACCCCGGTCGCGCCGGCGAGCTGCGTGTGCTCACGGCCGACGGGACGAGCACGGTCATCGGCCACGCCGGTGAGCTCCACCCCGCCGTGGTCACGGAGTTCGGCCTGCCCGCGCGCACCAGCGCCCTCGAGGTCGACCTCGAGGCGCTGATCACCTCCGCCCCGGCAGTGATCGCGGCGGCGCCGGTGCCGACGTACCCGGTGGCGAAGGAGGACTTCGCCTTCGTGGTCGACCAGAGCGTGCCGGCCGCGGCCGTTGAGGCGGCGATCGTGGTGGGCATCGGCGACCTCGCCGAGAGCGTCCACCTGTTCGATGTCTTCACCGGTGAGCAGATCGGTGAGGGCAAGAAGTCGCTCGCGTTCGCGGTGCGTCTGCGGTCCGCCGAGGCCACCCTGACCGCGGAGCAGATCGGCGCGGCACGCTCGCGCTGCATCGCGGCGGTCGGTTCGGCCGTGGGCGGCGTGCTGCGCGCGTGACCTCCCCCGACAGCGGAACGGGCCGCCGGTTCCCGACGGACCGGCGGCCCGTGCCGTCTGCGTCGGGGCCGACGGCGCCCAGCGGGCTCGGGGCCGCGGACTACCGCGGCCTGAGCCTCGACGTCGGGCGCAAGTCCTTCACCGCCGACGCCGTCGTGCAGCTCATCGGCCGGCTCGGTGAGCTGGGCTTCACCGCCCTGCACCTCCATCTCACCGAGACCCATCGTGTGGGGGTGCGGCTCCCGGGCTTCGAGGAGCTCGCGGCCGACGACGCCTGGGGCACGGAGGACGTGGCGCAGATCGTGGCCGCGGCCGAGGCGGCCGGCATCGCGCTCCTGCCCGAGATCGATCTGCCCTCCCACGCCGCGGCACTGCTCGTGGGGCGGGAGCATCTCCAGCTCGTGGATCGCCACGGCCACGTCCACGAGGACCGCCTCGACATCTCCCGGCCCGAGGCCCTCGAGCTCGCTCTCGACCTGATGGAGGCCGTCGCCGGACTGTTCCCCGGCGACGCGATCCACCTGGGCGGGGACGAGTTCTTCGCGGCGCCCTGGGAGGACGAGGACGCCCAGCACCCCGAGCGCTTCCCGAGCCTCCTCGCGCACGCCCGGTCGCTCGTGGGGCCGGCGGCGACGGCTCTGGACTCCTACGCCCTCTTCGTCAACACCCTCGCAGCTCGAGCGATCGAGCTCGACCGCACTCCGCTGCTGTGGAACGACCATGTGGTGCCTGCCTCCGACGAACCCCTCGCGCCGATCAGCACCGACGTGGTGCTCGACGTGTGGATCCGCTGGCGGGACTGGACCCCGTCGGTCGAGGATTACCTGCGTTCCGGGTATCGGGTGATCAACTCCCACGGCGACCAGCTCTACGCCGTGCTCTCCGAGGACGGGCCCTTCGCGCCCCATGGTGCGCGGCGTTTCGGCCTGCTCACCGACACCTTCTCGCCCCGACGGTTCATGGGCCTCGCTGCTGAGGACGTGCATCTCGAGGTCCCAGCCGTTTCCGCGGGAACGCCCGACCCCGTGCTCGGGGCGTCCCTGTCCGTGTGGTGCGACGTCCCGGACGTGATGGGGGAGCGGGAGCTCCTGGAGCGCCTCGACACCTGGATCGTGCCCTTCGCGCGGATCATGGCGGCCGATCGGACCTAGAGCGGCCGTGATCAGAGCGGCGGATCGCTCGTCCCGGAACAGATGGCTCGGAAGACCTGGTACTTACGCGCTCAAGTGTCTACAGTCACAGAGGTCGGGGCAACGGTGCCCCGAGCGCCCGAGGCAACCGGGCGTCATCCGCACTGGAGGTCATCGCATGGCACGCATCACTCGCAGATCCCTGCTCACAGGCGTCGGGAGTCTGGCTGTCGGAGGAGTGGGCGCGAGCCTGCTGGCTGGCCCCGCAGCTGCAGAGCCGGTTCGCCGAGGGGGCCGGATCGCCTCGGTCGCCTACATCGAGGTCAATGACAATTCCCTGCTGAACGTCGGTCAGTACACGCTGGAGGACGGCAGTCCTGCCTTCGACATCGCCGTGATCTTCGCGGCGAACATCAACTACGACGGTGAACGGGCGTACCTGCACCTCAACGAGAACGTCCAGCACCTGCTGGACAACGTGGATACCTATGTCAGGCCACTGCAGGAGAAGGGGATCAAGGTCGTCCTCTCGATCCTCGGCAACCATCAGGGTGCCGGCTTCGCGAACTTCCCCGATGCTCGGGCGGCCGACCGGTTCGCCCGCGAGGTGACGACACTCGTGCGCCGCTACGGTCTTGACGGGGTGGACCTCGATGACGAGTGGTCGGAGTACGGGAAGAACGGCACAGGCCTGCCCAACGACTTCTCCTTCGTCGCCTTCGTGGCGTCGCTGCGCAAGCGACTTCCGAACCGTCTGATCACGTTCTATGTGATCGGACCGTCTGCCGAACACCAGGAGTTCGAGGGGCGGCGCGTGGGCGACCTGGTCGACTACGCCTGGAACCCCTACTACGGGAGCTTTCGAGACTTCTCCGTCCCGGGTCTGCCCCGTTCCCAGTACGGGGCGGCCGCAGTCGACCTCGGCTCGAGCGCCACCTCACCGGAACTGGTCCGTGAGTTCGCCCAGAGGACGGCTGACGGCGGCTATGGGGCGTTCGTGACGTATCAGCTCCAGACCGGAGACCAGTCCGAGATCGTCTCTGCCATGACGGAACCCCTCTACGGCAGCGCATCGCACGTCAGCTGACCCACCGACGCCGCGTCAGAGCCCGCAACACAGGACGCACAGCATGGGTACACAGGCCAGGACCGGACCTCCGCGGTCGGAGGTCCGGTCCTGGCCTGCGGTGATCAGGACGACGGGGTGAAGTCCGCGATCGTCTGGATCATGTTGTTGTAGCCGTCAACACGCGGGAAGTAGTCGATCTCCGACGCTTCGGCGAGCCCCGACCACTTCATGGTCGAGAACATCCCACCGGCGCCGTTGGACTGGACCGGAATGTACGGAGCATCGTCAGCGACCGCCTGCTGCAGGACCTGGCAGTGCTCGATGATCGCGTCGACCTGATCGGGCGGTGTCGTCGTGATTGCCAGCAGAGCATCGTTGGCCGCATCGGGCATCTCCCAGCGACCGTAGTTGCCATCCGCGACCTCGTCGCCGATGTCGTAGATCTTCGTATGCCGGTACATGGTGAACGCCTGGTAGGCGCCACCCGCGGCATTCGTGGTCCAGAGCGACAGCTCGTAGTCACCCTTCGCCTGCGCAGGACCGAAGACATCGGGCGGGAGCGGCGTGAACGCGATGGACAGTCCGAGGTTGGTGGACCACTGGTCCACCACGATCGGCATCGTCGTCATCTCGGCGGGATTGTCGTTCTGGATGTGCAGCTTCAGCGGATATTCCTTGCCATCCTTCTCCAGGTTGCCCTGGTCGTTGACGGTCCATCCCGCATCTGCGAGTTCCTTCTTCGCCGCCTCGACATCAGGAGTCATGGGGTTCTTGAACTCGTCCTTGAGCATCGCTTCATAGATGCCGGTGTCGAGTCCGCTGACTGACGGAACCGTGTACGCGATACCGGCTGCGTCGGCGACGATCCCCATGTCGACGGCCGAGCGCAGTGCTCGACGCACGGCGGGGTCCTGCGTCGGCCCCTTGTGGGTGGCCATGATGATCCCGCGGGTGGAACCGTCCGGATAATAGAAGTACCCGTTGTGGTCCTCCATCGTCACGAAGTTCGTGACGACTCCCGGTGCGCCGCCCTGCGACCAGTCGACATCACCCTGGGTGATCTGGGACTCGATATTGCCGGCGGTGCCGGAGGGAACGAGGTGGACCTCCTTGAGGTCCGGGCTGACATCGCCCCAGTAGTCGTCGCGGATCTCGACCTCGATCTGCTGGCCGGCGAACTTCTTGAGCCGACCTGGACCCGTCCCCACCGGGGACTTGTCCTGGTAGTTCTGACGGTCGAGGTCCTTGTAGATGTGCTCCGGGTAGATCGGGAAGTACAGGGACAGGGGGAGGTCCTCGGTGTACTGCGGCTCGTTGTAGGTGACGACGACCGTCGTCTCGTCCGGGGTCTCGATGGGCTTGACGAGCCACGGCAGGTTGCCGTCCTCATCGGGCTCGGTACCAGGCTCCTCGAAGATGAAGCCGTAGGTGAAGGCAACATCTTTCGACGTGAACTTCTCTCCGTCATTCCAGGTGACGTCGTCGCGCAGCGTGTACGTGGCGACCTTGCCTCCCTCGGTGTACTCGACCTCCTTCCCGAGGTTCGGGACCAGTGCGGAGCCGTCCGTCGAAGAGATCCGGAAGAGGGTCTCCCAGAAAAGCGCATTGCCGGGGGCCGAATCACCGCCGCCGAAGACGTTGAAGTTCTCCGGGAACACGTTGGAGGTCGCCACGACGGCACCGACGCGCAAGATGCCGTCGTTGTCGATCGTGCCTTCTGTGGAGCGAGGGCCTGAGCCACCGCTGTCAGAGGCACCGCTGCCCCCACCGCCGGTCTTCCCTCCGCAGGCTGCCAGGGTGGCCGCGGTGATCGCCGCGGCACCCATGCCGAGCACTGATCGGCGATCGAACGACGTATGCGTCAAACGCTGAGACATGGAACTACTCCTTCATTGCAGTATCCGTGAGTTTCCGGGATCGGTGTCACGACTGCCGCTCGTACTCTGCGGCGTTCTCCGCCTGCCAGCACTGCACCGAATGGGCGTCCTGCGTGCTGCGGAACAGGGGGAGGTCTTGGGAGGTGCACTTCGGCATGGCCACAGGGCACCTGTCCGCGAACCGGCAGCCTCTGATGTCCGACGAATTGTCGACCGGGCGCGATTCAGCGATGGGCTCGTGCGTCAGCTTGCCGGAACCCTTGAATCGTGCCGGGTCGGGGGCCGCGCTGAGCAGGAGTTTCGTGTACGGGTGGAGGGGCGAGGAGATGATGCTCTCCGTCGGGCCTTCCTCGATGATCTTGCCGCCGTACATGACATGGATGCGATCAGAGAGGTAACGGGCGCTCGCGATGTCGTGCGTGATGTAGAGGACCGCGATCTTCTCCGACTCCCGAAGATCCTTCAGCAGGTTCAGCACGTCGAGCCGGATCGAGGCGTCGAGCATCGACGTCGGTTCGTCGGCGAGGATCACGTCCGGATCCACGGCAAGTGCTCGGGCGATCGCGATCCGCTGGCGCTGACCTCCGGAGAGGTCGGTGGGATACCTGTCCAGGTACCGCGAGGACGGCGTCATGTTCGCCTTCTCGAGCAGATCCGCGGTGCGCTCCGTGTTCTCGGACCTGCTCAGACGGGGGAAATGGATCTTCACGACGCGGGAGATGATCGTCCGGACCTTCTTCAGCCCGTTCAGCGAGGCGAAGGGATCCTGGTAGATCAGCTGCACATTGCGGTAGTACGCCCGTTCGGCGCGGCCTCCGCGCACGTGGATCGGCTTTCCCTTGTACAGGATTTCGCCGTGGGTCGGCTTGTAGATCAGAGCGAAGAGCCGCGCGATCGTGGTCTTGCCGGATCCGGACTCTCCGACGAGGGAGCTGATCTGCCCGGGGTAGAGCGTGAGGTCGACGCCGTCCAGTGCCCGGATCGTCACCGGGCGCCCCGCGCTGTCGGTCCCGGGGAAGTGCACATGGACATTGCGCGCTTCCAGGACCGGCACCGCCGTCTCGTCCGGCGTGTTCCGAGTGCTGGGTGCTACGGCGTCCGCGGGAGCGGCCGAGGCAGGAGAGCGGCGTGCGGACGTGCTCATCGGTGGTCTCCCTCTTCCTGGTCGTCGGCTGCCTTGCTCTGCTCGGACAGCTCTGTCTCGCTGAGTTCTCCGTTGCTGCGGAAACAGGCGCTGCGCCCCTGCGGGATGTCACGGAGCTCGGGTATGCGCTGATGGCAGATCGGCATCGCCGAACCGCATCGTGGCGCAAAGGCGCAACCGGGCGGGAGGTCCAACAGATCCGGGGGAGAGCCCGCAATGCCCGAGAGCCGGCGCACCGGTTCGGAGAGTGGCGGGAACGCCTGGCGAAGAGCACGTGTGTAGGGGTGCTTCGCGCTGCCGTGGAGTCGGGCAGCTGTGCCGTTCTCGACGATCTTGCCGCCGTACATGATGGCGATGCGGTCCGAGATCTCCAGGAGCAGGGACAGGTCATGGGTCACGAAGACGACGGCGAATCCCAGTCGTTCCTGGGCCGCCAGCACCTGGTCGAGGATCTGCCGCTGCATCACGACGTCGACCGCGGTGGTCGGCTCGTCCATGAGGACGAGGTCCGGATCGCAGGCGAGCGAGAGCGCGATGAGAGCCCGCTGCTGCATGCCGCCGGAGAGCTGGAACGGGAAGGCCGTCAGTCGGTCGGAGCTGATCCCCACCATGGTCAGGAGGTCTGCGGCCTGGTCGCGTGCGTCCTGTTCCGAGAGCCGAGAATCATGCGTACGGATGACGTCGGTGAACTGCTCTCCGAGCCGGATGACGGGATTCAGGCTCGCCATCGCGGACTGCATGACGACGGAGATCTTGGTCCAGCGGTAGGGGGCGAGCTCGGCCTCGCTGAGAGCCGCGAGATCGACCGGGTCGGTGCCGTCCGTCGGATGGAAGACGATCTCTCCGGCGCTGGTCGCCGCGGGCATCCGCTGCAGTCGCCCGAGTGCGTTGAGCAGGGTGGACTTCCCGCTGGCGGATTCGCCGGCGACCCCGAGGATCTCCCCGCGTTTGAGGGTGAGATCGATGTCGTCGCAGGCGCGGATGTTCCCGGCTTCCGTCACGTAATCGACGCAGAGGCCGCGGACGTCCAAGAGTGTCGGCGAGTTCTCGAGCCGGTCGATGATCTCCGATTCGGTCTCGAGGATTGCAGGTGCAGTGGTGAGTGTCATCGCGTGGCCATCTCCTTCTTCCGCGCGGCAGCGGTGCTGCGGGATCGGTCCCGTAGGAATACCCGCATGAGCTTCATCCGCTTGCTCGACAGCGTGGGGTTGGTGATCTCGTCGAAGCCGAAATTGACCATGGTGGTCGCGAATCCGATGAGGCACAGGGCGAGGCCCGGAGGAATGAACCACCACCAGAGGCCACGGAAGAGGGCGTTCTGCGTCATCGCCCAGTTGATCATCAGGCCCCAGGAGGGTTCCGACGGATTGCCGATGCCCAGGAAGGCCAAGGCAGCCTGCTGGTTCACGCCAGCGGCGATGAGGCCGAGGAACATCGGGGAGATGACTCCGAGCAGGTGGGGCATGACCTCGACCAGGATGATCCGTGCCCGGGATTCCCCGACGGTACGCAGCGCAGTGGTGAAATCGCGGCCCCGCAGGCTCATGGTCTGAGCGCGGATCTGCCTGGCCCCGCTGGCCCATTCGATGCCGCCGATGACGATGGAGACCAGCAACCAGTTCGCGTTCTGGAAGGCTGCGGCCACGATGAACAGCAGGGCGAAGGTCGGGAAGTTTCCGAAGACCAGGATCGTCCCGTTGAGGAATCGGTCCACGAGCCCGCCGGAGAATCCTGCCCAGGCACCGATGACGACTGTGAGCACCGTGCCGATCACGGCGGAGGCGAATCCGACCAGCATCGACGTGCGCGTGCCGTAGAGCATCCACGCCATGACGTCCTGGCCCTGGCTGGTGGTGCCGAGCCAGTGCGTTGAGTCCGGCGGACCTCCGGTCAGATTCTGGTAATCGACCTGCTGCGGGGTCATGCCCAGCACGTTCTGGCTGAACCAGGGCCCGAAGAACGCGGTGAGCGTGAACACCGCGATGATGGCGAGGCCGATCTGCACCTTGCCGATGAGGAGGAAGCGCTTCAGCATGTCACTTCACCTCTCGTGTACGTGGGTCCAGGAGGACGTAGACGGAATCGGCGATGAAGTTGAACAGCAGCGAAGCGAAGATGACCATGAGCATCACGCCCTGCATGACGGGGTAGTCGCGGGCAGCCTGTGCTCCGGTGAGGAGTGATCCGATTCCGGGGTAGATGAACACCGTCTCGGCGAGGATCACCGCCGTCAGCGCGCCGCCCATGGACTGCGCGAGCCCCGTGAAGTTGGGCAGCAGGGCGTTTCGCGCGGCGTAACGGCTGCGAATCCTGTTCTCCGGCAGGCCCTTGGCGCGGGCGAGCTGGACGTAGTCCTCGTTGACGGTCGTGATCATCATGTTGCGCATGGAGAACAGCCATCTGGCGAAGCCGACGATGATCAAGGTGAAGAGCGGACGTGCACCGTGGAAGAGGGCGGAGAGGTAGAAGTCAAGGCTGGTGAAGTCGATCTCGAGCGAGTTGTTGTATGCGCCCTGGTTCGGGAACCAACCGTTGCTGTAGGCCAGGTACCAGACGATGAGCAGGCCGAGCCAGAATGCAGGGATCGAGCTGAAGAACATCGACACAGGGGTCAGGATCGCGTCGAGCCGGCGTCCGGGCTTCCACCCGAGCCGTGCTCCGAGGTACGTGCCGATGATCCAGCCGAGCACGGTGGAGACGATGGCCAGGTAGAGGGTCCAGGGGAGAGCGCGCCCGATGAGCTCGGTGACGGAGATCGGGTAGTACTGCGCGGATTGACCGAGGTCGCCCTGCACGAGTCGCGAGAAGTAGTCCCAGAACTGGAGCAGCACGGGACGGTCCGGATCCCCGTAGCGCGCCTTGATCAGCTGGGACTGATAGCCGGACGGCGGGGCGCCAGTGCGGTTGGTGATGTCGCGGATCATCTGGGTTGCCGGATCGCCCGGCATGAAGCGCGGCAGGATGAAGTTCACCAGGATGCTCACGATGGCCACGGTCAGGTACATCGTGAGGCGCTGTCGCAGATAGACGAGTCCGGCGAGTCGACTCGATCGCGCTCCGGGCCGGCGGCCCGGTGCTGTGGACCCGTCGTGTGTCGACTCGGCAGCACGGGTCGCTTCGGCTACCGGTGTCACGGCGTCGATGGGGGCAGGCTCGGTCATCATCACCACCTCGTGAACGCGACGTACCTCGGAGTTCGAGCAATCGTCGATGATTGGTTGTCCAGCGTGACTTTAGCGGTTAACTTGGCTGTTCCGGACCACGTTACCCACTCGTGACCGAACCGAGGATCGATGTTGGGGCAATGGTCCGGGACGCGACTCCCTGCAGGGAGCTGTGCCGACGGCGGGCGACGACGCCCGTATGGAGAAAGGCCACCGATGACTCAGAACACTTCTCGCCGCGCCCTGATAGCAGGGGCGATGGGTGCCGCAGCACTCGGAACGTCGACGCTGGCTGCGGCGGCACCACCGGAACCCTCGCGGGGGCAGGGCCTCCTGCCCGGGGCGACGGAGGAGGAGAGGATGCCACGCCACGCGCGGCAGTCAGAAGGAGGTGATGGGTGCGAGATGGCTCCTCCGCTCGAGTTCGCCTACTTCCGCACCTGGCACGACCGGGCGGTCGACCCGACTCGTCCGAACTCGATGGGGGAGATTCCCGCGGAGATCGACCTGGCCTTCGTCTTCCCCGACTACACCCCGGATGACAGTCCGTTCTGGACCGTGCTGCGTGAGGAGTACGTGCCAGCTCTCCGCAGCAGGGGAACCCGCGTCGTGAGGACCACGGACATCCAGGCCGTCCTGGATCCTGCATTCCCGGATACCGCCGACGGGCACCGCGCGAATGCCGAGCACCTTGTGGAGACGCTGGTCGAGGCGCACGGGCTCGATGGTCTGGACATCGATATGGAGCGCACCCTCGACGAGTCCGAGACGGCACGAGCGGTGGGGGTGTTCCTCGAGCTCTCGCGACTGATCGGCCCCAAGAGCGGGACCGACCGACTCTTCATCTACGACACCAACCGGGACGGGCGTGTGCCGCTGTTCCGCGCCACGCCCGACTGCTTCGACTTCGTTCTGGTGCAGTCCTATGGACGCTCGATCTCGTCGCTGCAGTCGACCTGGGATTCCTTCGCGCCGTTCATCGACCCGGAGCAGTACCTCATCGGATTCTCGTTCTACGAGGAGAACGACGGGTCGAACGAGTGGAACGACACCTCGGATCCCTTCGAAGAGTCCCGGGCCGTGGAGTTCGCCGATTGGCAGCCCGACGGGGCGGCGAAGGGTGGCATCTTCTCGTATGCCGTCGACCGCGATGGCGTCGCCTTCAAGGACGACGCGATCACGCACACCACCTACGAGTGGAGCAAGGCGCTGAAGCATCGCATGCTCGACCAGGCCTGAGCGGATGCTCTCCCCGACGTGAAAGGGCCGGCTCACTGCCTCGCCGTGCTGCCTCGCGGCCATATGGCGCGGACGGGGGTGGGTTCGTCGAGGAGGTCATGGTGCCGATGTCATGCCGTGCGGGACGGGTCCTCGGGACGAGTGATCGACGCCCTCCGATGCCAACTGGCTGTTCATGCACTCTGCTGTATATACTTCCGGTATGACTTCCGCATCGGGCACCCCCGCCTCTGCTTCCCCTGTCTCTGCTGCGCCTCGCGACGCGTCGGCGCGCCTGCCGCGCGTCGCCGTCGTCGGCGCTTCCGGGTACGCCGGGGGAGAGACGCTGCGACTGCTGTCCGCGCATCCCGGGGTCGAGATCGCGACGGTCGCCGCGCATTCCAGTGCGGGCAAGCGGCTGAGCGAGGTCGCGCCGCACATCGACCTCGGTCATGACCCGATCCTGACGGAGACCTCCGTCGAGTCGCTCAGCGGTCACGACGTCGTCGTCCTCGCACTGCCTCACGGCCAGTCCGGGCAGATCGCGGCCGCACTGCGCGAGAAGGATCCGGACGTGCTGGTGCTGGATCTCGGCGCCGATCATCGGCTCGAGAGCGCCGAGGACTGGGCCGAGTACTACCGGTCCGAGCACTCCGGCACCTGGACCTACGGCATGCCCGAGCTGCCGCTGGCCGACGGCACCCGGCAGCGCGATCAGATCGTCGGCGCCCGAGAGATCGCCGTGCCCGGCTGCAACGCGACGGCCGTATCCCTCGCGCTGGCACCGCTCGTGCGCGCCGGCCTGATCGACCACACCCAGCTCAGCGCCGTTCTGCCCGTGGGCTACTCCGGGGCCGGCCGCTCGGCCAAGCAGCACCTGATGTTCGCAGAAGCCTCCGGCAGCGCCGCACCGTACGCCGTCGGAGGCAGTCACCGCCACGTGCCCGAGGTGCTGCAGAACCTCCGTCGCTCCTCCGGGAAGGACGGCCTGCGACTCACCTTCACTCCGGTGCTGGTGCCGATGAGCCGCGGCATCCTCGCGGTGCTCAACGCCCCGGTCACGGGATCCGCCACCACGGCGGACCTCCTCGCCGCCCTGACCGCCGACTATGCGCACGAGCATTTCGTGACCGTGCTGCCCGAGGGCGTCTTCCCCACGACCGGCGAGGTCACCGGGGCCAACACGATCCGTCTGGGTGCCGCCGTGGACCATCGCAGCGGCCAGGCCACCGTGATCGCCGCGATCGACAACCTGGTCAAGGGCACCGCGGGTGCGGCGATCCAGTCGCTCAACCTCGCGCTCGGCCTGCCCGAGGCCACCGGCCTCACCCGCACCGCACTCGCCCCCTGAGGGCCGGCCGTCCGCACCGCACGCGTCCGGCCCGACCGTGCCCCCCGCCGTCGGCCCGGTCCCGTCGGCCCCTCCCGTTCTCGACCCTCCCCGAGGAGTTCCTCATGACGATCACCCGCCCTCGCGGCTTCCGCGCAGCCGGACTCGCCGCCGGCATCAAGTCCACCGGCGCCGCCGATCTCGCCCTCGTCGTCAACGACGGCCCGCGTGACGTCGCCGCCGCCGTGTTCACCTCGAACCGGGTCCAGGCCGCCCCTGTCCTCTGGTCCCGCGAGGCCGTGGCCGACGGCCGCGCCCGCGCGGTCGTGCTGAACTCCGGCGGCGCGAACGCCTGCACCGGGCCCGAGGGCTTCGCCGACACCCATCGCACCGCGGAGCACCTCGCGAGCCTGCTCGACGTCTCCGCCCAGGACGTGCTGGTCTGCTCGACCGGACTGATCGGGGAGCGGCTGCCGATGGAGCCACTGCTGGCCGGCGTCGCCGCCGCCAGCGAGCAGCTCGCCGCCGGGGCGGACTCGGATGCGGCCGCCTCCCGCGCGATCATGACCACCGACTCGGTGCCGAAGACCGCAGAGGTCACGACTGCGTCCGGAGCGATCGTCGGCGGCATGGCGAAGGGGGCGGGCATGCTCGCCCCGCAGCTCGCGACGATGCTCGTGGTGCTCACCACCGATGCGGACGTCGACGCCACGATCGCGCAGGAGGCCCTGAAGGCGGCCACCTCGACCACCTTCGACCGGGTGGATTCCGACGCCTGCATGTCCACCAACGACACCGTCATCCTGCTCGCCTCCGGGGCCAGCGGCGTGATGGTCGCGGCCGACGAGCTCACCGAGGCGATCCGGGCCGTCAGCGCGGACCTCGCCCGGCAGCTGGTGGCGGACGCCGAGGGCGCGAGCCATGACGTCCACGTCGTGGTCCGCTCGGCGACCTCCGAGCAGTCCGCCCTCGCGGTGGCCCGCGAGATCGCCCGCTCCAACCTGGTCAAGGCCGCGATCTTCGGCAACGACCCCAACTGGGGCCGGATCGTCTCCGCGGCCGGCTGCGTGCCCGAGGCGGTCGCACCCTTCGACGTCGCCGATCTCAGCGTCACTGTCAACGGGATCGAGGTGTGCCGTGGCGGCGGGGCCCACCGCGACCGCTCCGAGGTGGACATGACCCCGCGCGAGACCCTCATCGAGGTCGATCTCGGCGCCGGGGAGGCCACCGGTGACATCTGGACCAACGACCTCACCCACGACTACGTCGAAGAGAACAGCGCCTACTCCTCATGACCTCTCCGCAGAACACTCCCCAGCCCGCCGCAGGGCCCGAGGCCGACACCGCCGAGGGCCAGCTGGTCGGCAAGAACCCGCTCGCGCAGCTCGACGCCGCCCGCACCGAGGCGCGCGAGAAGTCCGAGGTGCTCATCGAGGCGATGCCCTGGATGCAGCGCTTCCGCGGGAAGATCGTCGTGGTCAAGTACGGCGGCAACGCCATGGTCGACGACGAGCTGCGTCGCGGTTTCGCGGCGGACATGGTCTTCATGCGGCTGGCCGGCATCCACGTCGTCGTCGTCCACGGCGGCGGCCCCCAGATCAACACGATGCTCGAGCGCGTCGGCATCGACTCCACCTTCCAGGGCGGGCTGCGCGTCACCGACACGGACACGATGGACGTGGTGCGCATGGTCCTGGTGGGCCAGGTGGGCCGGCAGCTCGTGGGCCTCATCAACCATCACGGGCCGTTCGCGGTCGGGATGTCCGGTGAGGACGCACGGCTGTTCACCGCCACCCGTCGCGGCACCGTCGTGGACGGCGAGGACGTGGACCTCGGGCACGTGGGCGCCGTCAACGGCGTCAACATCGACGGCATCAGCGACCTCCTGGCCAGCGGCCGGATCCCGGTGATCTCCTCGATCGCCCCCGAGGTCGACGCCGACGGCAACCCCACCGGGGAGGTGCTGAACATCAACGCCGATCTCGCGGCCGCGGCCCTCGCCGAGGGTCTGGACGCCGAGAAGCTCGTGATGCTCACCGACGTCGAGGGGCTGTACCGCGACTGGCCCGACCGCAGCTCGCTGATCCCCGAGATCTCCGCGACCGAGCTGCGCGAGATGCTGCCCTCCCTCACCGCCGGGATGATCCCGAAGGCGGAGGCGCTGCTGGGCGCGGTCGACGCCGGGGTGCGCACCGCCGCCATGATCGACGGCCGGATCGAGCACGCGGTGCTGCTGGAGGTCTTCACGACCAAGGGTGTGGGCACGATGGTGAGGAGGGACGACTATGTCTGAGGACGAGATGACGGGCACGACGACGACCACCGGCGCGACGACGACCGGCGCGACGCCCACGGACCACGTGGCGGGGGAGTCCTTCGAGGATCGCTACCGCGAGGCCCTGCTGCCCGTGTTCGGCACCCCGCAGAAGGTTCTCGCCCGCGGCGAGGGAGTGCGCGTCTGGGACACCGACGGGAAGGAGTACCTCGACCTGCTGGCCGGGATCGCCGTGAACACCCTGGGTCACGCCCACCCGTCGATCCTCGCGGCGCTGACCAAGCAGGCAGGCACCCTCGGCCACGTCTCGAACTTCTTCGCCAGCGCCCCGCAGATCGAGCTCGCCGAGAAGCTGCTCGCGCTCGCCGAGGCCCCGGAGGGGTCCGCGGTGTTCTTCGCGAACTCGGGCTCGGAGGCGAACGAGGCGGCGTTCAAGATCGCCCGCCGCACCGGCCGCCCGCGCATCCTGGCGCTGTCGAACTCCTTCCACGGCCGCACCATGGGCGCCCTCGCACTGACCTCGAAAGAGGCCTACCGGGCCCCCTTCGAGCCGCTCCCGGGCGGGGTCGAGTTCCTCCCCGCAGGCGATGAGCAGGCCCTCGCCGAGGCGCTCGCGCCCGGGGACGTCGCCGCCGTCTTCGCCGAGCCCATCCAGGGCGAGGCCGGAGTGCAGCCGCTCAGCCGCGACTACCTGCTGGCACTGCGTCGCCTCACCCGCGAGCACGGCACCCTGCTGGTCCTCGACGAGGTCCAGACCGGGATCGGCCGCAGCGGCCACTGGTTCGCGCATCAGGCGGTCGACGATCTCCAGCCCGACGTCATGACGCTGGCCAAGGGCCTCGGCGGCGGGTTCCCGATCGGCGCCGTGATCACCTACGGACCGAAGGTCCACGACCTCCTCCAGCCCGGTCAGCACGGCACCACCTTCGGCGGCAACCCGCTCGCCTGCGCCGTGGCGCTCGCCCTGCTCGGAACCCTCATCGAGGACGACCTGCTCGAGCATGTGCGCACCGTCGGCGCCCGCTTCACGGCCGACGTGCTCGCCCTCGGCGACCCGTTGATCTCCGAGGTGCGCGGAGCGGGTCTCCTGATCGGGATCGGGCTCACGGCCCCGATCGCCCCGCAGGTCGCCGCGGCGGCCCTGCAGGCAGGGTTCATCGTCAACGCCCCGAACTCCACCACCCTGCGCCTCGCGCCACCGCTCATCATCACGCAGGCGGACCTCGACGAGTTCGTCGCCGCCCTGCCCGGACTGCTCAAGGTCGCGGCCCCCGAAGGAGAGAACTGATATGCCCCGCCACTTCCTGCGCGACGACGACCTCAGCTCCGCCGAGCAGAAGGAGGTCCTGGCCCTCGCTCTCGAGCTCGCGGGTGACCGCTTCGCCCAGCGGCCGCTCGAGGGCCCCCGCACCGTCGCGATCCTGTTCGACAAGTCCTCGACCCGGACCCGCATCTCCTTCGCGACCGGCGTCGCCGAGCTGGGCGGCAGCCCGCTCGTCATCGAGGCGGGGAACAGCCAGCTGGGCCGGGGAGAGTCCATCGCGGACACCACCGAGGTGCTCACCCGCATGGTCTCCGCGATCGTGTGGCGCACCTTCGGCCAGGAGCGGATCGAGGAGATGGCGTCGGTCTCGACCGTCCCCGTCGTCAACGCGCTGACCGACGAGTTCCACCCCTGCCAGATCCTCGCCGACCTGCAGACCATCGCCCAGCACACGGGGGGCCTCGCCGACGGCGACGCCGCCCTGGCCGGGCGCTCCATGGCCTACCTCGGCGACGGCGCGAACAACATGTCCCACTCGTACCTGCTGGGCGGGGTGACCGCCGGCATGGACGTGCGGATCGGCGCGCCCGCCTCCCACCAGCCCGATCCCGAGATCGTGGCCCGGGCCCGGGAGATCGCCGCGACCACCGGCGGAGCGGTCACCGTCACCGAGGACCCGCGCGAGGCCGTGGCGGGCGCGACCGCGGTCCTCACCGACACCTGGGTGTCGATGGGGCAGGAGGGTGAGGACGGCCGGGGCGAGGAGACCTTCGCGCCCTACCAGGTCACCGAGGAGCTCATGGAGCTCTCCGGCGGAATCTTTCTGCACTGCCTGCCCGCCTACCGCGGCAAGGAGGTCGCCGCCTCGGTGATCGACGGCCCCGCCTCGGTGGTGTGGGACGAGGCGGAGAACCGCCTGCATGCGCAGAAGGCTCTGCTCACCTGGCTCCTCACCCACCCTGACGAGGAGACCGCCGAGCACGCTCGGCCCCGGGGCGCGCGACGATGAGCGAGCAGCGGCGGGCACTGGCCCAGACCAAGACGTCCCGTCAGCAGCGCATCGTGCAGCTGCTGACGCACCAGGAGGTCTCCTCGCAGTCCCAGCTCGCGCAGCTGCTGACCGCCGAAGGGACCGAGGTCACCCAGGCGACCCTCTCGCGCGATCTCGTCGAGCTCCAGGCGGAGAAGGTCCGGGGCTCCGCGGGGAGTCTCGTCTACCGGCTCCCGCCGGAGGGCGGCACGAATCGGCCGGCAGGGCCCCCGGCCGAGAACGAGCTGCTCGAGGCCCGCCTGCCCCGCCTCGCGGAGGGCCTGCTGGTCTCCGCCGAGGCGAGCGGCAATCTCGTCGTCGTGCGGACCCCTCCCGGGGGTGCGCAGTATCTCGCCTCGGCCCTGGACAGGTCGGTCATGCCCGATGTCCTGGGTACGATCGCCGGTGACGACACCGTGCTGCTGATCGCCCGGGATCCCGACGGCGGGGATCGGCTCGCCGCCCGCCTGCTCGATCTCGCCGAAGGCCGACGGGACGCCTCCGATCCGCCGGAACCCGCCCCTGAGCGCCGGCATCGCGCCGATCCGCAGCACCCGATCCCGACGACCCGATAGACCCGCAGCACCGCAAGACCAGCAAGACCCCAAGACCCGATGGAACCCGCACGACAGGACCCCGCCCTGGGCGACCAGGGCACCGGGTGCATCGCACCCGCGGGACAATCCGTAGAACGTGCTCAGCAGAACTCGATTAGGAGCATTCCCGTGACCGAACGCATCGTCCTCGCCTACTCCGGCGGCCTCGACACCTCCGTGGCCATCGGCTGGATCCACGACGCCACCGGCGCCGACGTCATCGCCTGTGCGGTGGACGTGGGCCAGGGCGGCGAGGACCTCGAGGTCATCCGCCAGCGCGCCCTGGACTGCGGCGCCGTCGAGGCCTATGTGGCCGACGCCCGCGACGAGTTCGCGGAGGAGTACTGCATGCAGGCGCTCAAGGCCAACTCGCTGTACATGGACGCCTACCCGAACGTCTCGGCGATCTCCCGCCCGGTGATCACCAAGCACCTCGTGAAGGCCGCCAAGAAGTTCGGCGCCACGACCGTGGCCCACGGCTGCACCGGCAAGGGCAACGACCAGGTGCGCTTCGAGGTCTCGATCACCTCGCTCGCTCCCGAGCTCAAGTGCATCGCCCCGGTGCGCGACCTCGCGCTGACCCGCGACAAGGCGATCCAGTACGCCGAGCAGAAGGGTCTGCCGATCGAGACCACGAAGCACAACCCGTTCTCCATCGACCAGAACGTGTGGGGCCGCGCCATCGAGACCGGTTTCCTCGAGGACATCTGGAACGAGCCCACCAAGGACATCTTCAGCTACACCGACGACCCGGCCTTCCCGCCGGTCGCCGACGAGGTCGTCATCTCCTTCGAACGCGGCATCCCCGTCGCGATCGACGGCCGGAAGGTGACCCCGTTGGAAGCGATCCAGGAGCTGAACCGTCGCGCCGGCGCCCAGGGCATCGGCCGGATCGACATCGTCGAGGACCGTCTCGTGGGCATCAAGTCCCGTGAGGTCTACGAGGCCCCCGGCGCGATGGCACTGATCACCGCGCACCAGGAGCTGGAGCGTGTGACGCTCGAGCGCGAGCAGGCCCGCTTCAAGCGCACCGTGGGCGATCGCTGGACCGAGATGGTCTACGACGGCCAGTGGTTCTCCCCCCTGAAGAAGTCCCTGGACGCGTTCATCGACGAGACCCAGCGCTACGTGAACGGCGACATCCGCATGACCCTCCACGGCGGCCGCGCCACCGTGACCGGTCGCCGCAGCGAGACCGGCCTGTACGACTTCAACCTCGCCACCTACGACGAGGGCGACACCTTCGACCAGGGCAGCGCCCGCGGCTTCATCGACATCTACGGCCTGGCCGCCAAGCAGGCAGCGGCCCGCGACGTCGCCTTCGGCAATGGGGAGGACCTCACCACCGGCGAGGCCGACGCATGAGCTCGGACGGGATGAGCTCGGCAGGGATCAGCTCGGCGGGGGTGCCCTCCTCGGGGGCCGCCGCCCCTGCCGGGGACCCCTCCGTCGCCGCGGACCTCTCGGCTGCCGGGGATCCGTCGGCCGCGCAGGAGCGTGCCTCCCTGTGGGGCGGCCGCTTCGGCTCCGGCCCGGCGGCGGCGCTCGCCGCGCTGTCGGTGTCCACGCACTTCGACTGGCGCCTGGCGCAGTACGACCTGCGGGGGTCCAAGGCCCACGCGAACGTCCTGCACACCGCGGGCCTGCTGAGCGACGACGAGCTCGCCACGATGCAGGGCGCGCTGGATCAGCTCGCCGCCGACGTCGCCTCCGGGGAGTTCGTCGCGGCACCGGATGACGAGGACGTGCACACCGCCCTCGAGCGCGGCCTCATCGAGCGGGCCGGGGGAGAGGTGGGCGGCAAGCTGCGCGCCGGCCGCTCCCGCAACGACCAGATCGCCACCCTGATCCGGCTGTTCATCCGGGACCAGGCGCGTGTCGTCGGTGACCAGGTGCTGGACCTGGTCGACGTGCTGCTCGCACGCGCCCTGGAGGTGCACGGCGTGCCGATGCCCGGACGCACGCATCTCCAGCATGCCCAGCCGCTGCTGCTGAGCCATCATCTGCTGGCCCACGCCTGGCCGCTGCTGCGCGATGTGGAGCGCCTGCGGGATCTGGATCGTCGTGCGGACTGCTCGCCCTACGGCTCCGGCGCCCTGGCCGGCTCGAGCCTCGGCCTGGATCCGCAGGCCGTCGCCGCCGAGCTCGGGTTCTCCGACTCGGTCTGGAACTCGATCGACGGGACCGCCTCGCGGGACCTGACCGCGGAGTTCTCCTTCGTGCTCGCGATGATCGGCATCGACCTCTCCCGCCTGGCGGAGGAGGTCATCCTGTGGAACACCAAGGAGTTCTCGTTCATCACTCTGGACGACTCCTTCTCCACGGGCTCCTCGATCATGCCGCAGAAGAAGAACCCCGACATCGCCGAGCTCGCGCGGGGCAAGGCCGGACGCATCGTCGGTGACCTCGTCGGTCTGCTGACCACGCTCAAGGCGCTGCCCCTGGCGTACAACCGGGATCTCCAGGAGGACAAGGAGCCGGTCTTCGACCAGGTCGACTCCCTGGGCCTGGTGCTGCCGGCGTTCACCGGGATGATGGCGACGCTCACCTTCCACACCGAGAGGATGGCGGAGCTGGCCCCGCAGGGCTTCTCCCTGGCCACCGACATCGCCGATCACCTGGTGCGCAATGGGGTGCCCTTCCGCAGCGCCCATGAGATCTCGGGCGCCTGCGTGAAGGTGGCCGAGGAGCAGGACAAGGAGCTGTGGGACCTCACCGACGACGAGTTCGCCGAGATCTCCGAGCATCTGGACGCCTCGGTGCGCGACGTCCTCTCCGTCGAGGGTTCCATCGCGTCCCGCGACGCCAAGGGAGGGACCGCCCCGGTGCGGGTCGCGGAGCAGGAGCAGGCCGTCTCCGACGCCCTCACCTCTCTGCGCGAGTTCACGCGCGGCCGCTGAGCCGCCGCGCTCCGAGCACTCGCCGTCAGCGGCCGGTGACCGCCATGGTCGCCGGCCGCTGCGTCACTCTCCGAGAAGGTGCCGCGCGGAGACGGTCCCTCGTGGCGACAGTCCCTCGTGACGACGGTGCCGCGCGGAGACAGTCCCTCGTGGCGACGGTTCCGTGTCGAGACGGCCCCGTGTGCCGCGACGCGAGTGCTCGGAGAGTCCCGCACTCTTCCGTCATGGCACGAGCGGTCCCCCCGGTCACGGATCTGGGATACTGGGCACCGGCGCCACCCAGGCGCTGACGGTCCGAACCGCGCACGACGAACTCGTCGGCCGTCTCGGACCGCTGACCGGCACATCCTGTGCCTCACCGAGAGGAACCGATCGATGCATTCCGTCCTGGACGAGCTCGCCTGGCGAGGACTCGTCGTACAGACCACCGGGCGCGAAGCGCTCGGCAGCGCTCTGGCGGACGGACCGATCAGCCTCTATTGCGGCTTCGACCCGACCGCAGCCTCCCTCCACGTGGGGCACCTGACCCAGGTGCTCACGATGCGGCGCCTGCAGCTGGCGGGTCACCACCCCTACGCCCTCGTGGGCGGGGCGACCGGCCTGATCGGCGATCCCCGGATGTCGGGGGAGCGCGTGCTCAACGACGCTGAGCTCGTGAGGACCTGGGTGGACAGCCTGCGTGGGCAGATCTCCCGATTCCTCGACCTCGACGGAGAGTTCGCCGTGACCATGGTGAACAACCTCGACTGGATCGGACAGATGAGCGCCCTCGACTTCCTGCGGGACATGGGCAAGCACTTCCGGATGGGGACGATGCTCGGGAAGGAGACTGTCTCGCGCCGCCTGCAGAGCGACGAGGGGATCAGCTACACCGAGTTCAGCTACCAGGTGCTCCAGGGCATCGACTTCCTCGAGCTCCACCGGAGGCACGGAGTCAGCCTCCAGTTCGGGGGCAACGATCAGTGGGGGAACCTGCTCTCGGGTGTCGAGCTGATCCACAAGGTGGAGGGACATGACGCCCACGCTCTGACCACCCCCCTGGTCACCAAGGCCGACGGCACCAAGTTCGGGAAGAGCGAGGGCGGCGCGATCTGGCTCGATCCCGAGCTCACCAGCCCGTACGCCTTCCACCAGTTCTGGCTCAATGCGGCCGATGCGGATGTCGTGAACTACCTGAAGTACTTCACCTTCCGTGGCCAGGAGGAGATCGCCGAGCTCGAGCAGGCCACGCGGGAGGCCTCGCACAAGCGGGCTGCGCAGCGCGCTCTGGCCGATGAGCTCACCACGATGGTCCATGGCCAGCAGGCGACGGACCAGGCCACCGCCGCAGCCGCGGTGCTCTTCGGCCGCGGGGACGTGCGTGAGCTGGACGAGGCCACCATCGTCTCGATCGCCCGCGAGCTCCCGGGTGCAGAGGTCGCACCGACGACCCCGTTGGTCGACGCCTTCGTGGAGGCAGGCATCGTGCAGTCCAAGGGGGCTGCACGGCGTGGCGCCGATGAGGGTGGGTTGTCCGTGAACGGCGAGAAGCTCTCTGCTGACACCCTTGCCCAGGAGATCGGAGACCTCCAGCTGCTGCCAGGTCGCCACCTCCTGCTGCGCCGCGGACGGAAGAACGCTGCGATGGTCCGTCTGGTCGGCTGACGACCTGATGCCCTCGAACGCCCCGTTCCCTCCTGCGTGGAGGGGCCGGGGCGTTCTGCATTCCGGGGAGGCCGCCCGAGGAGCCCGCCCTGGGAAGAGTGCACGAGGGGTCCGCAGGAGGACCCTGGAGCAGCCGGCGCCCGTGCCTGGAGCGGACGTCGCCGACGCACTGCCATGGCGTCGACGCCGGCAGCAACTCCTGGTGACCCCACTCTCAGACGTGGGTCACATCGGGCCCGATGAGCGCTTTCCGAGCGCGGGAAAACCTTCGTTGACCTGCAGGTATGCCTCAACGGCCGGGTGAACGGAGCCTGAATTCCTCGGTTTGCCAGACCCTCTCGAGGTGCGTAATGTTCTTTCTTGTCAGCAGCGAGGACGCAGACACGACAGGCCGAGCAGCTCCCCCGGGAGCAGCGGCACGGAGTGGATGCGGAAGAGCTGAGGGCCCGAGAGAGCGGGAGACCGCACGATCGGCTGTGACTGCTTCACTGGAAGGATCGCCAGACGATCTGGACGAGACGCAGGACACGGACTGCGGAGTTGGACAGGGCCGCGAAGAACTGCTAGAGTAGTGACTCGCGCCGGGCCGACGAAGTACGAAGTCGCAAGACGGTTACTACCGGCTGGCGCATCCGAGCCTCTGACTCACGCCGCTTGATGCGGTGCGATGACGATGTGT
>NZ_JBQSXM010000021.1:0-45901 GCF_052378285.1 Brachybacterium sp. AOP3-A1-3 | reverse complement strand
CTGGCGCGTGGTGAGCAGGCTGCGCGTATAGGGCGCAACCTGCACGTGAGGCGCCAGTGGATGCTGCGCAACCCGCTCTGCGCAAGTCCGCTGTGCACCACTGCGCAAGTCCGCTGTGCATCACTGCGCAACCCGCTGCGCAAGTTCGCTGTGCACCACTGCGCAACCCGCTGCACAGCCCGCCGCGCTGGGCGGGGGAGGTCAGCGCACGGGGCCGGGAGGCGCGCAGTCGGATGGAGTCAGACCGAGCTGCCCGCTGACGAGTCTCCCCACACCCGGCCCACCACCCACGGCGGCACGCTGAACCCGCAGGCGATCGTGAGGGGCGCGAGCAGCCACACGGGCGAGAGCGCCACGACGAGCACGGGGGCCAGCAGCGCGGACAGCGGCCGACGTGCCACCAGCGCGAGCGCCCGCAGCACGACCGTCGGACGGGCCGCGAGCTGGTCCCGCGCCGCGGCGACCACATAGGCGCTCAGCAGCGCGACCATCACCCAGACCACGGGTAGCATCAGCCCGACCGCGAAGACGCGGGTCGAGGGGGCCATGCTGGGCAGCACCAGGGCGTTCGCCCCGATCCCGCCGAGCACGAGCAGCAGCAGGATCGACATCGGAGCGTCCCTGCGCAGCGTTCGGCGCACGTGGGCGAGCGTGGACGTGAAGGCCGCGTCCTCGTACTGCTCGAGGTCGGAGGTGGTGCGGGTGGCCCCGGCCAGCGCCGGGACGATGCCGATCACCGTGAGGATCCCCAGCAGCGCCGCCCAGTTCGCCCCGAGGAACGCGGCCGGCTTGGTGAGGAAGCGGACCAGCCCGCGTGCCTCCAGCGGATCGCGTCGGCCGATGCCGCGCTCGAAGCGGGAGAGGTCGTCGACGTGCTCCGGCGCGACGGGCGAGGAGGGCGCGGGGACGCCAGGGCCCCGCGGGTCCGTCGGCAGCACCGACGGACCCGCGGGGGCGGCAGGAGCGCGCGGGGTCACTTGATCCCCGAGGCCGCGAAGCCCTGCACGAAGTAGCGCTGGAAGATCAGGAACAGGACGATCATCGGGACCGCGGCCATCGTGGTGCCTGCCATGAGCAGGTGCCAATCCGTGGTCGCCTCCTGACGGAACGACGAGATCCCGACCTGGATCACCCGGAGGTTCTCCGAGGTCGTCACCAGCAGCGGCCACAGGAAGTTGTTCCAGCCCGCCTCGAAGCTCAGCAGGGCCACGGTGAGCAGCCCCGGCTTGATCAGCGGGGTGATGATCCGGGAGTAGATCCCGAACTCGCTCACCCCGTCCAGCCGCGCCGCCTCGATCAGCTCGGTGGGCGTGCCCACGTAGAACTGCCGGAACAGGAACACCATGAACGGGGAGACCGCCCCGGGCACGATCAGCGCCCACCAGGAGTCGATCCAGCCGATGCCGCCCTGGCCGAGGATCGAGTTCCCGCCGAACAGCGGCATGTGCCGCACCATGAGGAACACCGGGATCACGGTCGCGTAGAACGGGATCATGATGCAGGCGACGATCCAGCCGAACACGACCTTGGATCCTCGGAAGCGCAGCTTCGCGAGCGAATACCCGCATGCCGACGCGAACACGACGTTGAGGATCGCAGAGGCGCTGGCCAGGATCAGGCTGTTGCGCGCGTAGATGCCGAAGGGAGCCCGCTCGAGGGTCTCGGAGAAGTTCTCCAGCCGCCAGTTCTGCGGGATCAACGGCATCGGCACCTTGGCCATCTCGGTGGGGTCGCGCATCGCCGACAGTGCCATCCACAGGAACGGGGCGGCCATGATCAGCGAGGCGACCACGAGGAACACCATCATCGCGGTGTTGCCGACCAGCTTCTGCCGCTTCAGGCTGTGCTGACGCGCCCGACGGGGTGATCCGGGATCCTTCCTGGTCCGGTCCGTGGGGGCTCCCGGGGCGTCGGGGGCGAGGGTCGAGGATTCAGTCACCATCAGTGCCTCCGACGATGCGACGGGAGAAGAAGGTCAGCACGATCAGCATCAGCAGCAGGATCACCGATTGGGCGCTGGCCAGGCCGAACCGGAACTCCTGGAACGCGGTCTGGTAGATCCGGTAGGTGACCACGTTGGTGGCGTTCGCGGGCCCGCCCTCGGTGAGGATGTAGATCAGGTCGAAGGTCTGGAAGTTGGCGATGAGCGACGTGACCAGGATGAAGAAGGTCGCCGGGCGGAGCATCGGGATGGTGATGTGGCGGAACTTCTGGATGAAATTCGCCCCGTCGATCGACGAGGCCTCGTACAGCTGCTCATCGACTCCCTGGAGGGCGGCCAGGTAGATGAGCATCTTCAGGCCGATGCCCTGCCAGATCGTCACCAGGATGACGGAGGCCAGCGCGAGCTTCGGGCTGGTCAGGTAGGGGAGCGGCCCGATACCGACCACGCCGAGGGCGGTGTTCATCAGGCCGCTCGTGGACGGCGAGTAGATCCACAGCCAGATCATCGCCACGGCGACGGTCGCGGTGATGTGCGGCAGGAACACCATGACGCGGAAGATGCCACGGCCGGGGATCGCCCGGTTCAGCATCGTCGCGAACACGAGCGCCAGGAACATCGAGATCGGGATCCCGACGCCGGCGATGATGACGTTGTTGAGGACGGCCTTCCAGAAGATCACGTCCTGGAAGATGGTCGCGTAGTTCGCGAATCCGTTGAACTCGGGTCGGGTGACCACGTCGTACGCCGTCATGCTGAGGATGAACGCGACGATGATCGGGATACCGATCCAGATCAGGGTGTGCAGTGCGGCGGGCGCGGCGAGGATCAGTCCCCAGCGCGATTCTGCGGCGCGCGGGCCACCGCGTCGGCGGCGAGGAGCCGACGCTGCTCGTGGGGTGGCCCGGGTGGCGGTCGCTGTCATCGGCTCAGAGCCGGGAGATCGCGTCGTCGCACAGGGCCTTCATATCGTCCAGCATCTTCTGGACGTCCGACTGCCCGGTCAGGCACGCCTCGATGAGAGGCTGGAGGTTGCCGCGGATCTCCATCCACGCCGCGGAGCCGCCTTCGGCCGCGCCGGCCTTGTCCAGGTGCTCGAGGGCGAACGTGGTCAGGTAGTTCTCGGTGATCTCCGGGGTGTCGGGGATGTCCGGGGTCGGCGGCACCTTGCCGGTGGCGGCGTTGCCGGCGGCGAGCATCTCCGGGGTCATGAGGTGCTTGACCAGTGCGGCCGCGGCGTCCTGGTTCTTCGAGCGCTGGCCGACGGAGATCATCGTGCCGCCCTGGAACATCACCGGGTCGTTGCCGTCCGCGCCGGGGAGGAGGAACATCCCCACGGCGTCCTTCTTCGCGAGCTCGGGGGTCATGTCAGCCCAGGTGATCCAGTCCGCCGTGCTGACCAGCTGCATCGCCGCGGCCCCCTGCATGAACGGGGTGGGCTGCCCCTCGGCTGCCTGCAGGTCGTAGTCGACCGCCCCCTTGTCCATCAGGTCGAGGATCCACTGGGTGGCCTTCGCGCCGGGCTCCTCCTGGAGCGTGGGCGTGAGCCCGTCCTCGCTGAAGAGAGTGCCCCCGAAGGCGTAGAGCAGATGGATCCAAGCCTGACGGATGTTCTTGGTGAGCAGGTCGAAGCCGACCACGCCGTCGCCGGTCAGCTCGTTCGCGACCTCGGCGAGCTCATCCATCGTCGTGGGCGCCTCGGTGATGCCCTTCGCCGCGAACATCTCCTTGTTGTAGACCACGAAGCGGAGGTCCATGCCGATCGGCAGCGAGTAGTACTTGTCCTCGTAGCGGCACGAGCCGAGCAGCGCCTCGTCGAGACCGAGCCCGTCGACGTAGTCGGAGGGCAGCTCCGCGAAGATCTCCTTGTGCGCGAACGGCGGGGTCCAGCCCACGCCGGACATGATCACATCGGCCACCAGGCCGCCCGCGATCGAGGTCGAGAGCTTCTCGTTGAGCTTGTCCCAGGCGACCTGATCGACCTTGACCTTCACTCCGGAGTTCTCGTCCGTGAAGGCCTTGATCATGTCCTTGAGCTCGGCGGCCGCATCCCCCGTGAAGTCCGGGGTGAGCAGGGTGACGTCGCCGGACAGGTCGGTGGCCTCGGCGTCGATGTTCACCGGGCCGCCCGTGCTGGTGTCCTCGGTGGATCCGCAGGCGGCGGCGGTGAGACCGATGCCCGTGGCACCGGCGGCGGAGATCATGGAACGTCGTGACAGCATCTTTGCGGTCCCTTCGGGGAGGGGGAGTGACGGGCTCTGGGCAGTTCGGCGGGTGCGCATCGGACCTCATCGGCCGGCGGCGTCCCTGCGCCAGCACGACGAACGAGGTGGACCGGAGCATCCGCTCGATGTGACCTGGGTCGCGCACTGGTGAGACACGAATGTCCGCTGTTCTGCACGTTCTGTCGGGAAGTTGCCATGAGTTGTCGGCACGCGCTTTCCGGCGGTGGCGGCGAGAGCTCGCCGGACGTACTTCCAGGTAGTGGCTCGATGCAACGTTGCGAAACGACGTGCAAACGTTGTTCCCGGCCCGAGTGCCGTTATCCGAATGGAATGTTGGGCGGCGCTCGAGGGCGGGCGCGCACGGGGCCCGGGGCCCGGTGAGGGCATCCGCCACCGACGTCGGGACGGCGCTCGCACGGGTATCGCCGGGGCCCATCTGACGACATCCGCTCCGAGCCTGTTCGAGCGCCGAAGCGCGGGCCCCTACAGTTCAGCCATGGGATCGCACGAGAGCGCTGGGCGCAGCGACGAGCACGCAGCAGCTTCCGGGGAATCAGGAGCATCCGAGGCGGTCGGTGACGCCGCGGAGTCCGTCGGCGACGCTGCGGAAACCGTCGAGGACGCTGCGGAGACCGTCGAGGAGCAGCCGGCGTTCCAGGCCGTCGCCCGGGGCGGTTTCCTCATGGGCGGGCTGGTGCACGTGCTCATCGGATGGATCGCCGTGCGGCTCGCGCTCGGGGACTCCGGGGGCAGTGCGGATCAGAGCGGGGCGATGGCGATGATCGCGCAGGCGCCCGGCGGGCAGATCCTGCTGTGGGCCGGCGGGCTGGTCATGGGCATCCTGGCGCTGTGGCTCCTGCTGCGCACCTGGTTCGCCGCGCGCAGCGCCCAGGGGCTGAGGGCCACGGTGGTCGACGCGCTGCGATGGCTGGGGCCTGCGGTGGTCTACGCGGCCCTGTCGGTGATGGTCCTGCGGTTCGCCGCAGGCGGCGGGTCGTCCTCGGAGGCGCAGACGCAGTCCGCTACGGCGGGCCTGCTGGGCTCGGGGCCGGGGCGGGCGCTGGTGCTCCTCGCCGGCGCCGTCGTGATCGGTATCGGGATCGGCTTCGTGGTCCTCGGGGTCACCCGTCGCTTCCTCCGGCAGCTGGAGCGCAGCGGAGCCCGGAGCGTCGGAGCCGCGCTGCGGATCACCGGGATCGTCGGCTATGTCGCGAAGGGGCTCGCGCTGGCGGCGGTCGGAGCACTGCTGGGATGGGCCGCGATCTCCGCAGACCCGGAGAAGGCGACCGGGCTCGACGGGGCGCTGAAAACCATGGCGGGGCTGCCTGCGGGAGTGGCGATGCTGCTGCTCGTCGGGGTGGGCCTGATCCTCTTCGGCGTCTACTGCGCGCTGCGGTCCCGCTACCAGGAGATGTGAGCGGGCTGGAGGTGTGAGCGAGAGCCCGGAGCCTCGTCGCCTCAGCGTGCCGGGGCGTACCTCAGCAGCAGTGCTCCATGCGGGGCGATCACCACGTCGAGCGCCGTGGAGCCGGGGGCGACGCCCCGGGCGGCGTCCGACTGCTCGGTGACCGGACGGGTGGGCACCTCGCTGCCGCTCCACAGCTCGGTGACCTGGCCCTCGAGGTGCGAGGGCAGGTCCACGTCCTGGCTGTCGAGCGCGACGGGAAGCTCGTCCGCGCCGAGGTTGAAGGCGGCGACGTAGCGGGTGTCGCCGTCCCCGTCGGCCGTCCACAGGACCAGCGGCCCTTCACGGAACACCTCGCGGTTGCCGGAGGAGGCGCGGAGCACCTCGAGCACGGCATCGTTGCGCAGCAGAGCGACGGTCTCCGGGTCGGAGCTCGGCAGGTCGCCGCCGATCATCAGCGGGGAGCGGGCGATCACCCACAGCGTCATCAGGGTGCGACGTTCCTCGGGGGTGAGCCGATCATGGCGCGGTTCGCCCCGTTCGGCGCGGATCCCGATGCGCCCCAGCGGGAGCATGTCTCCGTCGGCCCAGCCGTCCGGGCCCGAGTGCGGGGCCCAGCGGGCGAAGCGTGCGAAGTTCGCCTCGACGTCCTCCCACCGGTCCCAGAGGTCGTCGCAGATCCGCCACATGGCCGCGTGCTCGCGCAGATGCGGCAGGCGGGTGAGGGCCAGGTCGCGGCCGGGGGAGAGGCTCAGCTGCATCGGCCGGCCGCAGCCCTCGATCGCGGCGGAGAACGCCTCGATCTCGGCGGCCTGGTAGGGCCACAGCATGTCGTCGACCTTGAGGAAGTCCACGCCCCAGGAGGCATAGAGCGCGAGCACCGAGTCGTAGTAGGCGTGCGCGCCGGGCACGGTGTGGTCGATGCCCACCATGTCCGGGTTCCACTCGCAGGAGTTGGTGGGATCTGCGATGTTTGACGCGCGCAGGGTGCTGCCCACGATCGGGGTGTTCGCGGCCACGGCGCGGCGGGGGACCCCGCGCATCACGTGGATGCCCAGGCGCAGGCCCAGACCGTGGAGCTGCGCGGCGAGCGGCCCGAAGCCGGCCCCGTCCGCGGAGCT
Organism: Brachybacterium sp. AOP3-A1-3; assembly: GCF_052378285.1. NCBI lineage: Bacteria > Bacillati > Actinomycetota > Actinomycetes > Micrococcales > Dermabacteraceae > Brachybacterium > Brachybacterium sp. AOP3-A1-3. The sequence goes on along the minus strand of NZ_JBQSXM010000021.1, from coordinate 39,208 downwards.
CGGGAAGCGTCCGGGGTCCGGCAGCAGCCGGCCGTGCTCGTCCATGACCAGCGGGGCGTCCGCGTTGTAGCCGTGGGAACGGGCCGACGGGTCCGACCAGTCGATGTCGATCACCACCGTGTCCCAGCCGTACGGGGCGAGGTGCTCGGCGAGGAAGCGGGCGTTGGCCAGCACCTCCTCCTCGGTGACGGTGGTGCCGTAGCAGTCCCAGCTGTTCCAGCCCATCGGCGGGCGGGAGGGGTCGGCGGGTGCGGGTGCGGGTACCGCTGCGGGTGCCGCTGCTGGCGCGGGTTCGGACGCAGGTGCGGGGGTCGGGCTGGGGGTCGTCATCGGGTCACTCTCCGAGCAGGCGGTCGACGTAGTCGTTGCGGAAGACCCGGCGCGGGTCCAGGCGGTCGCGCAGCGCCTGGAAGTCCGCGAGGCGGGGGTACTGCTCGCGCACCGTCTCCGGGGCGAGGGTGTAGACCTTCCCCCAGTGGGGGCGCGGGGTGAAGGGGGCCAGCCGCTCCTCGATCTCCGGCAGCAGCGCCTCGACCTCGTGGGGCAGCTGCTTCCAGGTGAAGTGCACACAGGCGCTGTCGCGCTGGTGGGCGGGGGAGAGCCAGAGGTCGTCGGCCGCGACGGTGCGCACCTCGGAGGCGTGCAGCAGCGGACGGATCCGCTCGCCGAGCGGCATCACCGCCGCCAGCGCCTCGGCGATCTGCTCGCGCGGGACGAAGTACTCCGACTGGATCTCCTCGCCGCTGCTCGGTGTGAACTCCAGGCGGAAGTGCGGCAGACGCTCGTGCGAGGGCCCCGGCTCGCCGGACTGATCGGTGCAGAAGTCGCCGGGCATCCCCGGCAGCGGATGCACCGCGCCGGTGGCGAGGCGTGCGCCGTGCCAGATCTCGGGGAAGGGCGAGCTCGCGTCGGTGGGCAGGTCGGAGGCTCCTGTGTGGGCAGAGGCGCCGACGCCGGACGGGGAGCCGCCGCTGGGCCCGTCCGTCGAGCCGACGGCAACCGCCTGCTTCGCCCAGATCTGCGCCATGGTCCCGTCCCAGTGGTGGAACAGGCTCACGCTGTACGCGCCGGCGAGCACCTCCGACAGGCCGGGCCCGGAGACCTCGCCCGCCGGGAGGTCCCGATACACGCGCTGCCGCATCGTGAAGGCGGGCACGAGGTCGAGCGTCAGGTGGGTGACCACGCCGAGCATGCCGAGGGAGAGCACCACCCCGTCGAAGATCTCGGGATCCCCCTCCCGGGAGAGCGTCAGGAGGTCCCCGCCCGCCGTGACCAGCTCGACCGCGCGCACGGCCGAGGCGAGCGATCGGTTGCCGTCGCCCGAGCCGTGGGTACCGGTCGCGCTCGCGCCGCCCACCGAGATGTGGGGGAGCGAGCCGGTGTTCGCCAGCGCCAGGCCCTGCGCCGCGGCCGCGACCGCGAGCTCGCCGTAGCGCACCCCGGCTGCGACCCGCACGGTGCGCGCGGCGGTGTCGAACTCGAGGTCCGACGGCATCATCGCGAGGGTGACCAGGTCCGCGTCGCTCGCCGCGACCTCGGAGAACGAGTGCCGCGTGCCGAGCGCCCGGATCCGGCCGCTGCGGCCCACGAGCGCGCGCAGCTGCTCCACGGACGTCGGGACGTGCAGCGGCCCCGGCCCGTAGTCGACCGTGCCGGACCAGCTGAGGCCGGGCCGGGAGAGCTCCGGGCCGGTGGTGCCGCCGGACGATGTTGCGCTCTGGGAGGTCATGCGGTCCACCTCGTTGTGGTCGGTGTGTGGTGAGAAATTGGCGTGGCGTGGCCGGCCGGGAAGCGCACGGTGCCCCGGCCTCTGCCACCTCACCGCGGGTCGGCGCCCTCAGCGAGGCAAAGATGGGGGAATGCTGCTCTCATTCCCCCACCTTTGCCTCGCTGAGCGGGCGGCAGCGGGTTGCGGCGAGCCGAGCGGGCAGGCGCCTCTGGGCCTCAGGCCTCCTGGCCCGTCGACCTCTGGGCCGTCAGCCCCTGGGAGTGCCTCAGAAGCCCTGGCCGAGGCGGTAGAAGACCTGGTTGGTGCGCAGCTCCTGGGCGAAGGAGCGCACGGTGGTGTCCTCGTCGATCACGGCGAGCTCGATATCGCCGATCTGGGCGAGGTCCTCCCATACCTCGAGGCCCACGGCGGTGCTCATCACCGTGTGGTGGGCGGCGCCGGCGGTCAGCCAGCACTCGGCGGAGGTCGCGAAGTTCGGGGCGGGCTCCCAGACGGCGCAGGCCACCGGCAGCTTCGGCAGGTCGTGCTCGGGCTCGACCACCTCGACCACGTTGGCGACCAGGCGGAACCGCTCGCGCATGTCCGACAGGGCGACCACGACGGCGGGGCCGGCGTCGGCCGTGAACGTCAGACGCACCGGGTCCTCCCGGTCGCCGATCCCCAGCGGGTGGATCTCGAGGGTGGGCTTGGAGGTGGTCAGCGAGGGGGAGACCTCGAGCATGTGGGCGCCGAGGATCTTCTCGCTGCCGGGCGTGAGCTCGTAGGTGTAGTCCTCCATGAGGGAGGCGCCGCCGGGCAGGCCGTGGCCCATCACCGCGGCGACCCGCACCAGGATCGCGGTCTTCCAGTCGCCCTCGGCGCCGAAGCCGTAGCCGTCGGCCATGAGGCGCTGCACCGCGAGGCCCGGGAGCTGGCGCAGCCCGCCGAGGTCCTCGAAGTTGGTGGTGAAGGCGCCGAAGCCGCCCTCCTCCAGGAAGGTGCGCAGGCCCAGTTCCTGGCGGGCGCCGTAGCGCAGCGCCTCATGGCGCTCGCCGCCCTTCCTCAGCTCGGGCACCACGTCGTACTGCTGCTCGTACTCGTCGACCAGCTCATCGATCGCGCTGTCGGCGACGGCGTCGACCACCTCGACCAGGTCGTTCACGCCCCACGTGTTCACCGAGACGCCCAGGCGCAGCTCGGCCTCGGTCTTGTCGCCCTCGGTGACCGCGACACCCCGCATGTTGTCACCGAAGCGGGCCAGCTTCAGGGAGTGCATCTCGGCCCAGCCGGTGGCGGCGCGGGCCCAGCGGCCCACCTTCTCCTGCACGCCGGCGTCGCTCGCATGGCCCACGACCGTCTTGCGGTTCACGCCGAGGCGGGTCGCGATGTAGCCGAACTCGCGATCGCCGTGCGCTGCCTGGTTGAGGTTCATGAAGTCCATGTCGATCGTGGACCAGGGCAGCTCGACGTTGGCCTGCGTGTGCAGGTGCAGCAGCGGGGTGCGCAGGACGTCGAGGCCCTGGATCCACATCTTCGCCGGCGAGAAGGTGTGCATCCACGCGATGACGCCCACGCAGGCCGGGTCGGCGTTCGCAGCCAGGGCCGTCTCACGGATCGCGTCACGGTCGGTGAGGACCGGCTTCCAGACGATCTTCACGGGGATCGAGGAACCTGCGTCGAGGGTCTCGGCGATCACGCGGGACTGCTCGGCGACCTGGTCCAGCGTCTCGGGGCCGTACAGGCCCTGGCTGCCGGTCAGGAACCAGATCTCGCGGGCTTCGAAGGGGTTCTGCATGGGGTGTCCTCGTCCTTCAGGGGTGGCTTGGGGTGGTGGGCCGACGGATCGGCGGGTCGGGTGGGGCCGGCGTCAGTGCTGGCCGTAGACGTTCTGGTAGCGGTCGTAGAGCGAATCGATGTGCCCCTGCGCGATGGGCAGCGGCTCGCCGAGCTGGCGGGAGATGTGCACGGTGCGCGCGACCTCCTCGACCATCACCGCGGCTTTCACGGCGGCGCGGGCGTCCGTGCCGATCGTGAACGGGCCGTGGTTCTGCATGAGCACGGCCGGGCTGCGATGCCCGGTGAGGGTCTCCACGATGCCGCGGCCGATCGAGTCGTCGCCGATGATCGCGAAGGGGCCGACGGGGACCGGGCCGCCGAACTCGTCGCCCATCATCGTCAGCACGCAGGGGATCTCCTGGCCGCGAGCGGCCCAGGCGGTCGCGTACGTCGAGTGGGTGTGGACCACGCCGCCCACCTCGTCCATGTGCTCGTACAGGTAGGCGTGGGCCGCAGTGTCCGAGGAGGGCGTGAGGGAATCGGGGGTCCCGTCGACGATCTTCGCGCCGTCCAGGGTGCACACCACCATGGTGTCCGCGGTGAGCTCGTCGTAGGAGACCCCGGAGGGCTTGATGACCAGCAGGCCGGGGACCTCGGGGTCGGTGGCGGGCACGCGCTCGGAGACGTTGCCGGCGGTCCAGACGACGAGTCCGTTGCGGGGCAGCTCGGCGTGCAGGGCGGCGACGCGCTCGCGGGTCGCCGCGACGGCCTCCTGGGTGGCCTGGGGGAGGTCGGTGAGGACGAGGGTCATGGGGCAGCTCCTGGATCGGGGCGGAGGGTGGTCAACGTCAGCGGGCGAGATCGAGTAGGGGCGACGGGCGCCATCAGGAGGGGGCCAGAGGACCCGAAGGCCAGAAGGCCAGAAGGCCAGAAGGCCAGAAGGCCAGAAGGTCAGAGCATCAGGCGAGCACCTCGCCGGCCTTCCGCTCGACCTCGAGACCGGTGCGGTAGCCGGCGAGCCAGGAGGCGTGCCCCGCCATCCCGGCCTCGTCGGGCTGCAGGGTGGAGAGCTCTTGGGAGGCGAAGATCTGCTCGGCCAGGAAGCTGCTGAGCGAGGCGGCGCCCGAGCTGCGGCGGGCACCCGAGGCGCGGCGGGTCCACGCGGTGTACGCGGCCAGCAGCGCCATGCCCCAGGCGCCGCCCTCCCCGGCGGATTCGCCCACGGCGACCGGGGTGGCGAGGGCGTCGGCCAGGATCTGCTGGGCGATGCCCTTCGTGCGGAAGATCCCGCCGTGGGCGAACATGACGTCCAGCTGCACGCCTTCGTCCTTCAGCAGCGCCTCCATGCCCACCGCGAGCGCACCGAAGGCGCCGTAGAGCTGGGAGCGCATGAAGTTCTCGAGCGTGAAGCGGGCCTCCTGCTCGCGCACCAGCAGAGGACGGCCGGAGGGGACGCCCGTCTGGTGCTCGCCGGAGATGTAGTTGTAGCTCAGCACGCCGCCGGCGTCGGCCTCGCCCTCGGCGCCGGCGGCGAACAGGGTCGCGTAGAGCTCCTCCGGGCCGACGGGGTGGCCCAGCAGCTCGGCGAAGCGACCGAAGAGGCCCAGCCAGGCGTCGAGATCGCCCGCGCAGTTGTTGGTGTGGATCATCGCCACCGGATCGCCCGACGGGGTGGTGACCAGGTCGATCTCCTCGCGAGGACCGGACAGCGGCTTCTCCAGGACCACCATCGCGAAGGCGCTGGTGCCGGCGGAGACGTTGCCGGTGCGCGGATCCACGGCCTGGGTGGCGACCATGCCGGTGCCGGCGTCGCCCTCCGGAGGAGCGGCCACGGCGCCATCGCGCAGCGCACCGGTGGGATCCAGCAGGGCGGCGCCCTCGGAGGTCAGCGTGCCGGCGTCCTGCCCGGCCACGAGCACCTCGGGCAGGATCTCCGCGAGCGACCACGCAAGATCGGCGACCGCGTCGAGGCCCGCGAAGCGCTCGAGCAGCTCGGGATCGTAGGCATCACCCGAGGCGGCGATCGGGAACACGCCGCTGGCGTCGCCCACGCCGAGCACCGAGCGACCGGTGAGCTTCTCGTGGACGTACCCGGCCAGGGTGGTGAGCCGGCCCAGACGCTGCACGTGCTCCTCGCCGCCGAGGACCGCGTGCAGCAGGTGCGAGACGCTCCAGCGCAGCGGGATGTTGAGCCCGAAGGTGCTGCTGAGCAGCGATGCGGCGTCAGCCGTGTAGGTGTTGCGCCAGGTGCGGAAGGGGACCAGCAGCTCGCCGTCGCGGTCCAGTGCGAGGTAGCCGTGCATCATCGCGGAGATGCCGATGCTCGCGAGCTCGGTGAGCTCCACGCCGTGGCGCTCGCGCACATCCCGCACGAGGTCGGCGTAGCAGGACTGGATGCCCGTCCAGGCGTCGTCCAGCGAGTACGTCCAGCTGTCGTCGGCGAACTCGTTCTCCCAGGCGTGGGAGCCGGTGCCGAGCACCTGACCTGCGTCGTCGACCAGCGCGGCCTTGATGCGGGTCGAGCCCAGCTCGAGGCCGAGATGGGCGCTGCCGGCCTCGAGGAGGGCGGCGGCATCGGGTCGGGGAAGGTCCGGCGAGGACACGGCGGCGTGCGTCATGGGGTCATCCCACCAGGTGGCACCCACCAATGTCAACGTTCACATTTTGATCTCGAGATCTGGGCGCCGGCCGTCGGTCGGCCCTGTCGAGCCCGTCGAGCTCGTGACTTCGCCTGCCCCGTCGTGCCTGTCGAGCTCGTGACCCCACCTGCCCCGGCGCACCCGTGACGACGTCGGTCTCGTCGAGTCCCTCGAAACGTCCCGTCAGCGGGACGTTTCGGTGGAGTGGGTGGGCCTCACCGGGAGTGTCGTCCCCAGCGCCCCAGCGCCCCAGCGCCCCAGCGCCCCAGCGCCCCAGCGCCCCAGCGCCCCAGCGCCCCAGCGCCCCAGCGCCCCAGCGCCCCAGCGTGCCTGCGACCCAGCGCCCCAGTGGACCAGTGCCCCTGCACCCCTGCACCCCTGCACCCCTGCACCCCTGCACCCCTGCGCCCCTCCGGCCGGCGGGACCGGCGGGCCCGGGCGGCGGGCGGTCAGTGCGTGCGTTCGGGACGGGTGGATCGGCGCACGACCAGGCGAGGCGGCAGCGTGCTGGGGGTTCCGGGAGGGAGCTCCTGCCCCTCGAGCAGGCACAGCAGGTGCTGCAGGGCCAGGCGGCCGAGGTCCGCGAAGGGTTGCGAGACGGTGGTCAGGGAGGGGATCTGGAACTCGGCGCCGAGCGTGTTGTCGAAGCCCACCACGGCGACGTCCTCGGGGATGCGCAGCCGGTGCTCGTGCAGGGCGTGGAGCACGCCGATCGCCATCATGTCGTTCGCGGCGAAGATCGCGTCGGGCAGGCCCTCCCGGACCAGGTCGTTGGCGAGGTCGTAGCCGGCTCGAGGGGTCCAGTCGCCGGGGCCGACGACGGCTGCGTCGAGGCCGTGCAGCTCGACGGCGTGCTCGAAGCCCTCGAGGCGGGCGCGGGCGTCGAACCAGTCCTGCGGTCCGGCCGCGTGGACCACCGAGCGGGCGCCGGTGCGCACCAGATGCTCGATGACCTGCAGCGCTCCGAGCCGCTGGTCCACGCCGACGACCTCCACCCCGGGCACTCGAGGGGCTTGCGCGGAGACCGCGACCACCGGGGTGGAGCGGGCCACCGCGGCGACGGCTGGCACCATGCCCTCGTGGGCGGCGACCACGAGGACGCCGTCGGCCCCGGAGCCCAGGAGCTCGGCGCCGATCTCGCGGTCGCAGTCGTCGTGCGCGCCGACGGTGGTCAGCAGCACCGAGTAGTCGGCCTCGCGGGCGGCGGACTCGATCGCGGTGGTGGTCTCTGCCGGCCCGAACAGTGCGGAGCCGTCGGTGAGCATGCCGATCAGCGAGGACCGGGTGGTCTTCAGGGCGCGGGCGGCCCGGTTCCGGGTGTAGCCGAGCTCGGCGATCGCCTGCCGTACGCGGGCGCGGGTGTCGGGGCGCACGATCTCCGGCTCGTTGAGGACGCGGGAGACGGTCTGGTAGGAGACGCCCGCACGGGCGGCGACGTCGGCCATGGAGGGACGGCGGGCGGTGGTGTCCATGGGGTCCTTCCTGGGGGCGGTGCGGCGGTCCGAGCGGGCGACGGTCCGGGCGGGTGGCGGTGGAGGTCGGCCAGGGTGCCGGGTTCGAGGATTCCGTGCCCGGCCCGGCGTGGATGCCCCGTGTCGTGCATGACCTGCGCCAACGCGTGAAAACGCTTTACAGCAGGTCACCGCATTGCACGGAACTTACCAGTGGTAAGTCGTTGCTGATTCGTGACCCGCGTGGGGTCGACTCTTCTTGACATCTGCTTCAATGTGAACGTTACCATTCGGGGCGTTCGGTGCCATCGATGGCATGCGAACCAAGGACACGGACCCGCCCAGGGTCCAGCAGTGCCCGCCGAGGCGATGTCGACGCGGTGACGGGCGGAGCAGCCCGGCGCCGTACACGCTCAGAGCCACGCGGGACGTCCCCTGCTGCAGGTAGCAGTCGGCGATTTCGAGGAGGAAATACCCATGTACAACCGGAGAATCTTCATGCTGGGCGCGACGGCCACGGCGGCCGCGCTCGGACTGGCCGCCTGTGGCGGCGAAGGCGCAGGATCCGGCGGCCCCGACACGGACGCCGCACCCAGCGACCAGACCGTCGGCGTCGCGATGCCCACCCAGACCTACGAGCGGTGGGTCGCGGACGGCAACAACATCAAGAAGGGCCTGGAGGACAAGGGCTTCAAGGTCGACATGCAGTACGCCGAGGATGACATCCCGACGCAGCAGCAGCAGATCGATCAGATGGTCAATTCGGGCGTCAGCGTGCTGCTGATCGCCTCGATCGACGGCGCCTCGCTCTCCTCGCAGCTCGATGCGGCCGCCGCGGCGAACATCCCGGTCATCGCGTACGACCGCCTGCTCACCGACAGCGAGAACGTCGACTTCTACGTCACCTTCGACAACTACAAGGTGGGCGTGAACCAGGCCAACGCGCTGATGTTCGGCCTGGGCCTGCTGGACGAGAAGTTCGAGGCCGCCGACGACGCCCCGAAGGGGCCGCTGAACGTCGAGCTCTTCGCCGGATCGCTGGACGACAACAACGCCCATCTGTTCTGGCAGGGCGCGATCGACACCCTCCAGCCGTACTTCGACGACGGCACCCTCGTGGTGCTGTCCGAGCAGACGGACATCGAGCAGGCCGCCACCCAGCGTTGGGAGCAGGAGACGGCTCAGAAGCGCATGGAGAACCTGCTGACCACGCACTACAACGGCGGCGAGGAGCTGGCCGGTGTGCTCTCTCCGGCCGATCCGCTGTCGCGCGGCATCATCAACGCCCTGCAGAACGCCGGTCTCGGGCCGACGCTCGAGGAGGGTCTGCCGGTCGTCACCGGGCAGGACGCAGAGATCGCCTCGATCAAGCTGATCGCTGACGGCGTGCAGTCCTCGACCATCTTCAAAGACACCCGCACCCTGGCAGACCAGGCCATCCTGAGCGCGGAGTCGATCCTCAAGGGCGAGGAGCCCGAGGCGAACGATACCGAGACCTATGACAACGGCGTGAAGGTCGTGCCGTCGTACCTGCTCCCGATCCAGATGGTCCTGGAGAACAACTACCAGGAGATCATGGTCGATTCCGGGTATTACACGCCTGAGCAGGTCGAGTCCGGCCAGCTCTGAGCCAGCCTCTGCAGCAGTAATCCGGTGGGGTCCCGGCGCACGCGAGATCGCGGCGCTGGGACCCTCCTGCCCGAAGGAGGGCCCCTTGACCGAACACATCCTCGAGATGCGGTCCATCACCAAGAGATTCCCCGGCGTCGTCGCCCTCAAGGACGTGTCCCTGACGGTCGGCGAGGGCGAGATCCACGCGATCTGCGGCGAGAACGGCGCCGGCAAGTCCACGCTCATGAAGGTGCTCTCCGGCGTCGAGCCGGCCGGCAGCTACGAGGGCGAGATCCACTACCGCGGCCGCCCCGTCAGCTTCGCCACCATCAATGACTCCGAGGCCGAGGGCATCGTGATCATCCACCAGGAGCTCGCCCTGGTGCCCCACCTGTCGATCGCCGAGAACATCTTCCTGGGGAACGAGCAGACCAAGGGCGGCGTGATCAGCTGGCACGAGACCAACGCCCGGGCCGCCGAGCTCCTCGAGCGCGTCGGACTGCGCGAGAAGCCCGTGACCCCCGTCGGACAGCTCGGTGTGGGCAAGCAGCAGCTCGTGGAGATCGCCAAGGCGCTCACCAAGAACGTGAGCCTGCTGATCCTCGACGAGCCCACCGCGGCACTGAACGACGACGACTCCGAGCACCTGCTCGGCCTCATCCGCGGATTGCGCGACGAGGGCGTCACCAGCATCATCATCAGCCACAAACTCGGAGAGATCGCCGCCGTCGCCGACGCCACGACGATCATCCGCGATGGCTCCACCATCGAGACCATCGACATGGACGTGCCCGCCGAGCAGAAGCGCACCCTCATCCCGCGCATCATCAAGGGCATGGTGGGCCGCGACATCGACAACCTCTACCCGGAGCGCCACGCCGAGATCGGCGAGGAGATCTTCCGGGTCGAGGACTGGCACGTCGGCCACCCCACCCAGCAGGGGCGCGTGGTCGTCGACGGCGCGGCGCTGACCGTGCGCGCCGGCGAGGTCGTCGGCATCGCCGGGCTCATGGGTGCCGGCCGCACCGAGCTCGCCATGAGCGTCTTCGGGCGCTCGTACGGCCGGGACATCTCCGGCACCGTGTTCATGCACGGGCGGCCCGTGGAGATCAAGACCGTCTCCGACGCCATCGACGCCGGGATCGCCTACGTCTCCGAGGACCGCAAGCAGTACGGGCTGAACCTGATCCAGGACATCCGCACGAACGTCACCGCGGCAGGTCTGAAGAAGATCACCACCGGCGGGTGGATCAACGGCAACGAGGAGATCGCGGTCGCCGAGCGCTACCGCTCCTCGCTGAACATCAAGACCCCGACCGTCATGGCGCCCGTCGGCAAGCTCTCCGGCGGCAACCAGCAGAAGGTCGTGCTCAGCAAGTGGCTGTACACCGAGCCCGAGCTGCTGATCCTCGACGAGCCCACCCGCGGCGTCGACGTCGGCGCGAAGTTCGAGATCTACTCGATCATCAATGAGCTCGCCGAGTCCGGCAAGGCGATCATCGTCATCTCCTCGGAGCTGCCCGAAGTCATGGGGCTCTCCGATCGAATCTACACATTGTCTACGGGGCGCATCACCGGCGAGGTCGCCGCTCAGGACGCCACGCAGGAGCACCTCATGGAGCTCATGACCAGGGAAAGGGAGTGAGCGCGCCTCATGGCGGGAACTTCTGACATCAAAGAGCTCCTGACGCGGAACATGCGTCAGAGCGGCATCTACATCGCGTTCGTGTTCATCATCGTGCTGTTCACGATCCTCACGGGCGGTGCCCTGCTCAGCCCGGGCAACCTGACGAACCTGGTGCTGCAGTACTCCTACATCCTGATCCTCGCGATCGGCATGGTGCTGATCATCGTGGCCGGGCACATCGACCTGTCCGTCGGCTCAGTGGTCGCCCTGACCGGCGGCGTCGCAGCCGTCGTGGTGATCGGCCACGGCATGCCCTGGTGGCTCGGCGTGCTCGCGGCGCTGGGCACCGGTGTGCTGGTGGGCCTGTGGCAGGGCTTCTGGGTGGCCTATGTGGGCATCCCGGCGTTCATCGTCACCCTGGCCGGCATGCTCATCTTCCGCGGCATGGCCATGCAGGTCCTGGGCAACGTCTCGCTCTCGCCGTTCCCCAAGGAGTACCAGTACATCTCCGGCGGGTTCCTCAACGGGCTCTTCGGCGGCAACGGCTACGACGCCTTCACGCTGTTCCTCGCCGCTGCGCTGATCGTGGTCTTCGCGGTCCAGCAGTACCGCGGGCGCCTGGCGAAGCTGAGGTACAAGCAGCAGGTCGAGGCCCTGCCGCTGTTCTGGCTGAAGACCGCCGCGATCGCCGTGGTCGTCATGGCCTTCGCCTGGCAGCTCGCGCACTCGCGCGGCCTGCCGGTGGTGCTGATCCTGCTGGCCGCCCTCGTGCTCATCTACGGCTTCATCAGCCAGAACACGATCTTCGGTCGACACATCTACGCCATGGGCGGCAACCTCCAGGCCGCGCAGCTCTCCGGCGTGAAGACCCGCCGCGTGAACATGCTCCTGTTCGTGAACATGGGCCTGCTCTCCGCGGTCGCCGGCATCGTCTACTCCGCGCGCTCGAACAGCGCCCAGCCGGGCGCCGGCAACATGTTCGAGCTGGACGCCATCGCGGCCGCCTTCATCGGCGGCGCGGCGGTGACCGGTGGCGTGGGCAAGGTCCACGGCGCGATCATCGGTGGTCTCATCATGGCGGTCATGTCCAACGGCATGCAGATCATGGGCATCGACCAGTCCACGCAGTCGGTCGTCCGCGGCGTGGTGCTGCTGGTGGCCGTGGCCTTCGACGTCTGGAACAAGAAGCGCTCCACCAGCGGAGCCTGAGAGGCGACGACAGGGCCTGGCTCTGTCGCCTGCGACCGGAACCCCGTCGCCATCCTCGATCCCCATGGTCGAGGACGGCGGCGGGGTTCCGTGCGTCGAGTCGATGAAGCGATGACCGGTTCGGGTCTGAAGGGCCGAGAGAGGTCCGACGGCGTCCTGGCGCCCGCGATGCGCGCGATGACGGGGCGCCGTTCTGTCCGCCTTGAGCGATGACGAACTGTGCTTCTGAAGTCCGACCCTTTCGTGATGAGCGCTGACCTGCCCGGATGGAGCGAATCGGCCGGTGGGCCCCACAAGAAGCACTTCTGCGCGGAGTGTTGACGGCCGCTTTGCAACGATGTAAATTCGAAACCAGCGTACGAAGACTGTCGGGTTGACGGCCGCGCACGGCATCTGCCGCGGCGGCCGCGCCCCACCACGAAGAGGTGGATGGAATGGTGCTTGGTTCTTCTCGCGCCGGCGCCGCAGGGCCCCGGCCGACTTCCCCCGGAGGTCTTCCCGGGCGTGCTCGCGACAGCGGCCCCGCCGTCGGCCGTCGCGCCCTGATGCAGGGTGCCGGCACCCTGGGCGCTCTCGGCGGGCTGGGTGCGCTGTCCGGCTGCGCCGGCACCGCGGCGAGGGCGGCCGATGACATCGCCTTCTGGCACCTGCTCTCCGGGCCGGACGGAGTGACAATGGGCGAGATGCTCGACGGTTACATGGCCACCGAGGGGTCGGCCTCCGTCAAGCAGACCGTGCTCGCCTGGGGCGCCCCGTACTACACGAAGCTCGCGATGGCCTCGGCCGGCGGCCGAGCCCCTGACCTCGCCGTGATGCACGCGGCGCGCGTGCCCGGCTACGCGCCCGGGGGTCTGCTCGATGAATGGGACATCGACCTGCTCGGGGAGTTCGGCGTCCGCCAGGAGGACTTCCCGGAGCTGATCTGGGACAAGATGGTCGTGGAGGGCAAGCTCACCGACATCGCCCTGGATTCCCACCCGTTCGTCCTCTACTACAACACCGAGATCGCCGACGCGGCGGGTGTGCTGGGCAGTGATGGACTCCTGATGCCCACCGACAACCCCGAGGATTTCCGGGCGATGGCGCTCGAGCTCGGGGCCAAGGCTCCCAGCGGCTATGGGCTCTCCTTCGGGTACCTGGGGGACGGCTCCAACCAGTGGCGCATGTTCTCCACCTACTACGCCCAGCTCGGCGGCACGATCGAGCTGCCGGTGGGCAAGAAGATGGTGTACCAGGAGGAACTGGTCATCGAGGCCGCGGAGTGGATCCTCTCGCTCATCGACGGCGAGGTCGGCAACCCCGGGCACGACGGAGGCACCGCGATCTCCGAGTTCGCCACCGGTGGTTCCGGGGCCTTCTACGGCGGTGTCTGGGAATCGGGGAACTACCGCAACCAAGGAGTCCCCTTCGACATGACCATGATCCCGGGCGTCTTCGGGGAGCCGGTCGCCTACGCCGACTCGCACTCCTTCGTGCTGCCCCACCAGATGAACCCGGATCCGGAACGGCGCCGCAACGTGCATGGAGTCGTCGCCTACCTCCTGAAGAACTCGATCACGTGGGCGGGCGCTGGACACATTCCCGCCTACTCCCCGGTGATCGAGGATCCGGCTTATGCCGACCTCGTCCCGCAGTCGCACTATGCCGATGCAGTCGACCACCTCGTCTATGACCCGCCGGCCTGGTTCAGCGGATCCGGCAGCGACTTCCACACCTATTTCGGCAATGACATGCAGAACGTCTGGGCGCGGCGCACCGATCCGCTCGACGGCTGGAACGCTTTCGTCGCCCGGATCAACGCCCTGCTGCTCAAGCCGACCCCGATGTGATCGCCGTGCGATATCTCGAGACGCTGCCTCCCGGGTTCCGCACGACCCCGGTGGCCACCTCGTCCCTCCCCTCCCCGGCGCGCCGTTCGCGCTCCATCTCAGTCGTGCAGACATGTCCGTCCGTCGAAGGAGACGACCGATGACCACCGCCGAAGCTCTCTCCGCCCCTCCACAGGGCGCTCTGCAGGGCGACAGCCTCGCCGTCGGCCGGGCCCGTCGCCGCCGCTCGGACAACCTGCGCGGCTGGCTGTACTGCGCGCCGTTCCTCCTCGCGTTCGGGATATTCCTCATCTGGCCCACGATCTACGGCCTGTGGATGAGCTTCACCGGAACGAGCCTCGCCGGCACGAACACGGAGTTCGTGGGCCTGGCGAACTGGAAGGAAGCCCTCGGGGACCCGCAGGTCTGGACTTCGCTGGCCAACACCGCGTGGTTCACCGTCCTCTCGACGGTCCCGCTGGTGGTGGTCGCGATGCTGCTCGCGGTGCTGGTCAACATCGGGCTGCCGGGTCAGTGGTTCTGGCGGCTCTCGTTCTTCATGCCGTTCCTGCTCGCCTCGACCGTGGTCTCGCAGTTCTGGAACTGGATGTACAACCCGCAGCTGGGGCTGATCAACACCTTCCTCGGCTGGTTCGGGATCGCTGGGCCAGCCTGGTTGCAGGACCCGAGCACGGCCATGATCGCCGTGGTCGTCACGACCGTGTGGTGGACCATCGGCTTCAACTTCCTGCTCTACCTCGCTGCCCTCCAGAACATTCCCGATCAGCTCTACGAGGCCGCCTCGCTCGACGGGGCCGGCGCCTGGCGGAAGTTCCGCTCGATCACCCTGCCGCAGCTCCTGCCCACGACCGTGCTGGTCCTTGTCCTGCAGATGCTGGCCTCGCTGAAGGTCTTCGATCAGATCTATCAGATGACCGGCGGCGGGCCCGGAGGGGAGACCCGTCCGGTGCTGCTGTACATCTACGAGGTCGGATTCACCGGCTACCGCCTGGGCTATGCCTCGGCGATCTCCTACATCTTCTTCTTCCTGATCATCATCGTCTCGATCGCCTACATGGTGATCTCGTCCCGACGGAGCGTGAAGGCATGAGCGCCGCGACCCCCACCGCCACCCTGAGCCCGGCGGTCCCGATCTCGGAGTCTCCGGCACTCAGCACGGCCGGGCGTCGCCGTCGCGGGCCCACCCCTGCCCGGATCCTCGCCTTCGTGATCCTCGCCGTCCTCGCTCTGGCCTGGCTCATCCCGGTGCTCTGGGCGGTGCTGACCTCCTTCAAGACGGAAGCCGAGGCGGCCGCCATGCCGGTCTCGATCATTCCCGACAGCGGGTTCACGCTGAAGGCCTACCTCAATGTGCTCACCGAGGGTCTGGTGCCGCGATGGGCATGGAACAGCCTGCTCACCTCGGCGCTGGTCACGGTGATCACCGTGGCGATCTCGACGCTCGCCGGCTATGCCCTGTCGCGGCTGAAGTTCACCGGTCGGCAGATGATCATCACCCTGATCGTCGCCTCGATTATGATCCCTGGCCAGATCCTCATCGTCCCGCTGTTCCACCTGATGCTGAACCTGAACCTGGTGGACACCTACTGGGGGATCATCCTGCCGCAGGTCGTCGCGGCACCCATGGTGTTCATCCTCAAGAAGTTCTTCGACCAGATCCCCTTCGAGCTCGAGGAGGCCGCGCTCATGGACGGCGCGAGCCGGCTGCGGATCTTCTGGTCCATCGTGCTGCCGCTGTCCCGCCCGATCCTGGGCGCTGTCGCGATCTTCGTGTTCATCGGCGCATGGAACAACTTCCTGTGGCCATTCATCGTGGTCAACGACGCCAGCTTGATGACGCTGCCCACCGGTCTTCAGACCGTGATCAGCGCCTACGGCATCCAGTACGCGCAGAACATGGCCCAGGCCGTGCTCGCCGCGCTGCCGTTGATCGTGGTGTTCATGTTCTTCCAGCGCCAGATCATCAAGGGTGTCGCCACCACCGGCATTGCCGGCACCTGAGAGGCGGCTCTGACGGGACCGGTCAGCCCGACCGGTCCCGCGCCTCGCGTCCCACGCGACCATCGGACGTCTGCCATCCGGCGCGTCCGAGCTCTTTCCCGAGCCGAGCGCCCGCCGGGTGGCAGGCGTTCTGT
Source organism: Brachybacterium sp. AOP3-A1-3 (assembly GCF_052378285.1). Lineage (NCBI taxonomy): Bacteria > Bacillati > Actinomycetota > Actinomycetes > Micrococcales > Dermabacteraceae > Brachybacterium > Brachybacterium sp. AOP3-A1-3. The sequence goes on along the minus strand of NZ_JBQSXM010000021.1, from coordinate 23,223 downwards.
GTGCGCACCGCGTCGGGGAGGTCGAGAACCTGCCTCCGGAACCGTTGCGCAGATGTGACCGGAGCCACCTATTCTCACGTTAGACTCCGAGCAGCCTCGCAACGATGCGACGCCTCGGTGCCTCAAAGGAGACGGCTATGCCTACTCGGAATCGGTTCACGCGACGCAATGCTCTCGGCCTCGGCGGGATGGCGCTCGCCGGCGCCGGCCTCGCGGCCTGCGGCGGCAACACCGGCGGTCTGACCGGTGGTGGCGGAGGAGGAGGCGGAGAGACGCTCTCGCAGTGGTACCACCAGTACGGCGAGGACGGCACGCAGGACGCCGCGACGAAGTACGCCGCGGGCTACGAGGACGCGACCGTGAAGGTGAACTGGGTGACCGGCGACTATGCCGCCCGGCTCTCGACCGCGCTGCTCTCGGGCGGCGGCGTCGACGTGTTCGAGAACAACGGGATCGCTGTGGACCAGGCGAAGCAGGGGCGGTACACCGACCTGACCGACATCATGGAGCCGGTCAAGGACCAGTTCAACGAGGCGTCGCTCGGCCCGGTCACGATCGACGGCAAGATCTGGGGCATCCCCATGATCCTGGACCCGCAGCACTTCTACTACCGCAAGAGCCTGTTCGAGAAGGCGGGCATCGAGCCGCCGACAACCTTCGACGACCTGGTCGCCGCGGCCACCGAGCTCACCACCAAGGATCAGAAGGGCCTGTTCCTGGGCAACAACTACGACGCCAGCTCCTGGGCGATGGTCTGGGCCGCGGGCGGATCCCCGCTCAACGAGGCGAAGGACGCCGTCGCCTACAACACTCCCGGCTACGCCGAGGGGCTGGGGTCGATCCAGCAGATGATCAAGGACGACGTGCTCCTCACCGGCGCCCCGTCGGACTGGGCGGATCCGGCGGCCTTCGCCGCAGGTCTCGCCGCGATCACCTGGGGCGGTTGCTGGGCGCTGCCGGCGCTCGAGGGCGCCCTCGACGACATCGGCGTGTTCCCGCATCCGGCCGTCGGCTCGGACGGCCGCCAGGTCGCCTTCATGGGCTCCTGGAACGAGCAGGTCGCCGGCAACAGCGAGAAGACCGATGCGGCCAAGGCGTTCGCCAAGTGGCTGTGGGTGGACCAGACCGATCATCAGACGGACTGGGCGCTCAGCTACGGGTTCCACATCCCGCCGATCACCGCGGTCGCCGATCAGGCGGAGGCGCTCAAGGAGGGCAACGGCCTGGAGATCGCGACCATGGCCAAGGACATGGGGGTCACCGGCCCGCCGGAGTACACCGGGGACATCGGCACTCCGCGCGACGACGCGATCAGCAACATCCTCAAGAACGGTGCCGACCCGGCCGAGGAGCTGGCGAAGGCCGAGGAGGCCAGCAACCGGGCGATCGGGTCGTGAGCGCCCCGTCCGCCACGCGGGCCGACGCCACGGCCGCGCCCCCGACCCGCACCGGCCCCACCCGGATCAAGGGGAACGGACTCGCCTTCTGGCTCTTCTTCACCCCGTTCCTGGTCGGGCTGTGCGTGTTCACGATCCTGCCGCTGATCTGGGGTGGGACGCTGAGCCTCTTCGAGGCCCGCGGCACCGTGCTGCCCACGAAGTTCATCGGCCTGGACAACTTCCGCGGCTTCCTCGTCGACACCGCGTTCCTGCAGTCCCTGCGCACCTTCCTCGTGTTCGCAGTGTTCATCGTGCCGGTCACGATGGCGGTCTCCCTCGCGCTCGCCGTGCTAGTCAACGGCCTGCCGAGGTTTCAGACCTTCTTCCGCTCGGTGTTCTTCCTGCCCACGGCATGCAGCTATGTCGTCGCCTGCGTGGTGTGGAGGCTGTCGCTGTTCAACGGTCTCGAGTCCGGGATCGTGAATCAGCTGCTGGGCGTGGTCGGGCTCGACTCGATCGCGTCATGGCTGTCCGCCTCGCCGTACTGGTGGATCGTGCTGGTCTCCGTGCGGCTGTGGCTGCAGGTCGGCTTCTACATGCTGCTGTTCCTCGCGGGCCTGCAGGCGATCCCCACCCAGATGTACGAGGCGGCGTCGGTCGACGGGCTGAATCCCGGTGGCTTCTCGATGTTCCGCCTGATCACCCTGCCGCAGCTGCGCACCACGTCGGCCGCGGTGCTGCTGCTCCTGCTCATCGCGTCCTTCCAGGCGTTCGACGAGTTCTACAACCTCACGGGCAACAATCCCGAGACCCGACCCCCGCTGGTGTACCTGTACAACATCGCGCTCGGTCCGCAGCAGGACTTCGGCCGCGGCTCCGCGGGCGCGCTCGTGCTCACCGCGATCATGGTCCTCGCCGGGCTCCTGCAGACCTGGCTGGTCGGCTTCGGGTCCAACGACGACACCACCCGGCGCCGGTTCGGGTTCCTGCGCGGGCGCCGCCGTCGGCCCGTCGACGCCGCGGAGACGACGGAGACCACGCAGACGCCGGAGAAGGAGGCGCGGCGATGACCGCACAGCTCAACATCGTGGGCCAGAACCGCAGCAGCGTCGGACTCGTGCTGCGCTACACGGTGGCGTCCGTGCTGGCCCTGGTGTTCCTCGTGCCGTTCTACGCGATGATCAAGACGGCGCTGTCCACCAACGACGAGATCTATTCGCAGGACTTCGTGTTCTGGCCGAGCGATCCGCAATGGCAGCGCATCCCGGAGCTCTTCGCGGATCCGCGGTATCTCGACGCGCTGATGAACTCCGCGATCATGGCGATCGTCTCGACGTCGCTGTCCATCCTCATCGCGGCGCTGGCCGGGTACGCCCTGGTGCGGATCCCGCACCGAGCCGCGAAACCGATGTTCATACTGGTCATCGTGGTGCTGCTGGTGCCGGCGACCACGGCGTTCGTCCCGAACTTCATCATCGTCGCCTCGCTCGGCTGGATCGGCACCCTGCAGGGCCTGATCGTGCCGGGACTGTTCAGCGCCTTCAACGTGTTCCTGTTCCGGCAGTTCTATGTGAACTTCCCACGGGAGATCGAGGAGGCCGCCTATATCGACGGTGCCGGGTTCTTCCGCACCTTCTTCCGGATCGTCTTCCCCAATACGCTGCCGTTCGCCTCGGCGCTCACGGTGCTGGGGCTGATCGGCTCGTGGAACGCCTTCCTGTGGCCGCTGGTCGTGGCGGGCGACGGGCAGAATGCGATGACGGTGCAGATATATCTGTCCTCCTTCCTCACCGCGCAGACCTTCGACTACGGCGGCCTGTTCATGGCCGCCACCGTCAGCCTGATCCCGGTGCTGCTGGTGTTCTTCGTGCTCCAGCGCTACCTGGTCGCGGGCATCGCGGCGACGGGACTGAAGGGATGAGCGGGGCAGGTGGGGACGCCGGCGACCGGCCCGTCGAGGACGGTTCGGTCCGTGCTCCCCGGGCCGAGCCCGCCTGGTCGACGCCGCTCGCGGACCCCGCCGTGGTGCGCACGGCCGACGGGTGGATCGCCTACGGGACCGGTCCGGTGCATGGCGGTCGTGCTGTCCCGGCCGCGGTCTCGTCGGACCTGCGCGAGTGGCGCGGGGTCGGCAACGTCCTGCAGGCGCTCGACCCGCAGGCGGGGGACTCCTACTGGGCTCCCGAGGTCTGCGTGCGCGACGGCATCTGGTGGATGTACTACTCGGTGGGCCATGGCGATCGGGGGCACCTGATCCGGGTCGCCCGGGCCGAGCGTCCCGAGGGCCCGTTCCTCGACCAGGGCGTGGTCCTCACCCCGGACGAGCTGTTCGCGATCGACGCCTCCCCGTGCCGGCTCCCCGACGGCAGCTGGTGGCTGTTCTTCGCCCGCGACGTGCTCGACCACGAACGGCCGGGCACCCATCTCGCGGCCGCGCCGCTGCTCTCCCCGACCTCGCTCGGGGAGACGGTGAGCGTGCTCGCGCCGTACGCGGACTGGCAGATCTTCGCCCGCGACCGAGAGATGTACGGCCGACGCTTCGACTGGCACACCCTCGAGGGCCCGCACGTGGTGGTCCGCGATGGTGTGCTGCTGATGACCTGGTCAGGAGGTTCCTGGCAGGGGCCCGGCTATCGCACGGCCTGGGCCTGGGCGACGTCGCCCGAGGGTCCCTGGACCGTGCCGGCGCCGGGGGAGGACGTGCTGCTGGCGAGCGACGAGGAGTTCATCGGGCCCGGGCACAACTCATGCACGATCGGTCCCGACGGCCAGGACGTGATCGCCTTCCACGCCTGGGACGAGGAGCGCACCGGCCGCTACCTGCATCTGCGGGAGCTCGAGGTGGGTACGGAACCGCCGTCCCTGGTCGTGAGCCGCCGGGCTCCGTGAGCCGACGGGCTGGCTGAGCCGACGGGCTCCGTGAGCCGACGGGTTGTGCCTCGGAGGGACGGCCGGCGATCAGCGGCGGTAGGTGAGGATGCGGTAGCGCAGACCGTTCTTCGCCTCGTGCCACCCGTTCTCCGGGTCGGCCACCGGCGTGCCGAGGCGATCCGGCACCGCTGGCGCCGTGGTGTCCCCGTCGACCTCGAGGTCGATCTCGGTGACCACCAGCAGGTCGGCGTCCTCGATCGCTTCGCGGTACACGGAACCGCCGCCGATCACCCAGATCACCGGGCGGGAGTCGGCGTCGGACGGTCCGTCGGTCGCGGACGCCGGCGCGGTGGCTGCGCCGGCCTCGGGCGAGGTCGTCGCCACCGTCTCCTGCGCGATGCGCAGCGCATCCCCCAGGTCACGAGCACGCACAGCGCCCTCGTCGGCGAAGGCATCATCGCGGGTGATGACGATGTTCGTGCGCCCCGGCAGCGGTCGGAACTTCTCAGGGAACGACTGCCAGGTGCGTCGGCCCATCACCACGGGCGAGCCCTTCGTGGTGCGCGAGAAGTGCCGGAGGTCCTCGCTCAGGTGCCAGGGCATCGTGCCGGCCGCGCCGATCACGCGATCGCGGGCCTGCGCCCAGATCAGGCCGATCCGGGGAGAGGGCCCAGCACTCACGCCACCGGTCGGGGACTGAGCCCTGCTCACACCGCCACCGGGGCCTTGATGCCCTTGTGGTGCTGGTAGCCCTCGATCTCGAAGTCCTCGAGCTCGTAGTCGAGGATCGACTCGGGTCGGCGCCCGATCGTCAGCGTGGGGTAGGGGAACGGCTCGCGCGAGAGCTGCCGGGTCACCTGCTCGACGTGGTTGTCGTAGATGTGGCAGTCGCCGCCGGTCCACACGAAGTCGCCCACCTCGAGGTCCGTCTGCTGGGCGATCATGTGGGTCAGCAGCGCGTAGCTGGCGATGTTGAACGGCACCCCGAGGAACAGGTCGGCGCTGCGCTGGTACAGCTGGCAGGAGAGCTTCCCGTCGTGCACCTCGAACTGGAACAGCGCGTGGCAGGGGGCGAGCGCCATCTGCGGGATGTCGGCCGGGTTCCAGGCCGAGACGATGAGGCGGCGGGAGTCCGGGTTCGTGCGGATCTGCTCGACGACGTCGCTGATCTGGTCGATCACGGCGCCGTCCGCCGTGGGCCAGGAGCGCCACTGCGCGCCGTAGATCGGGCCGAGGTCACCGTTCTCGTCGGCCCATTCGTCCCAGATGCTCACGCCCTGCTCCTGCAGCCAGCGCGCGTTGGTGTCCCCGCGCAGGAACCACAGCAGCTCGAGGATGATCGAGCGGGTGTGCACGCGCTTCGTGGTGATCAGCGGGAAGCCCTGGGTCAGGTCGAAGCGGATCTGCTTGCCGAAGAGGCTGCGGGTGCCGGTGCCGGTGCGGTCGCTCTTGGCGTTGCCGGTCTCCATGACCTCGCGCAGCAGGTCCTCGTACGGGGTCGGGATGGTCACCGGGGGAGCTCCTCGCGGTCGTGCGCGTCAGTGGCGTCAGGAAGGGTGGATGAGGGGGTGGTCGGAGTGTGGCCGCCGGCTGCAGGCTCCGTGGAATCACGGATCACCAGCGAATACGGGGTGTCGACGATCCGGGGCGGCCCGTCGAACCCTTGGATGCGCTCGGTCAGCAGATCCAGCGCGGTGGCGGCGAGGGCGTGCTTGTCCGGGGAGATCGTGGACAGCGGGGGCGAGGCGAACGGGGCGTCGGGCGTGTCGTCGTAGCCGATCACGGCGATGTCCTCCGGGACGCGACGGCCCAGTCGGCGCAGGTGGGCGAGGACCCCGATCGCGAGGTCGTCGTTGCCGCAGACGATCCCGTCGAGGTCCGGGTGCCGGGCCATCAGGTCCTGCGCGCCGGCGAACCCGTCGTGGCGATGCCAGTCGTCCACCGCCTGCACGAGGCTGGGATCCGGCTCGACCTTGTGCTCCCGCAGGGCGGCGAGGTAGCCGTCCCGGCGCAGGGAGCCGGAGCTGTGCGGCTGCAGGCCGTGCTTGGTGGCGATCGCACCGAGGAACGCGATGCGCCGCCGACCCGTCTCGAGCAGGTGGGTCGTGGCGTCGAAGGCTGCGGCGACGTTGTCGATCCGTACGTAGTCGCTGCCGTGGGGGAGCTTCTCGGGCAGGTGCTCGCCGATGAAGACGGTGGGCTGCGTGGTCTGCTCCATCCGGGCGAACACCTCCTCCTCGATCAGCAGAGGATTGAAGATCACGCCGTCGCCGACCACGCGGTTGAACCCCTCGAGCACGGTGCGCTCGGCCTCCCGGCCGCCGGACGTCGAATGCAGGACGACGGTCTGGCCGCGCCGCTGCGCCTCGTCGATGAACTGCTGGGCGAGGTTGGAGAAGTAGGAGAAGGTCAGGGCCGGCACCGCGAGCGTGATCATCTTCGAGGCCCCGGTGCGCAGCTGCTGCGCCGCGGCCTGCGGGCGGTAGCCGACCTGCAGGATCGCTTCGCGCACCGTCTCGCGGGTCGAGTCCTTCACGTGCGGGTAGTCGTTGACCACGTTGGAGACGGTCTTGATCGAGACGCCCGCGAGCTCGGCGACGTCGCGCAGCGCCGGAGGGCGCTTGCGGCCGGAAGCGGGGTGCAGGGGCATGGGGTCGATTCTCGCACCTGAGGACAGGCGCGCGGACGACCTGGCGCGGCGAGCGGCCGGACAGGGTGCGCCGACCGGATCCCGGAGACCCGTTGACGTGGTCACACGGGTATGGAAAGGTTATTGCAACGTTGTAGAACTTTCCGTCGCACAGCTGCGCACGGACCGGTTCCCCTACCTTCGAGAAGGACGCCGACACCGATGTCTTCGCACGTCACCCTCACTCTGAACCCCTCCTTCCGCGTCGCCCCCGTGCGCCGCCGCACCTTCGGCGCGTTCGTCGAGCACCTCGGCCGCTGCGTCTACACGGGCATCCACGAGCCGGGCCATCCGACGGCCGACGAGGACGGCTTCCGCACCGACGTCCTCGAGCTCACCCGCGAGCTCGGCGTGAGCTCCGTGCGCTACCCGGGCGGCAACTTCGTCTCCGGCTACAAGTGGGAGGACGGCGTCGGCCCGGTCGAGGACCGCCCCACCCGCCACGACCTCGCATGGCACTCGAGCGATCCCAACACCGTGGGTCTGGACGAGTTCATGGCCTGGGCGAAGAAGGCCGACGTCGAGCCGATGTACGCCGTGAACCTCGGCACCCGTGGGATGGAGGAGGCGCTGGACGTGCTCCAGTACGCGAACGCCCCGCAGGGCATCGCGCTCTCGGACCAGCGCGCCGCCAACGGGCATCCCGAGCCCTACGGCATCTCGATGTGGTGCCTGGGCAACGAGATGGACGGCCCCTGGCAGGCCGGTCACAAGACGGCCGAGGAGTACGCCCGTCTGGCGACCGAGACCGCCCGCCTCATGCGTCAGGAGGATCCGGACCTCGAGCTCATCGTGTGCGGCTCCTCCAACTCCCAGATGCCCACCTTCGGCGCCTGGGAGAACACGGTCCTCACCGAGGCGTACGACCAGGTAGACATGGTCTCCGCCCACGTCTACTACTCCGAGAAGGACGGAGACCAGGCCTCCTTCCTCGCCTCGGCCGACGACATGGACCACTTCATCGACTCCGTCGTGGCCACCGCCGATCACGTGCGCGCGAAGCTCAAGCGCGACAAGCGCATCATGATCAGCTTCGACGAGTGGAACATCTGGTACCAGCACCGCGCCGAGTCCCGCCCGCCGAGCGGCGATGACTGGCCCGTCGCCCCCGTGCTCCTGGAGGACACCTACAGCGCGATGGACGCGGTCGTGTTCGGCAACCTGCTCATCTCGCTGCTGCGCCACAGCGACCGCGTCGCCTCCGCCTCGCTCGCCCAGCTCGTCAACGTGATCGCCCCGATCATGACCGAGCCCGGCGGGGCCGCCTGGAAGCAGACCACCTTCCATCCCTTCGCACTCACCTCCCGCTATGCGGTGGGTGAGGTGCTCGACGTGCGTCTGGACGCCCCGAGCTTCGAGAACCAGCGCTTCGGCTCCAGCTCCGCGGCCGACGCGGTGGCCACCTGGGACGACGACGCCGGCACGCTCGCAGTGTTCGTCGTGAACCGCGGGGCCGACGCGCCCCTCGCCCTGGACGCGGATCTCGACTCCTTCGGCGATCTCGAGGTCGTCGAGGCCCTCACCCTGCACCACGAGGACCCCTACGCCACGAACACCCAGGCCGCGCCCGAGACCGTGGTCCCGGCGGCCAATGACTCGGTGCGCCTCGAGGGAGGCCGCCTCGTCGGCGACCTGCCCGCGATCTCGTGGACCCTGGTGCGTCTGGCTCGCCCGGCAGCCTGACGCCCACTGCCTGACCCCGGCCGCCTGACCCCGTCGGCCGGTCCCGATCCGTTCCTCCCGCAGGAGCGGATCGGGCCCGTCCGCAGACTGTGCCGCCCCGCCCCGCCCCGCCCTGCCGCCTGCCGTCCTCCGAGGAGACCCTCATGACCGCCCGTGCCCGCACCCTCACCCCCGGACTGGTCTCGGCCCTGAGCCCGAGCGCCACCGGTTCCCCTGCCGCCGGCGCCACCGGATCCACCGGCCCGTCCAGCAGGCCGACGGACGGCCCGGCCCGCGTGGTCGTCGACCTCGACCTGCCCGGTGCCACCATCAGCCGCCACCTCTACGGCCACTTCGCCGAGCACCTCGGTCGCTGCATCTATGAGGGCTTCTACGTGGGCGAGGACTCCGAGATCCCCAACACCCGCGGCATCCGCGACGACGTGGTCGCCGCTCTGCGCGCCCTGCAGATCCCGAACCTGCGCTGGCCCGGCGGCTGCTTCGCGGACGACTACCACTGGAAGGACGGCATCGGCCCGCGCGAGCAGCGGCCCCGCATGGTCAACTCCCACTGGGGCGACATCGTCGAGGACAACTCCTTCGGCACCCACGAGTTCATGGACCTCGTGGAGCTGCTCGGCACCGAGGCGTACGTCAACGGCAACGTCGGCTCGGGCACCGTCGCGGAGATGAGCGAGTGGATCGAGTACCTCACCCGCGCCGATGACTCGCCCATGGCGTCGCTGCGCCGCGAGAACGGGCGGGACGAGCCGTGGAAGGTGCCCTTCTTCGGCATCGGCAACGAGGCCTGGGGCTGCGGCGGCAACATGCGGGCCGACGACTACGCGGCCTTGGCTCGCCAGTACTCCACCTATGTGCGTGACCAGGGCGGTGACCCAGGAAATACAGTCACCCGGATCGCGGCCGGCGCGAGCGATGACGACTTCGCGTGGACCGAGGCGCTCATGCGTGCCGTCACGAACCTGGACGAGCGCGAGGGCAGGGCCGGTCCCTACCAGGCCATCTCGATGCACTACTACACGATGTCCGGCCCCTGGGGCGACAAGGGCAGCGCCACCGAGTTCAGCGAGGAGGAGTGGTACCGCACCCTCTCCCGTGCGGCCCGCGCCGAGGAGCTCGTGGCCCGCCACGCCACCGTCATGGACCACTACGACCCGCACAAGAAGGTGGGCCTGGTGTTCGACGAGTGGGGCACCTGGTGGAACGTGGAGCCCGGCACGAATCCCGGCTTCCTGTACCAGCAGAACACCGTGCGCGATGCGCTCGTGGCCTCGATCCACTTCGACGGCTTCCATCGCCACGCGGACCGCCTGATGATGGCGAATATCGCCCAGACGGTGAACGTGCTGCAGGCGATGATCCTCACCGATCCGGACACCGGCGCCCTCGTGCTCACGCCGACGTACCACGTGTTCGCGATGAACGCCGGGCACCAGGATGCCCGCGCGCTCGCCGCCCACGTGCTGCTGCCGGAGGAGCCTGCCGAGGTCGATGGCCGCGTTCTGCCGATGATCTCCGCCTCCGCGTCCACCACCGGGTCGACGGCGCTGATCTCGCTGTCGAACCTCGATCACGCGCAGGAGCGCACCCTCGTGCTGGACCTGCGCGGACGCACCGTCACCGGGCACACCGCCCGCGTGCTCACCGGCGCGACCTCCGCCGCGCACAACACCCCGGACCAGCCCGACGCCGTCGCCCCAGCCGAGCTCACCGACGTGCGTGAGCACGATCGCGGCCTCGAGATCACGCTGCCCGCGCACTCCTTCGTGACCGTGGAGCTCCAGCTGGGGGCGTGAGCCCGGGCCCTCCGTACGGCTGGTGACGCTCCGGCATGTTCCCGGACAGGGGACATGTCGGAGCGACGTGCGTCGTGGCGTCCTGCCGTCATGCTGTCGTGCCGCCGCCCCGGCGCTGCTTCGCACCAGTTCGTGGCGGTGCGGACCGGGTGCCACCGGTTCTCAACCTGATGGTTGACGACGCCTTGTTCGAGAGGTAGCGTTCCCGTCATCAACCAATCAGTTGAGAAGGGGAGGGATGGACGACGACACCTTGTCCAGGGCGTTCGCAGCCCTCGCTGATCCCACCCGGCGAGACCTCGTCTCCCGACTCACCCTCGGTGATGCCACCGTCGGCGAGCTCGCCGCCCCCTACGCCATGTCCCTGCAGGCCGTGAGCAAGCACATCGCGGTCCTCGAATCGGCGGGCCTCGTGACCCGCCGGCGCGACGCCCAACGGCGCCCCGTCCGCCTCGATGCCGAGGTGCTGGGGGAGCTGACCCGCTGGATCGATCGCCACCGCCTCGCCGCCGAGACGAGACTGTCCCGCCTCGACGCCGTCCTCCGTGACGCGACCCACCATGACCCGGACCTCCATGACCCGAGCAGCACCGACACCCCGGAGCGCACGCCATGAACCCCACCGAGCACCTGCAGCCCACCGAGCACCTGACCACCGCCACCATCGAAGCCGACCCCGAGGTCCCCCTGATCCGCATCACCCGGGATTTCCCTGCCACCGCGGCCCGGCTGATCCATGCCCACACGGACCCCGAGCTGTATTCGCAGTGGGTCGGCCCGGAGAGCCTCTCCACCCGCATCGACCACTGGGATGCGCGCACGGGCGGCTCCTGGGCTTTCACGAACATCCGTGGCGAGGAGCGGTTCTCCTTCCACGGCTGCTTCCATGAGATCACCGAGGAGCGCATCGTCCAGACCTTCACCTTCGACGGCTGGCCGGAAGGGGTCTCCCTGGAGACCATGCGCCTCGAGGATCTCGGTGACGGCTGGACCCGGATGCACAGCACCTCGCTCTTCGACTCCTTCGAGGGGCGCGGGCAGATGCTCGACAGCGGCATGGACGTGGGGGTCCACGAGGGCTACGCCGCGCTCGATGACCTTCTGGCGGCCGACGACACCGCAGGGGGCGCCCGGTGAACGCCGCCAGCACGCCTCTGACCCAGCTGCCTCCTGCGGAGAAGTACCGGGCGATCGCCTCCGGGTTCACGGCGACCGTCGGAGGCGTCACCGACTGGGACGCCCCCACACCCGTCGCGGAGTGGCGCGCCCGGGACGTCGTGGGTCATCTGGTCACGTGGCTGCCGGCGATGATCCACGGCGGGTCGACGTTCCGCTTCGAGGAGGGTCCGTCGGCCGATCAGGATCCCGTCGGGGCGTGGGCCCATCTCGACAACCAGCTCCACGCTCTCTTCGCGGACCCCGCTGCCGACCGGCACCTCCACTCGAACCCGCACACGGGATCGGATCGGCCGCTGCCCGGGGTGATCGACGAGTTCTTCACCGGGGACGTCTTCTTCCACACCTGGGACCTCGCCCGCTCCTCGGGGCAGGATGACCGACTCGACCCCGGCATGGTCCACGACGCCTATACCGGGATGAGCGCGGCGGAGGAATATCTGCGCCCCACCGGCCAGTTCGGGGAGCAGCAGCCGGTCCCGGCCGACGCCACCGAGCAGGAGAAGCTGTTCGCCTTCCTCGGCCGCGACCCGCGGTGGACCCCGCCCGTTCGGTGATTCGCGAGGCTCGGGCCTCAGAAGATCTGCTCGAACACCAGGTATCGCTCGGTGTCGTCATCGAAGCAGAGAAGCAGGTAATCCTGTCCCTGCTCCTCGGAGCTCCTGCACCGGAGGCGGCCCAGCGCGCTCTGTTCCACAGGCGCCTCGGACGCGGCGATGATGGTCTGCGGTGACGGTTCGAGGGAGGAGGTGGCGGACTCGGTGAACTGGGAGAGATCCCAGTATCCGACTCGGTCCGCCGCCTCCATGGAGACCACATAGACGTCGTCTCGGCCGCCCTGGAAATCCGATTCGCTGGTGTAGTAGCTCGCGGTCTCGGCGCTCGCCGGGATGTCGATGCTCCAGTTCTCCGCGAGGAACACGAGGTCCCCGTCCGGTCGCTCGGAGTCGAAGGTGGAGCATGCTCCCAGCGTGCTGGCCACAGCGGTGATGAGCGTTGCGGCGATGATGGCCTTGCGGCGGCCGATCCTGCCTTCGTCGTTCCTCATTGCTCCACCCCTCGAGCCAATCCCCGGCGGCATGACGTGTCTGAAGAGTAGCGGCTCCCGTAGGGACGGCAGAAGGCCCCTGCTGCGATGTACCTGGCAAGGGCCTTCCTCGAGGTGCACGAGGCCCGGCTCGGGAGGAGCGCCCGGGTGGGCGTGGAACCTACGCAGCCTCGACCGGAGCTCGGTGGTCGGCGACCTCCTCAGATGGTTCTGCCAGTCCTGCGGGGCGCCGCGCGATGCACAGCGTGACCACCGCGGCCCCGAGCCCCGCGATCGCACCCAGCAGGAAGCAGAGCTTGAAGGCGGTCACGGTGGGAACGTCCGTGCCGCCGAGCGTGGTCGTGACCGACGTGAGCACGATGGCCATGACGGCGCCGGCGACGGTGGTGCCCATGGAGCGCATGAGCGCGTTCACGCCCACGCCCGCACCGGCCTCGGAGGCGGGGGAGTTCTCCATGATCAGCGTCGGCATGGCGGCGTAGGCGATGCCCACACCGGCCGAGGAGACGCAGGCGGCGAGCATGAGCTGCCACGGGGCGTCGGTGAGGAAGAAGGCGACCGCGTAGCCGGCGGCCATCACGACCATGCCGGTGGCCAGCGTGATGCGTCCGCCGAGGGCGGTCAGCATCCTGCTGGAGACCGGGGTGAAGATCATCATCATCAGCCCGGCCGGCGCCATCCACAGGCCCGCCTGCAGCATCGTCTGGCCCAGGCCGTAGCCGGTGGCCTCGGGGCCCTGCAGCAGCTGCGGGACGACGATGGACTGGGCCATCATGCCGAAGCCCGCCATCAGGGCGGCGATGTTGGTCAGCAGGATCGGCCGTCGCGCGGTGGTGCGCAGGTCGACCAGGGGGTTCTTCTGCCTCACCTCGAAGCGGCCCCACAGCAGCAGGACCACGATCCCGCCGATGATCGCAGCGAGGGTGGTGGGGCTGGCCCAGCCCCAGTCGTTGCCCTTGGAGACACCGACCAGCAGGGCGACCACGCCCACGGCCATGCCGAGGGCGCCGATCACGTCGAGCTTCCCCGTCTGCGCCGCGGGGCGGTGCGGCATCACCGCAGCGGTCGCGACGACCATGACGACGGCCAGGGCGCTGGCCAGCCAGAACAGGGCGTGCCAGTCGTAGGACTGGGCGATCCAGGCGGCGAGCGGCAGGCCGAGGGCGCCGCCGACCCCCATTGTGGCGCTGATGCCGGCGACGGCGGTGTTGCGCAGGTGCGCGGGCATCAGCTCGCGTACGAAGCTGATGGCGACCGGGATGTAGCCCATCGCCAGGCCCTGCAGCACGCGGCCCACGAGCACCGGGGCCAGGGAGTCGCCGAGCGCGCAGATCAGCGAGCCGATCAGCAGGATGATCGCGGAGACCACGAGGACGGGCTTGCGTCCCTTGAGGTCGGCGAGCTTGCCGGAGACCGGCATGGCGACGCCGCCCGCGAGCAGGGTCGCGGTGACCACCCACGCGGAGTTGGACGCCGATGTGCCGAGCATGGCGGGGAGCTCTGGCTGGATCGGGATCACGAGCGACTGCATGAGGGCTGCGCAGAGGCTCGAGAAGCCGGCCACGAGAAGGATTGCGATCGGGTGGCGGGCGTTCCGGGGCGCTGTGGTCTCGGACTGAGGCGGATGTGTCATCGGCACCTTTGGAGGAGTGGATGGAGGGCGTGATGTGTAAAGTACATAAGACCTTTCTATGTAGACTACACATTCAGGCTCGAGGCACCACCCCGGCGTGATGAGAGGAACGAGATGGCGAGCAGGGAAAAGGGCCGGACGGCGCCCGACGTCCGACGCGGCAGGCGGCTCGCGAGCGTGATCGAACGGCTCGACCGCCTGCGTCGCACCCACCTGCAGGCCATGACGCTCGGTACCGCCGACCTGCGGATGCTCTGGCTGTTCACCGACCGGGAGCCTCGCACCCTCAAGCAGATCGCCCAGGAGCTCAACCTCGAGCAGTCCACGGTCAACCGCCAGGTGAACGCCGCTGTCGCACAGGGCCTGCTGGAGAAGTCGCGGCCACCGGGCGGCTCCGCCTACGAGGTCGTGAGCACCGATGCTGGGCACCAGGCGTTCGAGCAGGACGTCCAGATCTCGCTGGGCGGCTACGAGTCCGCACTGATGTCCCTCGGAGAGGCCGACGCGGCGGTCCTGCTGGATCTCTTCGACCGCTTCCTGCATGCCTACGAGGAGCTCGCGCCGGCCCAGATGTCGACGGCCGAACCGCGCCACTGACCCGTCGTCCCACCTGGCGGACGGTGTGCCCCGGATCACCACGTGGGAAGAAAACACGCATAGTCTTTCCGGATGTTCTCGAACCTCTCGGCCGGCGCACTCGGCCTTCCCCTGGACCACACCACCTCGATCGACCTCGCCGCGAAGCACGGCTTCGGAGGAGTCGACCCCGATCTCGGCTACTTCCGCACCCTGGGCGGCACGTCCGCCGTCGCCGAGCACGCCGCCGCCTTGCAGGAGAAGGGCCTCGAATGGGGGATGGCAGGTCTCCCTGTCCCGCTGGACGCCCCCGCCGCGGAGTTCCGCGAGGCTCTCGTCGACCTCCCCGAGTCCCTCGAGCTGCTCCGGGCGGCGGGCGTGACCCGCGTGGGCACCTGGATGCGGCCGATGCACGACGACCTCGACTACCTGCGCAACTGGCGCCTGCACGTGGGTCGCCTGGCCCTGGTCGCCGAGCTGCTGGCCGACGCCGGTCTGCGCATCGGCCTGGAGTACATCGGCCCGAAGACCTTCTGGTCCACCGAGCGCTACCCGTTCATCCACTCCCTGCGTGAGGCCCGCGAGCTGATCGCCGACTCCGGCGCCACGAACGTCGGGATCATCCTGGACAGCTACCACTGGCACACCGCCGGGGAGAGCGCCGAGGACCTCGCCGGGCTGACCGACGCCGACATCGTCTCGGTGGACATCAACGACGCCCGCACCGATCGCGAGCGCGACGAGCAGCAGGACCTCGACCGCCGCCTGCCCTACGACACCGGGGTCATCGACCTGGCCGGCTTCATGGGCGCGGTCCACGCCGCCGGCTACACGGGCCCTGTCAAGGTGGAACCCTTCATGAAGTCCCTCGCCGAGCAGCCCGTCGACGACGTGCTCGCCGACATCTCCGGCCGGCTGGATCGCGCCGTCACGGGGGAGTGACCTGCTTGCTGCGAGGAGCTGACGGGCGGCTGT
This sequence comes from Brachybacterium sp. AOP3-A1-3, assembly GCF_052378285.1. Lineage (NCBI taxonomy): Bacteria > Bacillati > Actinomycetota > Actinomycetes > Micrococcales > Dermabacteraceae > Brachybacterium > Brachybacterium sp. AOP3-A1-3. The sequence continues at coordinate 7,397 of NZ_JBQSXM010000021.1, read as the reverse complement.
CCGTGGGCTGTTGACCGCATTCCGATGACGAGGAGAACGCATGGTCGCCCGATCCACGAGCTCTGACCTGCTCCGCGAGCGGCTGCGCACGCTGCTCGGTCTCGGTCCCGGCCCCGAGTCCGGTGACGCGAGCCTCGTCGGTCCGACGAGCGCCTCCTCGAGCACAGGGGCGGCGTCGGCGCCCGAACCAGCCCTCGTGCAGGTCCGGACCGCCGACGGCGACGAGATCCCTGCCTTCCTGCTGCGCCCGGCCCCGGAGACCGCCACCGGTGCCGGCGTCGTGCTGGTGGCCGGGCACGGCCGGGGCATCGACGATCTGGTGGCCCAGGATCCGGTCGACGACTTTCACGACGGCCTCGCTCACAAGCTGGTCCGAGCCGGGTTCACGGTGCTGTGCCCGGAGATGGTCAGCTTCGGCAGGCGACGCTTCCCGCAGCCCGAGGGGCAGGCAGGGTACACGGTGCCCTACGAGCCCACCGAGAACACCTGCGGCATCGACGCGGCCCGGCATCTCCTGCACGGGCGGCCCGTCATGGGGCACCGTGTGGCCGACGCCCGCGCCGCAGCCCAGGCACTGCGCCGGCTCCCCGGGGTGGACCCCGACCGGGTCGGCGTGGCCGGCGGCTCCGGCGGCGGAGCGGTCGCGCTGCTGCTCGCCGCGGTGGATCCGTCGATCGCGGCGGCCCTGGTCGCGACCTACTTCTGCACCTTCGAGGCGAGCCTGTGCTCGATCCGGCACTGTCCCTGCAACATCATCCCGGGCCTGCTGCCCGAGCTGGAGATGGCGGACATCGCCGCCCTGATCGCCCCGCGCCCGCTGATCCTCGAGGCGGGGGAGCTGGACCACATCTTCCCGATCGCGGCGACCCGGGCCTCCTTCGCGCGGCTCGCGGGCGTGTGGGAGGAGCACGGGGCGGTGCCGCCGGAGCTCGTGGTCACCGACGGTGGGCACGCGTTCCGCGCGGACCGTTCGCTCGACGCGTTGGTCGAGCGGATCGCCTGAGGCGGGGATCGCCTGAGGTGCGGATCGTCTGAGGTGCGGAACGATAGAGCGACGGCGTGCCTGGTTCGTCTCAGTGCAGGCCGTCGGCCCCACCCGCCCCGTCGGCCGCAGGAGGATGGTGACCATGACTGGTGATCTCCGTGCTCCCGGCGGCTTCCGGGACGACCTGCTGTTCCGCGACGACCTGCTGTTCCGGGGGCTCGCGCTGCTCTGGGTGATCACCGGCGGCCTGGTCGCCGCGGTGACCGGTCCGCTGGGTCTGGAGCACGGTTCCTGGTCCGCGGCCTTCCAGGTGCTCGTGGGCGGGGTGCTCCAGGCGGGACTCGGGATCGCCCAGCACGCGCTGTCGCCGCGAGGCCCGTCGGCCCGGACCCTCGTGGCCGAGGTGCTCACCTGGAACCTGGGCTGCCTCGCCGTGATCGCGGGAACCCTGCTCACAGCGCCCCTGATCGTCGACGGCGGCGGTCTGCTGCTCGTGGCCGCGCTCGCCCTCATGATCCGCACCGTGGGGCGTGGCGGGAACGGGCCGGTCTGGGCGCTGTGGACCTACCGGGCCGTGCTGGTCGTGACGCTGGTCAGCATTCCCATCGGACTGCTCCTGGCGCACCTGCGCGCCACCTGAACTTCGTGTCCGACCGTGGTGCGACAGCCGATCCGGAGCTGTGCGCTGGGGCGCCGGCTGCCCAGAAACCGACAGGGCGCGGCCATGGCGATTGTCTCCCCTTGCGGGATGTCGTCGGCCAGATGGCCCTCACTGCCGTACGGTAAATGCTGTGAACGCTGCTGCGAGCTCTGCGACGCGCGCGACACCCGACTCTTGAGACCCTGACCCTTCAACGAATCGAGATGCTTCTATGCCCTCCTCTGCAGCCCCTTCCGTAGCGTCTGCCCACCGCAAGCTCACCGCGCCCCCGCGCCTGCCCAAGAACGGCCTGCGCATCACGCCGCTGGGCGGTCTCGGCGAGGTCGGACGCAACATGACCGTGTTCGAGTTCGGCGGCAAGCTGATCATCGTCGACTGCGGCGTGCTCTTCCCCGAGGAGCACCAGCCGGGCATCGACGTGATCCTGCCGGACTTCACGTCCATCCGTGACCGCCTCGACGACATCGAGGCCATCGTGCTCACCCACGGGCACGAGGACCACATCGGCGGCGTGCCGTACCTGCTCAAGGAGCGGGCCGACATCCCCCTGATCGGTTCCGAGCTGACCCTGGCCTTCATCACGGCCAAGCTCAAGGAGCACCGCATCACCCCCAAGACCATCCAGGTCGAGGCGGGGGAGCACCGCAAGATGGGCGCGTTCGATCTCGAGTTCGTCGCGGTCAACCACTCGATCCCCGATGCCCTCGCGGTCGCGATCCGCACCAAGGCGGGCATGGTGCTGCACACCGGCGACTTCAAGATGGACCAGTTCCCGCTGGACGACCGGATCACCGACCTCCGTGCCTTCGCACGCCTCGGCGAGGAGGGTGTGGACCTCTTCCTCACCGACTCCACGAACGCCGAGGTCCCCGGCTTCACGATGTCCGAGCGCGACCTGAACCCCGCGATCGACCAGGTGTTCACCACCTCGCCGCGTCGGATCATCGTCTCGAGCTTCGCCAGCCACGTGCACCGCATCCAGCAGGTGCTCAACGCCGCGCACGCCAACGGCCGCAAGGTCGCCTTCGTGGGCCGCTCCATGGTGCGCAACATGGGCATCGCCCGCGACCTCGGCTACCTGACGATCCCCAAGGGTCTCGTGGTCGACTTCCGCAAGATCCAGTCGATGCCGGACCACAAGATCACGCTGATCTGCACCGGCTCGCAGGGCGAGCCGATGGCCGCGCTCGCGCGCATGGCCAACGGCGACCACCAGATCCGCGTCGGCGAGGGTGACACCGTGCTGATGGCCAGCTCGCTGATCCCCGGCAACGAGAACGCGATCTACGGGATCATCAACAAGCTCACCGACCTCGGCGCGAACATCGTCCACAAGGGCAACGCCAAGGTCCACGTCTCCGGCCACGCCAGCGCCGGCGAGCTCGTGTACTGCTACAACATCGTGCGCCCCAGCAACGTGATGCCGGTGCACGGCGAGTCCAAGCACCTGCACGCCAACGCCGAGCTCGCACGCCGCACCGGCGTCCCCGAGGATCGCATCATCGTGGGCCAGGACGGCGTCACCGTCGACCTGGTGGACGGCCGCGCGAAGATCTCCGGCAAGGTCGAGGCCGGGCTGGTCTACGTCGACGGTCAGACCATCGGCACCGCCACCGAGGACACCCTCGCCGAGCGCCGTCTGCTCAGCGGCGGCGGCGTCGTCACCGTCGTGGCGCTGATCGACCCCAAGACCAACCAGCCGACCGAGCCGCTCGAGTTCATCACCAAGGGCTTCGTGCACGACGACAAGACCTTCGAGGGTGCATCGACCCAGGTCGACAAGGCGCTCAAGCGCGCCAAGGACGACAAGATCGACGACATCGGTCAGCTCGAGGAGATCATCGTCGAGGCGGTCAGCGGCTACCTGCGCCGCACCTACCGCCGCGAGCCCGCCGTCATGGCGGTCGTGGTCGACGCCTGATCAGCGTCCCGTAGGACTTAGCAAGCCCCAGCCAGACCCAGCAGGACCCTCGACGGCCCCTCCAGCCCGCCCCGCGGCGGCGCCGGAGGGGCCTTCGGCGTCGGGGGCCGTCGTCGTCAGGGGCCGTCGTCGTCAGGGGTCGTCCCGCGTGCGCTCAGCGGTGCCGCGCGCGATGGGCCGACGGGCTCGCACCGTGCAGAGCCCGGAAGCGGCGCGAGAAGTAGAGAGCATCGCGGAACCCCACGCGCCGCGCGACCTCGGAGACGGGCTCTCCCGTCATCTCCAGCAGTCGGGCCGCGAGCTCCATCCGCTGCGCCTCGATGTACCGCGAGATCGGCGTGCCCACCTGCGCGGTGAACAGGTGCGAGAGGCGGGACGGGGAGAGGTGGGCGACGTCCGCGAGGCGCGCGACATCGACATCCTCGGTGAGGTGCGCATCCAGGTGCTCGAGCACCCTCAGCACACGTTCGTCGAGCTGGCGCTGCCGCGGGTTCTGGGTGTCGTACCAGAGCAGGGCCGCCTCGATCGCGTTGAGGGCGAACAGCTCCGGGCGGCCGACGGCGAGGCGCGTGGCACGGGCGGCCCCGCGCAGCTGCTGCTGCACGCGCGCGGCCACCTCCGCGCCGAGACGGATGCGGCCGATACCGGATGCGGACCCACCGGATGCCGCCTCGGGCCAGTCCAGCAGCGCGAGCCAGGTCGCGGGCGGGTGGACATGGCAGTACAGCAGGTGCCAGTGCCCGGCGGCAGGATCGGTGCCGTAGTCGTGCAGCGTGCCGGGGCGCAGCAGCAGGGCCTCGCCGGGCTCCGTGGCCAGAACGTGGGTCTCGGAGGTGCGCACGAGTCCACCGCCGCTGACGGTGTGCAGCAGGAGCCAGTCCGCGGTGCCCCGGGTGCGGCGCACGTGATACCCGGCGTCCTGATCGAATTCGCCGGCCAGCACTCGACCGGTCTCCGGAGGCGGCACCTCGACCGGTGCGACCTGACGTCGCCCAGCAGGATCGTCCATGTCCGTGACCTCCGATCACCTGGTCCGTCATGGTCCAGAGAACCACACTGACATCATGACCACTACTCAGGGAACCACTGCGCAGGGACTCACCCCGACCGCGGACACCAGAACAGCCGATGCGTCGGACCTCGTGATCCTCGACGCCGCCGGTGCGACTCCGGACCAGCTGGCGGCGGCGTACGAGGCCGGGGGTGCGGTGCACCTGCGCGGGGTGCTCACCGCGGACGAGATCGCCGAGCTCCGCGACACGTTCACCACCCACATCGAGACCGACGGGGAGGGCGGGGCCTTCGACGAGACGGAGGCCGGCGATCCTCTGCACGCCTACCCCCGCATGATCCAGCCGCACCGCGGTGAGCACGCGCCGGGTGTGCTCGCGAGGCGCTGGATGCTCGAGCAGCGGGTGATGGGCAGGGTCGTCGAGACGGTGGGGCCGGTGTGGGCGGCGCAGTCGATGTTCTACTTCAAGCCCGCCGGGGCTCGTGGCCAGGCCATGCACCAGGACAACCTCTTCCTGCAGTCCAATCCTGAGACCTGCATCGCGGCCTGGATCGCGGTGGACGACTGCGACGCGGAGAACGGCGCGCTGGGCGTCGTCCCCGGCACGCACCGCTACGAGATCGTCTGCCCGGAGGAGGCCGATGCGACCGAGTCGTTCACCTCGATCACCGTGAGCATTCCCGACCACCTCCACGTGGTGCAGACGGACATGAAGGCCGGCGACATGCTCATCTTCCACGGCAGTCTTGTGCACGGCTCCAAGCCCAACTCCAGCGCCGACCGCTTCCGGCGCTCGTTGATCTTCCACTACATCCCCGAGAACAGCCGGGAGGTGGCGTCCATGTACCAGCCGCTCCTCGACGTGGAGGGCGATGAGGTGAGGATCGATACCGCAGAGAACGGCGGCCAGTGCGGCGACGGCTGGGTAGCTCGGAACCACTGAGGGTGAGGAGGCTCCGCGACGCCTGGGCAAGCGGGACCTGCGCCGACCCTCAGAACGGAGGGTCGGGGTACGTGGCCGGATCCGTGTACGGGACCCTGACCGGCACGACATCGGCCAACGGGATCGACGACGGGTCCGGGACCGGGACCGGGACCGGAACTGGTGCTGGGGCCGGGGCTGGTGACTCGGCGTCCTGGAGGAGTCCCCGCCAGCGGGCGTCATCCCATGCGAGCATCTCCTCGTAGACATCCCAGGAATGCTGGAGGTCGGCGGCGATCTCCGGAGTGAGCAGGTCGCAGTTCTGCCGGGTGCTCAGGCGTTCGATCTCTCCGATATTCCATGTCGTGCTGCCATCGGGACCGCGAACCGGATCGAGAAGCCCTCGCGTCTTCATCGTGTGGTGTTTCCAGCACAATCGATGGAGATTCTCGATCGAGGTCTGACCGCCCTTCTCGGGATTGTCGTGATCATATTCTTCGATGTGATCGGATTCCCCGACGGTGCAGACATTTCTGGTGCAGCCGGGAACGGCGCAGACGGGATCGAGGAGGCGGAGGTGCTCCTGCATCGTGGGGGTGGGGGAGTACCTCGAGGGCGGGAGCGGGAGGTAGGCCCCGGTGGCCGGATCGGTGAGGATCCGGTACCAGGTGGGCTCGCCAGCCGCGAGATGGCGGGCCATCGGTGCGGGCAGCGGGATCGTGCCGTCGATCGTGCCGGGTGCCTCGGTCTCGCCGAGCAGTGTCATGGCGGGGACGACGACCTGGAGCCGGAACCTGCTCCCGGGCACCTCGATGCCCGCGGTGTCGAGCATGGTGCGGGTGAGGATCGCGTACCGCAGGGCCGCGAGGGTCATGTGGTGGCCGTCGCGGGAGACGTCGCCGTCGATGTCGAACGGTGCGGGGCGGCCTTCGTCGACCGCATGACGCTGGTCGTTCTGGACGGCGCGCGCGGCGGCATCGAGACGGTGCGAGAGGCCGACGATCTCGTGGACCGGTCCAGTGATGGCGAGGCGGGCGGTCCCGTCGTGATCGGGGTTGACCTCAAGCCCGACATTGCGCTGCTGGGCAGGGGTTTCACGCACCGCAGCTGCGCCGAACCAGGCGATCAGCTTCCCCAGCTCGCGGGTGAACCGGTCGGAGGGGATGTTGGCGAGGTCCCAGGCGGAGACGCGGTCATCGACCTGTCGCCACTGGTCCGGCGTGAGGCGGCGCACGCGTCGGAGCAGCTGCTCGAACCAGTGGGCCGGGAGGTCGCCGGCCTCGAGCCGGGCAAGGGTGTGCGGGAAGCCCGTGACGGCGGTGTAGGCGGCGTGCAGCTGCGTGCTCGCCTGATGCACGGTGATCCGCCGAGCATCGGCGACGAGGATCGCGTACAGATCGCCGTCGTCGCCGGATTCATCCCAGAACATCGCCATCTTCCGGAGGTGCTCTGCATAGGAGCGGGCTTCGGCCTGCTGGGCGGCGAACAGCTCGAGGGCCAGGTGCGCCTCGAGGCACCCCGGCTCCATGAGGGAACGGGCGGCGAAGTCGTCAGGATCCAGGGGCTTGCGGGCGCGGACCGTGGGGTCAGGCGGCTCCGTGTCGGCGGGCGGCTGCGACATGATCGTCATCGCGACGAGGCCCCCTCTCCCTGGTGGTTCCGAATGCGGCAGTGCCCGGGCGACAATGCCCGTTCGCCATTCGCTCGATGACTCCTCTTATTCTAAAAGATGTGGACGAATATATCCACTGTTCTCTCGAACGTGGATGAATTTGTGGATAACCACCCTGTGTGGAGGAAAGGTGATTGCCGGGAGCATGGAGGGAGATTCTGCGGCGAGGGCTACCGCGGGTCCCAGCTCAGCACAGCATCGACGAGCTGTTCGGTGGGACGGGG
>NZ_JBQSXM010000020.1:0-46781 GCF_052378285.1 Brachybacterium sp. AOP3-A1-3 | reverse complement strand
TTCCAGGCCAGCAGGCCCATCACGATCGCGAAGAGGGCGATGTCGATCTGCCCCACCCAGTTGTAGCCGTGGCCCAGCACGAACAGCGGCACGGGCACCAGGATCCCGAGGAGCGGCCAGCGCAGCCAGGTGCCGAGGACCTGCATCGGCAGCGCCCGGAAGGCGACCTCCTCGCCCGCGCACTGCAGCGGGGCGAGGAGAAGGGCCACGAGCCACGCCAGGATCACGGCCGGCCCGAGATGCGGGATCACGATCGCCTCGCGCTCCAAGATCAGGTTCAGCACCATGTTCAGCAGCACGTACACGGGGCCGACGACGAGCGCCGCCCGCCCCAGCAGGCCCCAGCGGAATCGCCCCATCACCGACAGCACGATGCCTGCCCGGCCGTAGCCGGCCAGCGATCCCACCAGCACCGCGGGGACCAGCAGCGCGAGCATGCCCAGCCCCAGCACCTGGTCGGCCGGGTTCAACGGATCCATCAGGGAGGGGCTCGTGGAGGCCGCCGGCCAGAGCTCCCCGAGGATCATCAGCGGCACCATGACCTGGAGGTTCATGGCGATCCACACGAATGCTGCCACGGCGGTCGTGACCAGCGGGCGCCACCAGTAGCCGCGGTGCGGGATCGCGCGGGCGATGCGATGGTAAGGCTGGGACGGCGTGGTGCGGGGAAGGGGTTCGTGCTGCGTCATGCCCCGATCCTCTCGTCCCGGCTCGGGTGTGGGCATCCGCCGTGCGTCCTCGTCTGCGCCGCTCGGGTCCTCCGCCCGGACCTGCCGCTCGGCTGATGGCGCGACGAGGGTCATCGGCCGCATGGCCGATCCGTCGGCCGCAGATCGATCTCTACGCTGGTGCCATGACCGTCACCGCGCCTCCTGCTCCCGCCGCGCCGTCCGTGCGCAGCGTGCGCCAGTGGGCGACCGCGGTCGCCCAGTCCCTGGTGTGCACGGCGCTGGGCTTCCTGTTCTTCCTCATCAACTTCGGCATGCTGCTCGAGGAGTTCTCCCACAACCCTCCCGAGGGTCTGCTGGGGATGTACGGGGTCGACGCCCTGGTGGGTGTGGTCGCCACGCTCGCGATCGGTCCCTTGCGGTTCGTGCCTCCCGGTCGGTGGCACAGCGCAGCGCATCTGCTGGTTGCCACCGCGGCCGGGATCAGCGGATGGGCGTGGGTGGCCGCGGCGATCGGCATGTACCGACTGGGGGTCCGGCGCCGCCTGGTGCTCGACGTCGTGGCAGTGCTGCTGGTCTCCGGGATGTCGCTGGCGACGATGGTCCTCGATACCCGGATCCGGGGGACCGACCCGGGCATGCTGGAGCTCACCACCATGGGCATCATCGTGGTCCTCGCCCTGGTCCCCCTGCTGCTGGGCCATGTGGTCGGCACCCGCACCGAGCTCCTGGCGTCCCTGCGGGAGCACGCCGCCTCCGCGGACAGGGAACGGGAGGCCGCGCAGCTGGCGCGCGACGCCGCCGAGCGCGAAGCTGCTGCTCTGGTGCGCGAGCGCGACGCGGACGACGCCCGGGTGCGCGCCGAGGAGCGCTCCGCCCTGGCCCGCGACATGCACGACAGCATCTCCCACCATCTGGCCACGATCGCCATGCACGCCGGCGCGATGTCCTACCGCGACGACCTCCCGGTCACCGAGCTGCGACGCAGCGCGGGCACGGTGCGGGACGCCGCCCAACAGGCCAACCGCGAGCTGCGCACCGTGCTGATGACTCTGCGCACCACCGGCGGCGACACTCCGCTGGCCACCGTCCCCACGCTCGCCGACGTGGTGCAGAGGTGCCGCGAGGAGGGCCAGGACGTGGACCTGACCTGGGTCGGGCTCACCCCGGAGGATCTCGAGGGTGCCGATCGCAGCACCGTGGTGACGCTCGCCCGGATCCTCACCGAGATCACGACCAACGCCGCCAAGCACGCGCCCGGCGCGCCCCTGGCGATCACGCTCTCGCGGGCCGACCACACCGTGCACCTCCACGCCTCCAATCCGCTGCCGGCGAGCGCACTGCACGCGTCGACCTCCACCGGGCACGGGCTGCTCGGGGTGCAGGAACGGGCCCGCCTGCTGGGCGGCGACGCGAAACATCGCGTGCACGAGGACTCCTTCGAGGTGGAAGCATGGATGCCATGGTGAACGAGACGGAATCAGAGGGATCCGCAGGATCCGAGAGGTCTGTGACGGCCCCGGTCCGGGTGCTGCTGGTGGACGACGAGGCGCTGATGCGCGCCGGTCTGCGCCTGATGATCCACGGCACCCACGGCATCGAGGTGATCGGGGAGTCGGCCGACGGGAGCGCGGCGCTCGAGCAGATCGGCGCCCTGGACCCGGACGTGGTGCTGATGGACATCCGCATGCCCCGCATGACCGGGCTCGAGGCGCTGCGGTCGCTGCGCGAGGCGGGATCCGACGCACGCGTCATCATGCTCACCGCCTTCGACACCGACGAGTTCCTGCTGGAGGCGCTGCGGGCCGGCGCGGTGTCGTTCCTGCTCAAGGACTCCCCTCCCCAGGAGGTCGTGCAGGCGGTGCTCGATGCGGCCGGTGACCGTCCGCGCTTCTCACCCGACGTGCTCACCCGCCTGGTGCGCCTCGCGTCCGACGGCACGCAGACTCCCGCGGGCGCTGTGGGAACCGGAGGGAAGAGGCCGGAAGGACAGGGGTCCGCCGCGGAGGCCGACGCCGAGGCACCGGCATCATCCCCGGCCCCGTCAGGGATCACCGACCGCGAATGGGAGGTGGGCAGGCTCGTCGCGCAGGGACTCGCGAACCCCGAGGTCGGCGAGGCGCTGTTCATGTCCGTCGCGACGGTGAAGACCCACCTGGGCAGGCTCTATCACAAGCTGCAGGTCACGAACCGCGTGCAGCTCGCGATCCGGGTGCTCGAGCTGGGCGGCTGAGCACTCTCACCTCTTGAGGATCCGCCACAGCGCCGTCGCGACGGGCTTGAGCACGCCCACGACGAGGAACAGTCCGATGATCAGGACCATCGGAGAGAACGGCAGGGAGTCGAACATGCCCCCGCTGGAGACGTCTGTCGAGCCGGAGAAGCCCGCCTCGATCTGCGCCCGCTGGCGGGAGATGAAGAGCCAGATGCCTCCGATGAAGGCCAGCACCACGAGGAAGAACGCGGCCTTGCCGATGCTGCTCACGAGGTCGGCCCGATCGGACGTGGCCGTGTCGTGCTCGGGCGCGGTTGCGGAGAAGTCCGCGTTCCACTGTGTGCTTCCGTCGCGGTCCTCGCGGAACGGGAGCGCGGAGTGCGAGCCCTGTTCGTGCGGTGCCGGGTCCTGTCCGAAGGGGTCCTGAGGCATGCCCTCGGGCCCGGTGCTGTCCATCATCGCGTTCGCTCCTGTGTCGCGGCGCCGCGGCGCTCCCCCTGCGACGACCGCCCCCGCGGCCGCGCTCTGCTGGGTCAGAGGATACGACACCCCACCGCCCCGCGGCCGAGGCCGCGCACGTACGCCCGGGCGTCGGCCGACGGAGCAGGCGTCGGGCGACGGATCAGAAGAAGGACAGCACCGCCGCGGTCGCGACCACGAGGCAGGCGCCGCCGAGGGCGAAGATCCACCGGGGGATGGGCCGATTCCGGGCCGTCACGCAGGAGAGGTGGATCGAGATCATGGTCGCCAGGAACAGGATCCCGGCGAAGGCGGTCAGCAGGATCGTGAGGGTGCTCATCGAGCCACCCCACCGGTGGAGGGTCGTGACGACACCATCGGTCCTCTTTCTCGCGCTTCTCGGGCGTCTCGGGTTCCTGGTGCGTGGGCCGGTCATGGCGATCCGGGGGACGGGACATGGGCGCCGCCGACGAGCCCGCACGCTCCTGGGGCAAAGCCTGCAGAATACTCCTCCGTGATGGATCCCTGATGGGCGCCGATGGCTCGCCGGGGTCGTCTTGCTCACGTCCTCCCAGGCATGATGGGCCGCATGCCCCGAGACCACGTCCTCCCGGTCCGCACGACGCTGATCCTGATCGCCGGTCCTCTCGCCGCCGGGAAGAGCGCCGTCTCCCGGCGCCTTGCCGCGGACCTGCGCCGCCGGGGCCGGCAGATCGCGCTGGTCGAGCTCGATGCCATCGCCGACATGGCGCGGCCGACGCTGCCCGACTGGGCCGCTGCGCACCGGATCTTCGCCCAGGTCACCGGGCAGTGGCTGCGGACCGGTCTGGACACGGTGATCGCCGAGTCGGTCAGCGACCAGGGCGAGCTCGACAGGGTGCTCCAGAACGTTCCCGCGGGAACGCCTGTGCTGACCGTCGTGGCCACCTGCCCTGTCGAGGTCGCGCTCGAGCGCGCGCTGGCGGATCCGACCCGCGGGGTCTCCCGGGACCCTGGATTCCTCCGTGCGGCGCACGTGCGATGGGCCGACGACGCCCGGTCGATCAACGCCGACCTCGTGCTGGAGACCTCGACGACGAGCCTCGAGGAGAGCGTCTCGCGGATCCGGGCGGCGATCGCCGAGCGGTCGACCGGGTCCGGCTGGTCAGCCGAGCCCGAACCGTCAGCCGGTTCCGGGGCCTGACCCGTCGTGCCCGCACGGTCGCTGCACAGCGTTCACGGGCCAGAGGGTCGGGGCCAGAGGGTCAGAGCGCAGAGACCACGGCGGCAATGCTGACGAGGAGCGCGGCGCAGCTCAGGACGACCACCCAGCGCGGGATCGCGCCGGGTCGCGCGGTGACGTTCGTGAGGTAGACGGAGATCACCGCGGCGACGCACAGCACGCCCGCTGCGATGGCCAGGGCGAGGGTGGGGCCGCTCATGCGGCAGCCCGCTCGGTCGGGGGCGTGAAGGGCATCTGCTGTCCTTTCCCTCCGTGCTGCGGAGGTGGCGACGGGCCGGTCGTATGCACCCGACAGGCGTCCTGCTCGACCATGCATCATACCCGTTCAGGGGCCAGAAATGAGCTCCTCCGGCGCCCCGACGGGACGATGCCGGGTGGTTCCCCAGAGGGGTATTCTTTCGACGCTCGCGGGCGGCTCCCGGCACCATGGTCCCTATGAGCACTGCCGAGACGCTGATCGCCGAGGCCGCGCGGGCTGATGTGGACGGCTGGGGCTTCGGCCACCTCGCAGGGCGCGCCACCGAGGAGCGCCCGCCCTGGGGCTATGCGGTCCTGCTCGCCGACGCCGTGGCCACCGCGGGGGTGGCGATCGATCTGGACACCGGCGGCGGCGAGGTGCTCGGGCAGTGCCCGCGCCTGGCCGCGCAGCAGCACGTCACCGAGAGCTGGCCGCCGAACGCCGCGCAGGCCCGGGCGCTGCTGAGTCCCCGCGGGGTGGTCGTGCACGAGACCGCTCCCGGCGCGCCGATCCCTCTGGCCGACGGCGCCGCGGACCTCGTCACGTCCCGCCATCCGGTGCGCCCGGACTGGCCGGAGATCGCCCGCGTGCTGGGGCCGGGAGGCCAGTACCTCGCCCAGCACGTCAGCCCGAGCTCGGCCTTCGAGCTGATCGAGCACTTCGTCGGCCCCACCACCGCGCAGCAGCGCCGCGGCCGCCACCCCGACGACGAGGTGGCCGCGGCGCAAGCCGCCGGCCTCGAGATCCTGGATCTGCGCACAGCGCGGCTGCGCATGGCGTTCTTCGACGTGGGGGCCGTGGTGTGGATCCTGCGCAAGTGCGTGTGGTGGGTGCCGGATTTCGAGGTCGACCGCTACCGGGATCGACTGCTCGCGATGGACGCGATCATCCGCCGCGAGGGTTCCTTCGTCGCCCACTCGACGCGGCACCTGATCCGGGCACGGCGCCGCTGACCGCACTTCACGAGAGCAGTGACGTTCCCGCGGGAACGCCACTGCTCACTGTGAGGTCTGCGCACCGTGGGTCACTGGGCGCCGACGACCTCATGGGGGACGTACGGAGCCTCGAGCGCGGTGATCTCCTCACTGGTCAGCTCCAGATCCAGAGCACCGAGCGCCCCGTCGAGGTGGCTGGTCCTCGTGGCGCCGATGATCGGGGAGACCACCGGGTCCTTCGCGAGCAGCCAGGCCAGGGCCACATGCACCCGTTCCACGCCCCGGTCGGCGGCGATGCGGGCGACCTGCTCCACGATCTCCCGGTCGGTGCCCTGGGTGGAGTCGTACTTCGTCTTCGCGGTGGTGTCGGTGCGGGCGCGCTCGGTGTCCGCGTTCCAGTCGCGGGTCAGGCGCCCGGCGGCCAGCGGGCTGTATGGCGTGGAGGCGACGCCGAACTCGCGCAGCAGCGGCATCATCTCCCGCTCCTCCTCGCGGTACAGGAGGTTGTAGTGGTTCTGCATGGAGATGAACGTCGTCCAGCCGTTGACCTCGGCCACGTGCTGGGCCTGCAGGAACTGCCACGCGAACATCGCGGACGCGCCGATGTGGCGGACCTTCCCCGAGCGCACCACGTCATCCAGCGCCCGCATCGTCTCCTCGATCGGGACCGTGTAGTCCCAGCGATGGATGATGTACAGGTCGATGTAGTCGGTGCCGAGGCGCTCGAGGCTCTTGTCGACCTCGGAGAGGATCGCCTTGCGTGAGAGGCCACTGCCGTTGGGGCCCTCGTGCATGCGGCCGTGCACCTTGGTGGCGAGCACGATCTCGTCGCGGTTCGCGTAGTCGACCAGCGCCTTGCCGAGGATCTCCTCGCTGCGCCCGATCGAGTACACGTTCGCGGTGTCGAAGAAGTTGATGCCGGCGTCCAGCGCATGCTGGATGACAGGACGGGCGGCATCCTCCTCGAGCACCCACGGGTGGATCCAGCGCTCGGGATCACCGAAGCCCATCGCGCCCAGGCACAGCCGCGAGACATCCAGTCCGGTGTTTCCCAGCTTCACGTACTCCATGAGGTGCTCCTTCTGAGTTCGGCTCCGGGCTGCGTCGCCCGTCGAGCTCCATCATCCCCGGGAGCAGCAGGACGAGGGAGTGCCTGCGAGTGCACCCCTCGGCGCCGGAGCGCCAGGCGGAGGCGCTGCCCGGCCAGGCGTTCCCTCTCCTCCACGTCGCCCTCGAGGATCACGAGCACTTTCGGAATGTCTTCCCACCAGGCATTCCATAGCGAAGACCCGTGTATCCCCCGTCAGCAGCGTTCGAAATTTCGGGCCCATAGGGGGTGCAGCCGGAGGACGACTTGGGCTTCTCCGATTCCGGTGCGGGAGCAGGCTTCTTGGTCTGCTGCGAGGTCGAGCCGCCGCCGGAGGACGATCCGTTTCCCGACCCACCGCTCGAGCCTCCGGTCTTGGGCGGGGCCGAGGGAGCGGGGGCCGATTTCTCGGACTCTCGATCCTTCCGGTCCTGCTCCTCTCGGTCCTGACGATCCTGTTCCTCGCGGTCCAGACGTTCCTGCTCCTCGCGGGCCTCACGATCCAGGCGCTCCTGCTCCTCCCGTTCGAGGCGTTCCTGCTCCTCCCGTTCGAGGCGTTCCTGCTCCTCCCGTTCGAGGCGTTCCTGCTCGGCGTCGAAGTCACTCTTCGCGTCGTCAAGGGTCATGCGAGCCGTCTCCGCGTGCTCCCGTGCACCGTCGGCCTCGATGCTCAGCGTGCTGAGGAAGGTCTCCATGGCAGGGACCGCCATCACGGCGTTCCCGAGGCCGGGCAGCCCGTCCGGCCCGAGAGCCGTGCGAAAGGCGTCGAGCTCTTCGACCAGCGACGTCGCTCCGGCGAGGGCGTCGGCCGGGTCCCCGTCGACAGTGAGCGGAATCTGGCCGGCGGCGTTGTCCAGAGCCTGCACCTGCGCCGGCAGCGAGCAGGCGATCTCTGCGGAGAACAGACCCAGACCTGCCTCCTGTGCGGCCCGGGACGCCTCCTCGACCTCCGGGAGGAAGCGATCGTTGGGCTCGAAGAGCACCGGGACCCCCAGGCCCTCGGCGGCGATCTCTGCATTGATCAGTGCACCGGATTCGTAGACGCCCGCCAGCGTCCGGTCGTAACGGTCGGTCCGTTCCCGGTCGTACTCGAGCTCGATCTCGGTGCCGGCCGGAAGCCGCTCGACGAGGAACTCCGCACTCTCCGGGCCCAGACACTGGACCTCCTCATCGGGGTCCTTCGTCTCCGGGGTATCGATGTTCAGCAGACGGATCGTCGTCTCCTCCCCATCGACCAGCGCGATCAACGTGTCCCCATCGATGACGCGTACGACCTCTCCTCGACGATCGTCGCCGGTCGTCATCGCATACGCCCCACCGGCGAGCAGGCCCATTGCTGCGAGGCCGACAGCGGCTTTCCCCCACGGCCTGCTCCGCCGCGGCCCGACCTGGCCCGGCACCCCCTGTCCAACGCTCACGACGCCGCCTCTCAGAGATCAACCCGCCCGATACGCCATGATCCCAGAGAATCTGACAAACCGGGCGCCCCCGAATCAGCCTCGGCAGGCTCCCCGAAGAAAGAGAGAGACCGATGGCCGGACCGTGCGCCATGCTGGGCATCCCCGTGTCGTGCACCCGAAAGAACTGATCCCATGACCACACCCCGTGACCTCCAGGCCCCACTGGGCCGAGCCCGCATGCTCTTCTCACTGCTCGCGACCCCGAAGCTGCGCGCCGGGCTGGGTGCGCGGCTCTCGGGCGCCGGGGCATCGGCCACCGGGACATCCGAGACCAACGCCGAGACCACCGGGGCGCCCGAGAACCCGAGCGTGAGCGGGCCGTTGTCCCGCATCGACTGGCTGGACGCGGACGGCGAGGTCGATCTTGCCGCTGTCCGCGACGTGGCCGACGTCCTCTCGCTGATGCGGTCCGATCAGGCGATCCTCGAGGTGCCGCGCCTCGACGGCATCCCAGTCCCGACCGCGGAGAGCCGCGAGGTCAGCGGACGGATCGCGCGACTGGTGTTCGAGCGCGTCGGGCGCGACCGGGTGCTGAGCGAGCCCGAGCTCAATGCCGCGATCGCGATGTTCGTCGGCGACGTCGCGCTCGTGCGGCGCGATGCGGTGGATTCCGGGGTGCTGACCCGCACGCCCGACGGCACCGCCTACCGGCTCACCGGGTGCACCTGACCGGGGCTCA
The DNA here is from genome assembly GCF_052378285.1 of Brachybacterium sp. AOP3-A1-3. Taxonomy (NCBI): domain Bacteria; kingdom Bacillati; phylum Actinomycetota; class Actinomycetes; order Micrococcales; family Dermabacteraceae; genus Brachybacterium; species Brachybacterium sp. AOP3-A1-3. Next base: position 37,818 of record NZ_JBQSXM010000020.1, on the reverse strand, counting down.
GGCCGTCACCTCCGGGTGGACCTCCCCAGCAGGCGACCCACCCGGCGGATCAGGGGAATGCCCACGAACAGCAGCACCCACCAGAAGTCCATGCCCATCTTGAAGGCGAAGACGGCGACGATGACGATGCCCACCACGGAGGACAGCACCCCGATCAGCACCGCGGCCGTCCCCTTGCCCGAGCCGTGACTGCTGCTGCTGCTGCCGGAGTCGTTCGCGCCGGTGAAGCCCGAGGCCCAGCCCGAACCGTTCCCCTCGCTTCGGCTCGAGCCGTCCTGGCCGGACCTGTCCCCGAATACGGGCCCCTGCTGGTCGGGTCCATGCTGGTCAGGCGCCCGCTGGTCCGTCGCCCCGGAGGCCGGACCGCTGTCGCCGAAGTCCGAGGACCACCCGGTCCCGGACGATCCGGAGCCGGACGGATCGGAGCCGGACGGACCGGACCCTCCGCGGTCCTTGCCACCCAACCAGGATTGGTCGTCACCTGGCCCCTGACCGTTGTTCCCCCATGTGCTGTCCATGCCCCCAGCCTAGAGCTGCCCCCTCCCCGGTGCGGCGGCTACGGTGCACCCATGCTCCATCTCAGCGATGACCAGGTCCGCGACCTCCTGCCCGACCCTCTCCACGCCGTCGAGCTGATGCGCGAGACGCTGCTGGCCCTGGCCGATGGTGCCGCCTCGGTGACCCCGAAGAGCCAGGTCGTGCACGAGGAGGGCGGGTTCGCCAACGCCATGCCGGCGGCGTGGCCGGAGCGCGGCCTGCTCGGCATGAAATGGGTGACCGTCACGCCCTCGAACCGCGACCAGGGCCGGCCGCTGATCGGCGGGCTGATGGTGCTCTCTGCGGCCGACGGGTCCACCCGCGCCACGATGGACGCCGCCGCGCTCACCGCCCTGCGCACCGCGGCGGTCACCGGTGCCTCGCTCGCACTGGACGATCGCCCGGTCGCCTTCGTCGGCACCGGGGTGCAGGCCCGATCGCATGCCCGGGTGCTCGAGTCCCTGGGCCGCGGCCCCCTCACGGTGTGGGGCAGGCGCCGCGAGGCCCTCGACGAGCTCGCAGCCTGGTGCGCCATCCACACGCCGGACCTGGAGCTGCGCCTGACCACTAACCGCGCCGAGGCAGTCGCTGACGCAGGCGTGGTGATCAGCGGACTGCCCATTGGCCTCACCGGCTCGGAGCTGTCTCTGCGCGAGATCCGTCCCGACGCGACGCTCCTCCCCCTGGACTACGCCTCGGTGGCCGGCGCCGAGCTCTCCCGCACCGGCACCGTGGTGGCCGACGATCCCGTGCAGTTCGAAGCGCTGCGCGTGCTCAAGCACGGCGCGGACTATCCGCTCGCGAGCGGCAGCACCGGTGACCTGCTGCGCGAGGGCCGTCCCGAGGGCCTGCTCGTGGTGCAGAACCTCGGTTCGGGCCTCGGCGACGTGGTGCTCGCCGACGTCGTCGCCCGGGCGGCCGAGGCCTGAGCATGGCACCGGCCGACGGCGCAGGCTCCGAGGCGCCGAGCCCCGTCGAACCGATCCGTCGACCCCTTTCGCGGCCGCCACTGCGGGCGTAGCCTGGGTCACACAGCGTCGGACGGAATGTCCGCTTCGCAGCCGTGCCCGTCGGTGCATCCACCGCGCCGGCGGCCCCATCGAAGCTCCTGCACGGAGCACACGATCGGAGGACCTGTCATGGCAATCGACGGCCCCATCGACCCACCCCTGACACGGGCGAACGATGATCCTGCACGCGCCCCCGTGAGGTGGGCAGCGATCATGTGCGGGATCTTCTTCCTCATGATCGGCTTCGCCGGATTCGTCCCGAGCGTGACATGGAACTTCAACAACATCGAGATGGGCTACGGCTCCGAAGCGATGGTGCTGGGCATCTTCCAGGTGTCCGTGCTGCACAACGTCATCCATCTGCTCGCCGGCCTGGCCGGTCTCGCACTGTCGAGGTTCTCGGACTCGGCGCGCTGGTACCTGCGGGTCGGCAGTGGTGTCGCCGTGGTGCTGTGGGTCTTCGGCCTGCTCGTCGACCGGAGCTCGTACTCCAACTTCCTGCCGCTGAACAGTGTCGACGACTGGGCGTATTTCGTCATTGCTCTCGTCATGTTCGGACTGTCGTTCCTCTCTCGAGATGTCACTCCCGCGGCGACGAAGGCCCACCAGCCCTCCTGAGCGTCGATCGTGGGCCGTTGCGCGGACGCCGACGGCAGTATCTGGTCGGCGAGGTCGCCGCTTCTCGGGACATCGCGACATCGCTGTGCTCACATGGGGATGCCGCCCCTACCCAAACCCGATATGATGATTTCATCATGTCGTTAAGTCAGTCGCAGCGCCCCCTCTACGAGGTGAAGGCCAACCTCTTCAAGGGCCTCGCCCATCCCCTCCGGATCCGCCTCCTCGAGCTGCTCTCGGCCGCCGACGAGGTCAGCGTCACCACGCTCCAGCAGGAGACGGGGCTCGAGGCGTCCCACCTCTCGCAGCACCTGTCCGTCCTGCGGCGTCACCACCTGGTGACCTCCGAGCGCCGGGCGAGCCACGTCTACTACCGCCTCGCCGACCCCCGCACCGCGGAGCTGCTCGCCGTGGCGCGCGCACTGCTGCTGGGCATCCTCGCCGCGGACAGCGACCGGCTCAGCGACGCCCAGGGGCTCCCGGCACTGCCCGGTGCGGAGCGATGACCGGCCGATGACCAGCTCTGCGCGGATCCCCGCTCCCCCACGTACCCAGACCGAGAACGCCCCTGCCACCCCGTCGGCCCGCTGGCGCACGCAACTGCGACGCGCGACCTCCCTGCTGCCCGGCCCGTCCGACTACCGCGACCTCCGCCGCACATGGAAGGGCGACCTGGTGGCGGGCGTCACGGTGGGCATCGTGGCGCTCCCGCTCGCCCTCGGCTTCGGGGTCAGCTCCGGGCTCACCGCGGAGCAGGGCCTGGTCACCGCGATCATCGCGGGCCTGCTGGCGGCCGTCTTCGGCGGATCGAACGTGCAGGTCTCCGGGCCCACCGGGGCGATGGTCGTGGTGCTCGTCCCGATCGTCGCGAACTACGGCGCAGCCGCCGTCGCCTCCGTGACCCTGCTGGCCGGACTGCTGGTGCTGGCCGCCGGAGTGCTGCGCCTGGGGAGGGTCGTCGGGATCATCCCCTGGCCCGTCATCGAGGGGTTCACGCTCGGGATCGCGTGCATCATCTTCATGCAGCAGATCCCCCTGGTGACGTCTCCGGTGCAGGCGGCCCCCGGTGAGCTCAGCTCGAATGCCCTGGTCGCCGCTGCCCAGGCCCTCTCCGCGGCCGATCCCGGATACCTGCTCCAGGCTCTCGGTGCGGTCGCCGTGGTCGTGACCTGCATGCTGATCGCCCCGCGGATCCACCCCTCGGTCCCGGGCTCCCTGATCGGCATCGTCCTGGTGACCGTGCTGTGCGCCGTCCTGCCCGGTCCGCTGGCACGGATCGGGACGATCCCCGCGACGCTCCCCTCCCCGTCCCTGCCCGCCCTGGATCCGGCGCTGCTCCAGGTGCTGCTGCCTGCTGCGGCGACGGTCGCGGCGCTGGCCGCCATCGAATCGCTGCTCTCGGCGCGGGTGGCTGCCGGGCTCGCCGACACCGGCGTGTACGACCCGGATCGGGAGCTGGTGGGGCAGGGCGTCGCCTCGATCGGCGCCTCCCTGTTCGGCGGCATGCCGGCCACCGGCGCGATCGCCCGCACCTCGGTGAACGTGCGGGCCGGTGCGCGCAGCCGCCTGGCCTCGGTGGTGCATGCGCTTGTGCTGCTCGCCGTGGTCTATGCGGCGTCCGGCCCGGTGGGGGCGATCCCGCTGGCGGCGCTCGCGGGCGTGCTGTTCATGACGGCGGTGCGCATGGTCCATCTGGCGACGGTGCGCACGATCCTTCGTTCCACCCGGGCGGATTCCCTCACCTTCGTCATCACCGCTCTGATCACGGTCTCCTTCGACCTCATCGCGGCCGTGCTGATCGGTGTGACGCTCGCGGCGATCTTCGCCCTGCGCGGGATCTCCCGTTCCAGCGGGGTCACCCTCGAGCCGATCCGTTCCGCCCAGCCGCAGGAGGGCGACGAGGAGATCCTCGCGGTGCGCTTCGACGGGCAGCTGTTCTTCGTCTCCGCGGAGCGGGTCTTCGACACCGTGATGGCGGTGGGGCCCGTGAGCGTGGTGATCCTGCGGATGTCCGCCCTCGAGGCGGTGGACGCCTCCGGCGCGAAGATCCTCTCGGAGATCGTGCGCGGGCTCGAGCGGCGAGGGATCACCGTGCTCCTCAAGGGCGTGCAGGACGACCACTCCGCGCTGTTCCGCAAGGTCGGGGTGCTGCGGGCGCTGCGCCACCACAATCATCTGTTCGTGGAGTTCGACGCCGCGCTCGAGCATGCCCGCTCGCACGTGCGGCGCGATCGTGCAGCCCGGCAGCCGGCGAAGTCGCAGGAGGCGCCGACCCCCGATGGGCCGACGGCTCGGGCCACGCGCAGCTGATCCCATCGACCCCGGCGCCGACGGGATCAGCGGAGCGGTCAGTCGTCCGAGACGGTGACCGTGACCTCGATGTTGCCGCGGGTGGCGTTGGAGTACGGGCACACCTGGTGGGCGGTGTCGGCGAGCTCCTGCGCCTGCTCGTGGGGCAGGTTCGGGATGACGACCTCGAGCTCGACGGCGAGCTGGAAGCCGCCGTTCTCGTCGGGGCCGATGTGCACGCGGGCGCCGACGGTGGAGTCGGTGACGTCGGCCTTGGCCTTGCCGGCCACCAGGGTCAGCGCCGAGTGGAAGCAGGCGGCGTAGCCGGCGGCGAACAGCTGCTCGGGGTTCGCGCCGTTGCCGGAGCCGCCCATCGCGGTCGGGGTCGCCATGTCGAGGTCGACGGCACCCTCGACGGTGCGCACGTGGCCGTCGCGTCCCGAGCCGGTGGACAGGGATTCTGCGGTGTAGAGAGTCTTCATGATGTCTTCTCCTCTGATGCCGATGCGGGTCGGCGGGTGGCCCCGGCGGGTGCGCCGGGGAGCTGGGGCGGGACGACGTCGCGGATCGACCGGGTGAGGTCCTGCAGCGTGGAGATCAGCGCCTGCGCCTCCTGAAGGCTGCCGATCCCGGTGCCCTCGGCGATGCAAGCGGGGACGTGGGAGAGCTGATCACGCAGGTCCTCGCCGTGCTCGGTGAGCGACACGGTGACCACTCGCTCATCGGGACCGCCGCGTCGGCGCACGACCACCCCGGCCGTCTCCATGCGTCGCAGCATCGGCGAGAGGGTCCCGGAGTCCAGCTGGAGCGCCTCTCCCAGCGCCGAGACGCTCTGCTCACCCTCGGACCACAGCATCACCAGCACGAGGTACTGGCCGTAGGTGAGCCCCCAGGGCTCGAGCAGCGCCCGGTAGGCCTGGGTTGTGGCGCGCGAGGCCGCGTAGAGAGCGAAGCACACCATCTCGTCCGTCGTCGTCATGCGCCCATCGTGGCACCCCATCAAGTTGTGCACAACCGAGTTGTGCACACGTCACATCATCCAGGCACCGGGCGGGGTGCCCGCTCAGGCCACGCGCACCTGCTCGCGATGGCGGCGATGAAGCTCATCCCGGGTGCTCCAGCCGCTGAACAGCCCGGCTCCGGGCTCGAGGTGGCGCCCGGCGGCGAGGGCGCCGAGCGCAACCCCGTCGTAGCCCAGGCGGTTCAGCAGGGCGGCGACCACGTCGGCCGCGCGGGAGTCATCCGCGGCGACCGCGATCGCCCGGCGTCGCGGATGCCCGGATTCCCGGCCCTGATCCTCGACGTCGTGATAACCGATGTGGTTCAGCGCCTTCACGACGCGGGAGCCGGTCAGGTGGGTGGCGAGCAGCTCGCTCGTCGAGAGCTCGTCGCGCAGGTCGCCGGCCCCGAGACGAGCGGCGGCCACCGCGAGGGCGTCGGCCTCGCCCCAGGGGTTGGTGGCGTCGATGACGATCGCGCCGCGCAGCACCTCCGGATCGATCGCCAGGGCCACGTGCAAGGGCACGGTGAGCGCCACGACGTCACAGGTCATCGCGAGATCCTCGGCGTCCACGGGGAGCGCGCCGGGGAGCTTCGCGGCGACCGCCGGGGCCGCGGCGCGGCCCGCGACCTGGACCTCGAGGCCGCCGCGCAGGGCGGTGCGGGCCAGGGCCGTGCCGATCTTGCCGGGGCCGAGGATCCCCAGGCGCGGCGCCGTCAGGGCACGGGGCAGCGGGTCGCCCAGGGCAGGGTCGCTCAGCGCCGGGCCACCCGGAGCGGCTCGCCCCGCGCGGCTCGGGGCAGCGGGCACCGCGCCGGGCCGCGCGGTCCGCCCGGACAGGGCGAGCGCCGCATCCAGGATCTCCCGGGCCAGGGCATCGTTGCGGCGATGGCAGGGCGCGTTGGTGCGGGGGCGGGCGAAGGCGCCGATCGGCAGCTCGGAGGTCCAGGGACCCACCGCCCAGAGCCCCTCGTGCGCGGCGCCGTCGGGCGCGATGACCCGGTATCGCTCATCGACCTCGAGCGTGCCGGCCGCCGCGGCGGATTCGCGCCCCACAGCGCTCTCGCCCGCGACCAGATCCCGCAGCAGCGGGTTCGTGGACTCCACGAGCGATGGCTCGGGCAGGAAGGCATCGACCAGGGCGGTGGCGGAGACCTGCACGTCGGCGCCGCCGCGTGCCACGAAGCGCCCGGTGACGTCGTCCGCGCGAACGCGGGTGCGCGGGCCGAGGAAGCGCACGACGCCTGCGCGCTCGAGGGCGAGCAGCTGGTGGAGGCGGTGCGGGGGCGGGCCGGAGTCCACGAAGCTGAACAGCGAGTGCCACCAGTGCGGATAGTCGCCGCGCGAGGACTCTCGCAGCCGGCTGGCGGGCAGCTGGTCCACGAGCACTCCGTGCAGGCGCAGCAGCAGCTGGAACAGCGCCCGGGCGGAGCTCACGTCGCCCTGGGTGCGGGAGCGCAGGTCGTGCTCGATGTGGCGGACCACGGCGTCGCGGGCGGCCTGCTCCGAGGCATCCTCACCGAGCCGGGCCAGCGGATCATCGAGCCAGGCCAGGGGCTCCTCCCCCGGCTGGGCGCGCGGGGCATCGGGCACCCATCGCGCCACCTCGGCGGCGATCAGGGGCACCACGTCGGCCCGGAAGTCGAGGCGCCCCTGGGCGTCCTCCCGCTCCCGGAGCTTCTCGGCGGTGACGTGCACGAGGTCGCCGGGCCCGGCAGGATCGCCCTCGTCGCGCACCTTCGAGTGATACGGCACGCCGCGACGCGAGCCGACCCAGAGCCGGGGCTCACGACCGGAGGGCCGGTACTCCACGCGATCCGGGTCCTGCGGCAGCGGGGAGGGCTCGAACCGGCCGCCGCGACCCTCGGTGAGCAGCGCCATGAGGTCGATGAAGCCCAGGCCCATGCCGCGCACGATCGTCTCCTGACCGGCGGCGAGCTGGTCGAGATGGGCATCGCCGGCCTGCGAGGGTGCCAGATAGGCGCCGCCGTGGCGACGGGCGAAGGCGGCCAGCTCATGGCGCGCGGCCGACGGGCGGGAGTCGGTGTGACCGGCGGCGAGCACGAGCAGGTCGGCTTGCAGCGGGTCGCGCTCCTCGAGCTCGACGCTCCAGCTCGCGGGCCCACGTCGGCGCACGGCGGTCGCCGTCGTGCGGTGCACCGTGACGGTGACGGTCGCCGGCAGGGCCGCGAGCACCTGCCCGAAGAACCATTCGAGGTACAGCGCCTGCACCCGGCGGCTGGCGAAGCTGGTGGCCACGAGGGCGTCGATCTCCGCGAGGCGATCCGTACCGGCGGTCGGCGCGGCGATCGTGCCGCGGCGGATCCCGTCGGCCCACTGGGCCAGCGAGGGCCCTGCGACGACCGGGCCGTCACAGTCCACGGTGTCGTCGGTGAAGATCGAGACGTCGGCCGCGCGCGAGTTCATCAGCAGCAGCGGGCTCTCGGTCGCGCGCCAGATGCGCCCGGCGCCGGGCATGTGCGGATCCACGATGTCCACGTGCAGCCCGGTGCGCGCCAGCTGCGCGGCCTGCTCGGGCAGCGCGGCGCTCGCGCCGAGGCGTTCGAGCACGCCGATCGCTCGCGGTCCGCCGCCGACGATCACGAGGCGGGTGCTCGCGAGGCTGTTCCGAGAGGTCATCAGGGGATCCCTTCCGAAGCTGTATCTGTGTCGCACTGTGACGACCCATAGCCGCCGCCTTGCATGTCCATTAGGTTCGCTTATACCGTCGGGCAGTGCAAGCCATGTCCGCCCTCGCGTTCATGCATCGTCACGGAAGGCACCTCATGACCTCCTCCGCCGTCTCCGAAGAGACCGCACGCCACGTCCCCCAGGCAGCCGGTACCGCTGCCACCGGGCACGCCTCGGCGACCGGAGCGGACCCCATGTCGTGCCAGCCCGCCCCGATCCCTGCCGAGGACCTCTCGCATCTGCGGGTGGTGCCGGCCCGCCATCCGGGCCGCGTGGTCCTCGCGGTCGCCGTCGGCCTCCTGGTGGCCGTCGTCGCGTACTCCTTCGTGACCAATCCGCGCTGGGAGTGGGGCGTGGTCGCCCAGTGGTTCCTCGCCGAATCGATCCTCCGCGGCCTGCTGGAGACCCTGAAGCTCACGGTCCTCGCCGGCGCGGTCGGGTTCACCCTGGGGCTGATCCTCGCTCTCATGCGCCTGTCCCCCTCCGGACTGATCTCCGGGGTGGCCTGGACGTTCTCGTGGATCTTCCGGTCCACGCCGCTGCTGGTGCAGCTGCTGCTCTGGTACAACCTCGGCTACCTCTACGAACGCGTGACCCTGGGCATCCCGCTCACGGACATCACCCTCGTCGACGCCCGCACCAGCGACCTCATGACCCCGATGCTCGCCGCGATCCTGGGGCTCGGCCTGCACCAGGCGGCCTATGCGGCCGAGCTCATCCGCGGCGGGATCCTCTCCGTGGACCAGGGGCAGCTGGAGGCGGCGGGCGCGCTCGGCATCCCGGCCCGCGACCGCTCCCTGCGGATCGTGCTGCCCCAGGCGATGCGGGCGATCCTGCCCACCGCGTTCAACGAGATCATCGGCCTGGTCAAGGGCACCTCGATCGTCTACGTGCTGGCCCACGCCGAACTGTTCTTCACCATCCAGCTGATCTACGGACGCACCCAGGAGGTGCTGCCGATGCTGCTGGTCGCGACCCTCTGGTACGTCGTGATCACCTCGCTGCTCTCGATCGGGCAGTACTACATCGAGCGCCACTACGCGAAGGGCGCCGTGCGGAACCTGCCGCCGACGCCGCTGCAGAGCCTGCGCGCCCGGTTCGCCCGCCGTTCCACCCCGACGGGAGCCGTCGCATGAGCATCCTCGACCGCCTGCGGGGGCGCGGCATCTCGCGCCCTCACCTCATCCCGGAGATCGGATCCGATTCCGAACCGGCCCTCCGATTCTCCGAGGCGGATCGGCACGCCACGGAGCCTCCTGCTCACGCACCCTCCGCGCGCCCCGCTGCCCGCTCACGCGGCGGGCTCGTCGAGATCCGCGGCGTGCACAAGTCCTTCGGGGACCTCGAGGTGCTGCGCGGCATCGACCTGCAGATCGCTCCCGGCTCGGTCACGGCCGTGCTGGGCCCCTCCGGTTCCGGCAAGTCGACCCTGCTGCGCACGATCAACCACCTCGAGACCCTGGATCAGGGCCTGATCAGCGTGGACGGCGAGGTCATCGGGTACCGCCGTGAGGGCGACCTGCTGCACGAGCTGCCCGAGCGCGAGGTGCTCCATCAGCGCACCGCGATCGGGATGGTGTTCCAGAGCTTCAACCTGTTCGCCCACATGACGGCGCTGCAGAACGTCACCGAGGCTCCGCGTCGGGCGCTCGGCGTGCCTGCCCGTCAGGCCGAGGCGCGGGCCCGCGAGCTCCTCGCCCTGGTGGGGCTCTCGGACAAGGCGGACGTGTATCCGCGCCAGCTCTCCGGCGGCCAGCAGCAGCGGGTGGCGATCGCCCGGGCCCTGGCCCTGGAGCCGAAGGTGCTGCTGTTCGACGAGCCCACCAGCGCGCTGGACCCCGAGCTGGTCGAGGAGGTGCTCGCGGTGATCCGGTCCCTCGCTCGGGCCGGCACCACGCTCGTGATCGTCACCCACGAGATCTCCTTCGCCCGGGACGTGGCGGACACGGTCGTGTTCATGGATCAGGGGCTGGTCGTCGAGCAGGGGCCCCCGTCCCGCGTGATCGACCATCCCGCCCACGAGCGCACCCGGTCCTTCCTGCAGCGCGTGCGCACCGGCACGGAGGATCCGGACCTCCGCCCGGCACCGGCCCCGGCGTCCCCCGCGCAGCAGCCCGTCTCCGGTGCCGCTCCCGAGCGGACGGCCCCGCCCGGCGATCTCGCCGGCGTCGGCTCCTCCCATCCCCCCGTCATCGGCGCGGACCAGGCCACCAGCCGCACCCCGCTCCCCCGTCATCACTCCGAGGACCACTCATGACCCGTTCCCGCTTCCTCTCAGGCCTCCCGTCCCGTCGCGCCGTCACGACCGCGGGCCTGCTGCTGCCCGTCGGCCTGCTCGCCGCCTGCTCCGATCCGGTGCCCACCGCGTCCGCCGGGGGCACCGTCTCCGACGGCGGCTCCGGAGCGTCCGACGGGGGCGGCTCGGGCGCCGGTCCCATCGACACCTCGGGCAGCCAGGACCTGATCCGGGCTTCTGCCGACGCGGAGGCCGCCGCCCTGCTGCCCGCCGAGATCGCCGAGTCCGGTGTGCTGCGCGTGGGGATCAACGGCACCAGCGCCGCCCCGCTGTCGTTCCTGGCCGACGACAACCAGACCTACATCGGCTCCGAGATCGACATCGCCCGGATCGTCGCCGACAAGCTCGGCCTCGAGTTCGAGCTGAATCTGACCACCTGGGAGAACTGGCCGCTCAAGCTCGAGGCCGGGGAGTTCGACGTGGTGCACGCCAACATCGGCATCAACGCCGAGCGGCTGCAGAAGTTCGACTTCGCCTCCTACCGGGCGGCGTACATGTCCTTCCTCGCGAAGAAGGGCGCCGACTTCTGGCTCGAGGACGCCGACTCCCTCAGCGGGCGCATCATCGCCGTGGGCAATGCGACCAACCAGGAGCGGATCCTCACCGACTGGAACGCGGAGCTCGAGGCCGCCGGCAAGGAGCCGGCCGAGCTGAAGAACTACTCGACCGACGCCGACACCCTGCTGGCCCTCGGCTCCGGCCGGGTCGACGGCTATCTCTCCCCCTTCGCCTCGCTCTCCTTCGTGGCCTCGCGCCGCGACGACATGGAGCTGCAGGGCAAGATCAACGCCGGCTGGCCCGACGAGACGCTGGTCGCGGGCACGTTCCCCGCCGGCAGCGGTCTCGCCGAGCCCTATGCGGCCGCGCTGAACGCCCTCATCGAGGACGGCACCTACGCCCAGGTGCTCGAGCGCTGGCAGCTGACCGAGGAAGCCGTGACCACATCCCGCGCCCACACCCAGGAGAACCCGTGAGCAGCACCATCCAGCACACCGCCGACCGGACCCGGGGCGAGAGGTCCACGACCCTGCCCGTGCTCGCCGTGGACCTCGTCAGCGATCCCGCCCTGCTGGGCTCGTTCGCCGCTCTGGCCCACGGTCTCGAGCGCGCGGGCATCGGCGCCCTCACGATCAGCGACGGCGGGCTCCACCCCATCCATGTCGCCTCCCACCTGGCTCCGCTCACCGACGCCATTGCGCTGCTGCCGCGCACCGACGCCGTCTACGTGGAGCCGTTCCACCTGGCCACGCAGCTGATGAGCCTGGACCACATCAGCCACGGTCGTGCCGGGTGGCTGCTCACGGCGGAGACCGATCCGACGGTGGCCGCGACCGTCGGCCGCACCACGCTGGGTCTGGAGGACACGGCGCGCGAGGCGGCCGACGTGCTCGAGGCCTCGCGGCTGGTGTGGGACTCCTGGGCCGAGGACGCCGTGGTGCGCGATACCGCATCGGGCGTGTACGTGGACGCCGCGCGCCTGCAGTACGCCGATTTCGAGGGCGAGTCCTTCGCGGTGCGCGGGCCGGCGATCACCCCGCGCTCCCCGCAGGGCCTGCTCCCGGTGCTGATCGCCGATGCGGACCGCGCCGCCGCCGGCGAGCGCGTCGCGACCGAGCTGGCCGATGGGCGCGTGCTCGACCTCGATGTGTCCACGGGCGCCCGCCCCGACGCCGTCGTCGACGCCGTCGAGCGGGCGCTGGCCGAGGATGCCGGTCCCGCCGTGCGCCTGGTGCGCCTGGTGGGTCTGGACCTGGAGGCCGATCCGCTGGGCACCGTGGCCGAGCTCTCCGCCGCCCTGCGGGAGCGCGGGCTGCTCGCCGCGGCCCCGTCGGCCGGGCAGAGCCTGCGTGACCAGCTGGGCCTGCCCGTCGCGGCCCGTGCCGCCGATCCTGCGCGTCGCTCCGACCGCGCCCGTCTGAACTCCGAGGACCTCGCATGAGCACCACCGCCCCGTTCCGCCCCGCCGCCGACACCGAGCCGTCCGCCGAGGCCGCCGCCCTGGCCACCGGCCCCGCTGAGCATCCGATCCATCCTGCGCACACCCCCACCGGGCAGCTGTCCTTCGGGGCGTTCTTCCAGGGCGTGAACTCCTCGACCATCTGGCGACTGCCCCAGAGCGGCGACCAGGTGGCCTGGGAGTCCTTCGAGGCGCTGGTGCGCACCGCCGAGCGCGGGAAGTTCGCGGCGTTCTTCCTGGGTGAGGGGCTGCGGCTGCGTGAGCATCGCGGCGTGCCGCTGGAGTTCGACGTGGCCGGGCGTCCCGATGCGCAGGCCCTGCTCGCGGCGCTGGCGGCGGTCACGGACCAGATCGGTCTGGTCGCCACCCAAAACACGACCTACAACGACCCCGTGGACCTCGCCCGTCGGTTCCAGACCCTTGATCTGCTCTCGGGCGGCCGGGCCGGCTGGAACGTCGTGACCACGGACAACGCGTGGACAGGGGAGAACTTCCGGCGCGGCGGCTATCTCGACCACGCGGACCGGTACGTGCACGCCGAGGCGTTCGTGGAGGTCGCCCAGCAGTTCTGGCGCGGCGAGCAGATCGAGCACGACGGCGACCACTACTCGGTGCGTGCTCAGGGCGATCTGCCCCGTTCCGCGCAGGGCCGGCCGGTGCTGTTCCAGGCCGGGGCCTCGCCCGCCGGGCAGGACTTCGCCGCCCGCACGGCGGACGTCATCTTCTCCCCGCACGGCACCCTCGAGGCGGCGGTCGACTTCCGCCGCAGCATCGCCGAGCGCACCGTCGCGGTGGGCCGCGACGCGAACAGCGTGAAGATCCTCCCGGGCGCGGAGGTGGTGCTCGCGCCCACCGAGAAGGAGGCCGACGAGAAGATCCGCTGGGTGCGCGATCTGCAGGTGGGCCCCGAGCAGGCGATCGCCCTGCTCGAGCAGTACTGGGGCCGGGACCTGTCGGACTTCGATCCCGAGGGGCCTCTCCCCGACGTCGAGCCGGAGGTGGTCGAGTCCGGCGTGACCCGCGGGGCCGGCTTCCAGTTCGCCAAGGCCCAGGAGCTCACGCAGCAGTGGCGCGAGGAAGCCGCGGAGAAGGGTCAGTCGATCCTCGAGTTCGCCCGGGTCAAGGCCGGTTCCCGCCGCGGCACCTTCAGCGGCAGCTACGACGCGGTCGCCGATCGTCTCGTGGAGTTCGCCCGGCTGGGAGCGATCGACGGCCTGAACATCACCCCGTGGCTCATCCCCTCAGGCCTGGACGACATCGTGGACCACCTCATCCCCCGCCTGCAGGAGCGCGGCGTCTACCCGACCGACTACGCCGGCTCCACGCTGCGGGAGAACCTGGGGCTGCCGCCCGTCTGAGTCGCCGCTGAGCGGCACACCGTGACGACGCCCGGGGAATGGACGACGTGGGGGACTGAATGAGACGAAGTTGGGGTAATGGCAGTCGCTATCCCCCAACTTTGTCACGCCGGGCAGAGGAGCGCTCGGGTGAGTCGGCACGCCGGGCAGAGGAGCACGCGGACAGGTCGGGACGCCGGGCAGAGGAGCGCGCGGGCGAGTCGGCACGCCGGTCTGATCCCGGTTTCCTCCGACGGGTCACGCTGCGGCCCTGACCGCTCCCCACCCGACGCGCTTCCGGAGGCGGCGACCCTTGCCGTCCATGGAAGGGAGCGGGATCCTGGGATCGTGAGCGACCATGCCGCGCCGCCCGCCACGCTCGAGTTCGTGAGCGTGGCGCCGGCCGCTGTGCCCGGCCTCCGCGGCGGCTCTGCGTACCGGGCCCGCGGGTTGGAGGCAGGGGTGCACCGCGGTCTGCCGAGCACCACCCTCACCACCATCTTCAGCCTGGACGGACCTGTGCTGGGCGCCTGGGACGAAGGCGCATTGGGCACGTCGGCCGGATCCCGCGCCGATCTGGTCCTGGCCGGGATGCACACGGCGCCGATCCTCATCGACCAGCCCACCCACCAGGAGGGCATCCAGCTGCAGATCGACCCCCTCGCCGCCCGCACCCTGTTCGGCGTGCGGGCGGCGGATCTCGTCGGCGCCTTCGACGGCGCCGAGGTGCTGGGCCGAATCGGACGAGACCTCTGGGAGCGGGTCGGCGACTCCGCCGGCCCGAGGGAGCGCATCGAGCGGATCGCCCGCACGTTCCGCACCTGGTGCGCCGACCCTGCGGCGCGCGCCGGGCGCGTCCGGGCCGACGTGGCCGAGGCCTGGCGACTCGTGCTCGCCTCCCGGGGACGGATCACCATGGACACTCTCGCGGGCCAGGTATTCCTATCCCCGCGGCAGCTGCGCACCGAGTTCGCCCGCGAGTTCGGACTTGGTCCGAAGAGCGCTGCCCGTCTAACCCGCTTCGAGGCCGCGCTCGCGACGATCGCCGGCACCGTGCATCACGAGCGCAGCCCTGATCTCGCGGGAATCGCCGCCGATGTGGGCTATGCGGACCACGCTCATCTCACCCGGGAGTTCCGTCGTTTCACGGGTGCCTCCCCCAGCGCCTGGATCCAGGAGGAGCGCCGAAACCTTCAAGCGGGCGGCCATGGCACCGCGCAGGATTGAGGCATGGACACCACGACCGACCCCACACCCCCGACCCGCGTCTTCGTCGCCTTCCAAGCCCGCGACGCCCTCGCCGAGATCCGCTTCCTGTGCGATGTGCTCGGCTTCGCCCAGAACCTCGTCGTCCCCGGCGAGGGCGACACGATCGCGCATGCCCAGCTGGACTGGCCCGGCGGCGGCGCCGTCATGCTCGGCAACCATCGGCCGGACGCGGAGTACCAGCGCGAGCCCGGAACGTCTGGCACCTATCTGGTCCTGGACGATCCCGATCTCGACGCCCTGCTGGCCCGCGCCCAGTCGGAGGGCTCCGGTGCGCGAATCGTCCAAGCGCTGCGCGAACGGGACCACGGAGGGCGGGAGCTCACCCTCGCCGACCCGGAAGGGAACTTGTGGTCCATCGGCACCTATCCGGGCGAGCCGTCGGCTGCAGACTCCTGAGCGGTGTGCCTCAACCCATAAGCAGGGCTTGCTACCCGCGCCTAGAATAGGCGTATGGATCCTCGTCGTCTGCTCATCTTCCGCACCGTCGTGCGCAACGGTTCGATCGGTGCCGGTGCGCGCGAGCTGGGCTGGACCCAGCCCGCCGTCTCCCAGCACCTCGCGGCGCTCGAGAAGGAGGTGGGCACCCAGCTGCTGCTGCGCTCCTCCTCCGGCATCACGCCCACCGAGGCCGGCGGCCGGCTCGCCGCGCACGCCGAGGCGATCGCGGCCCAGCTGCACGCCGCCGAGGAGGAGCTCGCGGACATCACGGCACTGCGCCGTGGCACCGTGAAGTTCGGGACGTTCCCGTCGGCCGCCGCCGTGCTGCTGCCGCCGGTGCTGGCGAACCTGGCGAAGACGGCCCCCGATCTCGAGGTCACCTTCTCCGAGCTCGAGCCGCCGGATGCGATCCCGGCCGTGCGCGAAGGCGCCCTCGACCTCGCCCTGGTGTTCCGCTACCCGTGCAGCGACATCGACGACGAGGGCACCCTGGAGTGGACCCCGCTCCTGGAGGATCGCGTGATGGCCGTGCTGCCGCGCGAGCATCCCCGCGCCGAAGATCCGGACCTGACGTTGGCGGACCTGGCCGAGGATCCATGGATCGCGGGCTGCGAGCGCTGTCGGGCGAACCTGCTCAGCAGCGCCCGTCGGGCGGGCTTCGTGCCGAAGATCCGCCACTCCACCGACGATTCGATCGTGGTGCAGCGCCTGATCGTGCACGGCGGCGGCGTCGCCCTGATGCCCGAGACCGCGCTCGAGGCCGCTCCCCCGACCGACGACGTCGTGGTGCGCCACCTGCCGGACCTCGATGACCGCATGATCGGCCTGATCAACCGTCGCGGGGCCCTGTCGATCCCGGCCGTCGGCGCCCTGCGCGATGCGCTCGTGGCCGAGACCAACACCCGGCTGTCGACCGCGGCGATGATCTGAGCGTCCGGCCCGCGCAACGCACCCGGTGCATCGTGAGTATCTAGTGCACTCGGTGCATCGTGAGCTTCCGGTGCACCCGGCGCATCTGCCGCGCTCAGCGAGCACCTCTACCCTGGACCCATGACCAGCCCTGATACTTCCGGCCCTGCGCCTGCACCCCGCGCCCGTGCCCCGCTCTCGGCGTGGTTGCGGCCGGCTCTGCTGCTGGTGGGCGGGCTGATCGCGGCCGGCCTGCTGGTGCTGGCGCAGCAGCGGATCGCCGCCGTGGCGGTCGTGCTGTTCTCGCTGTTCATGGCGTACTGGACGAGCCCGCTGCACGCCGGGCCGCACACTCCGCTCGCCACCGCGCTGCGCCGTCGCGGCGATGACGTGGCGATCGTGCTGTGGGCGCCGGGCAACGCCCTCTCCGCCCGGCTGCAGACCGCGATCCGCAGCCCCCGGGAGGACGTGATCTGGGTGAACGTCTACCAGGATCCGGCCGCCCAGCAGTTCCTCGCAGAGCACGGCGGGGCCGAGGCCGTGCCGCTCGTGATCGTCGGCGAGGAGATCACTCCCGCGGCGAGCGTCGTGCAGCTGCTGGACGCCCAGGCCGAGGGTCGGGAGCGCGCCAAGGGTGGGGACCAGCCCGAGGGAAACTCACCGTAACGCCGTATCCAGTGGCGCCTGGCGTACAGGCTGCCTCTCTAGGGGCGAGGCTGCACACCACGCGCCAGTGGGCACGACTGCCGGAACAGCGCCCGATGCACCCCCGTGACCGACGCCGGAACAGCGCCCGATGCACCTCGATGACCGACGCCGGACCGACCCTCGCCTCAGGCGCCGGGCAGCTCGCCGATCGAGACGGACCACTCCCGCGCGCTGCGATCGATGATCACGCCCTCGCGCAGGAAGGGGTCGCCGTCCAGCGCCGCGAGCGCCGCCGTCTCGGAGTCGGCGCGCACAATCAGCAGGGCGCCCGGCGCGCCGCTGAGCGGACCGGCGAGCAGCAACGTTCCCGCGGCGAGCAGCTCGCGCAGGTGCTCGCGATGCTCGGGCCGCACGGCCTGCGTCTTCTCGGCGTCGTCGGTGTAGGTGTACTGGACGGCGAAAACGGCCATGGTCGCTCCTGGGGTCGGGGATGCGGGGCCGACGTCGGGCGTCGGCGGGGCAGGACTGGGACCATCGTGCCCCACCACGCCGCCCGCCCGACGAACGTCTCGCGCTAGCCGCCCTTCCGTCAGGCGCCGGTGGCGCGGCGGATCGGCAGCCAGTCCAGGACGTCCTGGATTCCCTGGTCCCAGAACTCCCAGGCGTGGTCGCCGGGGCGCAGGCGCGAGGCGAGGTCCACGCTGTGCTGCTCGGCGGCGTCGATGAAGCGCCGGTTCTGCTCGAGCAGGCCGTCCTCGGTGCCGCAGTCCAGGAACAGCGCGGGCAGCGACTGCGGGTCGACGGTGCCGACCAGGCCGAGCAGGTCGTCGGCGGTTCCCGCGAGATCGCGATCTCCCCAGATGCGCGGAGCCAAGGCCGCATCACGGGCGCTGAGATCCATCGAGAGCAGGTCGACCGCGCCGGAGAGGCTCGCGGCGGCAGCGAAGCGGTCGGGGTGGTTCAGGGCCAGCTTGAAGGCGCCGAACCCACCCATGGACAGGCCCGCCACGAAGGTGTCCTCGCGGGCGGTGGAGACGTGGAAGGTGCGGGCGACCAGCTCCGGCAGCTCCTCGGCCACGAAGGTCCAGTACTTCTCCCCCGCCTCCTCGTCGCAGTAGAAGGAGCGCCGCACCTCCGGCATCACCACGGCGATGCCCTTCTCGGTCGCGTAGCGCTCGATCGAGGTGCGCCGTTCCCAGATCGTGCAGTCGTCGCTGAGTCCGTGCAGGAGGTAGAGCACCGGCACGCCGTCGCCCGGGGCCTGGCCGGCGTCGGCCCCCTCCATGCCGATCCCGGAGGCGGCCTGCGGCATCAGCACCACCATCGAGGTGCCCATGCCGAGGGACTCGGCGAAGAAGTCGGTGCGCATACGGATCATCGGTGATCACTCCAGAGGTCGACGGGCGCCGCAGGAGAGAATGGCGCAGTGCCCATTGAAGCAGTGCCCCTCGACCACGTCCCGCCTACGATGGGCGCATGAACACGACTGCGCCGTCCGCACCGAGCTGGATCCGCGACGCGATCTGCTGGCAGGTCTACCCGCTGGGCTTCTGCGGCGCACCCCAGCACCGCGAGGACCTGGGCGGGGAGGGCTACGGCGGCGCCGACGGCGAGAACGTCGTGCACCGGCTGCGACGCCTGACCGGATGGCTCGACCATCTCGTGGGCCTCGGCGCGAACGTGCTGATCCTCAACCCGATCTTCGACTCCGTCTCCCACGGCTATGACACGCTCGACCATCGCCGCCTCGATCCGCGCCTGGGGAACGACGCGGACTTCGACGCGCTGATCGCGGCCTGCCGGGAGCGGGGCATCCGCCTCGTGCTCGACGGCGTGTTCAACCATGTCTCCGATCAGCATCCGGTGGCCCGTCGGGCGATCTCCACCGGGCCGGGCAGCCCCGAAGGTGCCCACATCCGCTGGTCCGGGGACCAGCCCTACGGCTTCGAGGGCAACGCCGACCTGGTGGAGCTGGAGCTCGGCGACTCCGTGGTGCAGGACGCGATCGTGGACATCATGTGCCTGTGGCTGGACCGCGGGGTCGACGGCTGGCGGCTGGATGCGATGTACGCCGCGGGGGTCGACGCCTGGGCCCCGATCATCCAGCGCGTACGCGCCGCGCACCCCGACGCGTGGATCCTCGGCGAGGTCATCCACGGCGACTATCCCGCGTTCGCCGCGGCCTCCGGCGCGGACTCGGTCACCCAGTACGAGCTGTGGAAGGCGATCTGGTCCGCGCTGCGCGACGGGAACCTCTTCGAGCTCGCCCATGCGCTGGGTCGCCACCAGGAGTTCCTCGAGGCCGACGGGGGCGCGCACCCGCTGACCTTCGTGGGCAACCACGACACCACCCGCATCGCCTCCCAGCTCACCGACGGCCGGGACCTCGCCGCCACCTACGCCCTGCTGGCGCTGCTGCCCGGCATCCCCGCCGTCTACGCGGGAGACGAGTTCGGGGCCACCGGCGTCAAGGAGGAGCGACCCGGCGGCGACGACGCGGTGCGCCCCACCTTCCCCGAAGACCCTGCCGAGTCTCTGACCGGAAATCATCCTGCGGTGCTGCGCCCCGAGGCGGCCCCGCGGATCCTCGAGGTGCACCAGCGCCTGCTCTCCCTGCGCCGGCGCGAGCCCTGGCTCGCCGAGGCGAGCGTCGTGGTGCGCGAGGAGTCCCTCGAGAACACCTACGCCGAGATCGTGCTGAGCCCCCGTGGCGACGAGGACAGCGCCGACGGCGGCGAGCACTCCGCGCTCACCCTCGTGCTGAACCTCGGCGACGAGGACCGGCCCGCTCCCGGCGAGGTGGTGGAGTCCGTCAGCGGCGCCGACATGCTCGACGGCGTGGGCCCGGCGGCACCGGGCGTGGTGCCCGCGCACGGCATCGCCGTGGTGCGGTGACGGGCTGCTCTGCTTCAGAGTCCGCACACCGGCCCGGCGTAGGCTCCCGGCCATGAGCATCACGATCAAGCCTGCCGAATCCGTCAACACCGCCTCCGTCGTCACCGCCGGACTGATCGGCGGCTGGCTGACCGCCCGCGAGACCGGGATCCGTCCGCTGGGCGGCGTGGTGCTCGCCGCGGCCGGGATCTACGCCGGGCGCACCTGGCTGGCCCGTCGCGGGGCCGGGACCACGGCCGTGCTCGGCGCGACCTACGTGCTCGGCTTCGGCCTCTCGCACCCGCTCGCGAAGAAGATCGGCTCCTGGCCGGCAGTGCTCACCGTGACCGCCGCGACCGCCAGCGCCGCAGCGCTGCTCTCCGACGCCGCCTACAGCGAGTGGAGCCCGGTCGAACCGGCCGACGAGGCCTGAGACGCCCCCGCCCCACTCGGCTGGACGGCCGAGGGTGGAGGGATGCGCAATCTGACGAACGGTCTCGCCCTCGGATTCGCCCTGGGCCTGCTCCTCAGTGCCGCCGCGAGCGAGCTGGGCGGCGGCGAGATCCCGGTGATCCGGCTGATCCTCGCCGCGGTGCTCCTCGTAGGCATCGTCTTCGAGATCCTGAGGGTCCGACGTGTCGAACGGAGCGAAGCCTCTAGCGGGTGACGTCTCACCCCGCCTCGTGATCGCCATGAACGAGGCCGGGGCGACGGGCAGGGATGCGGTCCAGGCGGTGATCGATTCACAACGCGCGCGGAATGCGCTATCGGTCGTCGGGATAGTTGACTAGGCTAAGACTTCGTCCCGACCGCCGGGACAGCGCAATCCCTGAGGACTCCTTTCCCCATGCTCGGCACCATGAGCCGCCTCTGGCAGACGGTCCGCCCTATCCGATTCCGCCTCTACCTGGGCCTTCTCAGCGCCCTCACCGCGTCCCTCGTGGCGCTGATGATCCCCCAGGTCCTCGAATACATCGTCAACCGCCTTGAATCCGACGCCGTCGCCGCGACCATCTGGACCGGTGGTGCGATCGTGCTGGCCCTCGGTCTGCTCGAGGCGTCCCTGATCTGGCTGCGACGCACGTTCGCCGTGGCCCCCTCGACCACGGTCGAGAAGCAGATCCGCGTGAACTTCTACGAGAAGATCCAGAACATGCCGGTCTCCTTCCACGACGGCTGGGGGTCCGGGCAGCTGCTCTCGCGCATGCTCACGGACATCAACCAGATCCGCCGCTGGATCGCCTTCGGCATGATCATGGCGGTGACCAGCTCGGTCACGGTCATCGTGGGCATGGCCCTGCTGTGGCGCTCCTCGGGGATCCTCGCGATCATCTTCTTCCTGGCCGCGGTGCCGGTCTCCGTGATCGCCTACCGCTTCAACCGCAGCTTCTCGGTGCTCTCGCGCACCTCGCAGGACCAGAACGGCGACCTGGCCACCACCATCGAGCAGTCGGTGCAGGGCATCCGCGTGCTCAAGGCCTTCGGGCGGGGCCCGTCGGCCCTCGAAGGCTTCACCGAGCAGGCCGAGGAGCTGCGCCAGACCGAGGTGCGCAAGGCGACCGCCATCGCGCGCTTCGACATGTTCATGTTCATGCTCCCGGAGCTCGCACTCGGTGTGGCCCTGCTGGTGGGCCTGTACCTCACCGCGGGCGGCTCGATCTCGACGGGGCAGCTGGCCTCGTACTTCGCGACCGCCACCCTGGTGGTCGGCCCGGTGCGGCAGCTCGGCATGCTCCTGGGCCAGGCCGTCAACGCGACCACCGCCCTGGACCGTCACTACGAGGTCATGGACGAGGAGAACCGGATCACCTCCCCGGAGCACCCCGTTCCGGTGGACCCGGCCCGAGCTCTCGGAGCGGTGCGCCTCGAGGGTGTGCACTTCCGCTACGAGGATGCCCCGGAGCATGTCCCCGACGTCCTCGACGGCGTGGATCTCGAGATCCGTCCCGGTGAGACGATGGCCCTGGTGGGCGTGACCGGCAGTGGCAAGTCCACGATGCTGCAGCTGGTCCCGCGCCTGTACGACGTCACCGGCGGCACCATCACGATCGACGGCGTCGACATCCGCGACATGGACCTGATCGCCCTGCGCTCCCTCACTGCGTTCGCCTTCGAGGACGCCACCCTGTTCTCCGACTCGGTGCGCGAGAACGTGCTGCTGGGAGCAGATCCGACGCTCCCCGAGGCGGAGCGCGAGCAGCTGCTCGACCTCGCCCTGCGCACGGCCGACGCGACCTTCGCGTTCGACCTTCCCGACGGGGTGGACACTCCCATCGGCGAGGAAGGCATGAGCCTGTCCGGTGGCCAGCGTCAGCGCCTGGCTCTGGCCCGCTCCATCGCGGCCAAGCCCGCCGTGCTGCTGCTGGATGATCCGCTGTCCGCGCTGGACACCAAGACGGAGGAGACCGTCACCGGTCGCCTGCGCGAGGTGCTCGCGGGCACGACCACGCTGATCGTCGCCCACCGCACCTCCACCGTGGCCCTCGCCGACCGGGTGGCCATGCTCGACCACGGTCGCGTGATCGAGGTGGGCACCCATGCGGACCTGTTGAAGACCTCCCCGCGCTACCGCTGGGTGATCGCCAACCAGGAAGAAGAAGCCCGCCGCGACCAGGACATCGAGACCCTCACCGGGGAGCTCGAGCTGTCCGCGATCCGCGACGCCGCCGGGGAGGGGGAGCAGCGATGAGCGCCACGGCCGTCGAACAGGACAAGGACGACGACAACCAGGATGCCCCCACCGCCGCCGAGAACAAGGCCTCCCGGCAGCGCTCCTTCGCACTGCTGCGAGAACTGATCTCCCCCGTCAAGAAGCAGTTCCTGCTGATGGCCCTGATGGTGGTCGTCGCCCAGCTCGCCGTGGTCGCGGGCCCGACGATCATCGCCTGGGGCATCGACACCGGCCTGCCCGAGCTGAAGGCCGGCAACCCGGTCCCTGCCATCCAGGCGGCCGCGCTGAACGTCGCCGCGGCCATCATCGGCGGTCTGCTGACCTTCGGGTACGTGCGCCAGTCCGTCGTCGTCGGCCAGAAGATGCTGCTGTCCCTGCGCCGCAGGGTCTTCCGCTTCACGCAGCGCCAGGACCTCGAGTTCCACGAGAACTACACCTCGGGCCGGATCGTCTCGCGCCAGACCTCGGACATGGAGGCCCTGCGCGAGCTGCTGGACTCGGGCGTGAACGTCATGGTCGGCGCGTTCCTGTCCATGGTGTTCACGATCGTGCTGATCGTGACCATGGACTGGGTGACCGGCGTGGTGATGCTGGCGATGCTGATCCCTTGCGTGCTGCTGACCATCTGGTTCCAGAAGCGTTCCCGCATCGAGTACCGCGCGATCCGCACCCACTCGGCGCGGCTGATCGTGCACTTCGTCGAGGCCCTCGCCGGGATCCGCGCGGTCAAGGCGTTCCGCAAGGAGGAGCGCAACCAGAAGGAGTTCGACACCCTCGCCCAGGACTACCGCGACGCCTCGCTGCGCTCGGTCAACGTGTTCGGCATCTACCAGCCGGCGCTGCGCATCCTCGCGAACGTGACCATCGCCGCCGTGCTGCTGGTGGGCGGCTTCCGGGTGCTCGACGGCAACCTCCAGGTCGGCGTGCTGGTCGCGCTGGTGCTCTACTCCCGCCGGTTCTTCCAGCCGGTCGACGAGATCGCGAACTTCTACAACGCCTTCCAGTCCGCTGTGGCGGCGCTCGAGAAGATCGCGAACCTCCTGGCCGTGCAGCCGCACGTGCAGGAGAAGGAGAACCCCACGCCGCTGCCGACATCATCCGGCAAGGTCGACTTCGTGGACGTGGCCTTCCGGTACACCGAGTCCGGGCCGCTCGTGCTCAAGCCCATGGACCTGCACATCCCCGCCGGGCAGACGATCGCCCTGGTGGGCCAGACGGGCGCCGGCAAATCCACGGTCGCCAAGCTGATCAGCCGTTTCTACGACGCGACCGAGGGCAGCGTGCGCCTGGACGACGTGGACCTTCGGGACATCTCCATGAAGGACCTCACCCGCAACATCGTCATGGTCACCCAGGAGGCGTACCTGTTCTCCGGGACCGTCGCGGACAACATCGCGCTCGGCAAGCCCGGGGCGAGCCGCGAGGAGATCGAGGGCGCCGCGCGAGCCATCGGAGCGGATTCCTTCATCGAGTCGCTCCCCTACGGCTACGACACCGATGTGAACAAGCGCGGCGGGCGCGTCTCGGCCGGTCAGCGTCAGCTGATCTCCTTCGCGCGCGCCTTCCTCGCCGATCCGCGCGTGCTGATCCTCGACGAGGCCACCAGCTCGCTGGACATCCCCAGCGAGCGCATGGTGCAGGAGGGGCTCTCGAAGCTCCTCGGGCACCGCACCTCGCTGATCATCGCGCACCGCCTGACCACCGTGATGATCGCGGACAGGGTGCTCGTGGTGCATGGCGGCGAGGTCGTCGAGGACGGCTCCCCGCAGGAGCTCGTCGCCCAGGGCGGCCGCTTCGCAGCGCTCTACCAGGCGTGGCAGGACTCCATGTGAGCCAGCGGTGGGAGCCGACGTGATCGCGTCGGCTCCCACCTCGGCACCGGGTCGCCGCATGGTCGCTGAGCGAGGAGCTGACCAGGAAGAACGCGCTGTGACGCGCATCGCTGGGCAACTGCGCAGAATCTCTGGCGCGAAGGCGCCGGGCGGGTTACATTACTTCCACAATCAACCACCTCGATCCTGAGGAGCCCCGGGCGCACCGTCGCGTCCCGACCGGCCACCCGCGGATCGCCCTCACCCTCAGAGGCACCCATGCTCTCCTCTATTGTGTCGCGCGCCCGTTTCCTGACCATGCTCCTCGCCGCCCTGCTGGTCGTGGGCATGGTGGGGATCGCTCCACCTGCCGCCGAGGCCGCGGTGAAGAAGCCGCTGGACATCGTGAAGGTCTACTACGATCCGCCGGGCAAGGACTACTCCAAGAACAAGCTGTTCAACAAGGAGTACATCCAGGTGAAGAACACCGGGAAGAAGACCCTCACGCTCACCGGCTACACGATCCGTGACAGCGGCCCGAAGAAGTTCACCTTCCCCAAGGGCACGAAGCTCAAGCCGGGTAAGACCCTCACGATCCGCACGGGCAAGGGCAAGAACACCGCCAGCACCGTGTACTGGAACAACAAGGGCTACGTCTGGAACAACACCGGCGACACCGCCCGCACCTACACGAACAAGGGCAAGCTCATCGAGTCCTGCAAGTACAAGGGCGGCTCTCACAAGGCGACGAAGACGTACGTGCGCACGAGCAAGACCACTGCCTACTGCTGACGCGTTCGCGCGGAGCAGCCTCTCGGGCCGTTCGAGCTGCCAGGGTTCCTCCGGCAGCTCGAGCGGCCCGAGCTCATCGGCCCGCCCGGAACGCCCAAGACGCTCGGACGCTACGGATCCCATCGTGACCGGGACCTCCGGTCGCCCGACCCTCCCGACCCCTGGGCAGCTGCCCGGTTTAGGCGCCGAGCAGCTCCCTCAACTGGTCAGTGACTCCCTCGACCCCGACCGGCACCGCGGGCCGCACGAAGCGGTCCGGGGTGAGCAGGAAGCGCTGCTCGACGATCCCCGGCCCGGGCTGCGGGCCCATCGCGGTGCCGTTGTCGACGTACCCGCAGCCGTGCGAGACCGCGAACGAGGGCGCGTTGCCGAGCACGGCCGAGGACTCCGCCCGCTGCGCGCCGAGGTGGTCGAAGGCGAAGACCAGCATCGCCTGCCGCATGAGCTTCCCGTAGCCCTTGCCGTGCGCATCGAGGGTCAGCCAGGAACCGGTGGTGACGGTGCGTCGCTCCGCGAACCGCTTCGCGCTGATGTCCTGGCAGCCGATCATCCGGCCGCCCGCCCAGATGCCCAGCGGCAGCTGCCATTCCTCCGGGGAGACTCCCGCGCGCAGGCGCCAGTTGAAGCTCAGCGCCTGGCGCACCCTGGTGTCGGGATCGGTCCGGTACCAGGGGAAAACCTCCGGGGAGTCGGGGTTCGCGAAGATCGGCCGACGCAGCAGCGCGGCGTATTCGGGCAGGTCGTCGTCGCGCATCATGCGCAGGGTGAGGTCTCCCGCGCGCAGGAGCAGCCCGAAGGGCGGGAACAGGGCAGCGAGGTCGGGCGTGAGCGACATCGCCCCAGGGTAGCGCCAGGTCCCGTCGTCGCCCACCCGAATATCGACAGCCTCCTTCCGCCCCGCTCGTCCTGCCCGCTCCGTAGGCTGTGCGCATGATGATCGATGTGCTGCTGAGCGGTTTCGAGCCCTTCGCCGGGGCTGTGGAGAACGAGTCCTGGCAGGCGGTCTCGCAGGCTCTGCCCGTGCTGCGCGAGAGCGGCCTGCGGGTCGAGGCTCTCGAGCTCCCCGTGGAGTTCGGGAGATCCGGGACCTGCTCGAGCAGGCCGTGCGCACGCATCGTCCGGCCCTGGTGATCGCCGTGGGGCTCGCGGCGGGACGCAGCGGGATCACCCCCGAGCGGGTGGCGATCAACGTGCGCGATGCCCGCATCCCCGACAACGCGGGCGCCTCCCCCGTCGGCGATCCGGTGGTGCCGGGCGGCCCCGTCGGCCACTTCACGAGCCTGCCGATCAAGGCGATGGTCGCCGCACTGGGCGAGGCGGGGATCCCGGGCTCGGTGTCGCAGACCGCCGGGACCTACGTGTGCAACGACGTCTTCTACCGCCTCCAGCACCTGCTCGCGACCGACTCTGAGCTGGCGGGTGTGCGAGGCGGATTCGTGCACGTCCCGTCGGCAGACGTCGTGGCCCCTCAGGCGGCGGCTGCCGCCCTGGTGTCTATGGTCGGGACGATCCGGGAGACCGACGTCGACATCGCACGGACCGGCGGCACCGAGCACTGATCCACGCGACACCCCGTGCCGACGGCGCTACCACATGTCGGCGACGGTGAACAGAGCGGCCCTCCGTGGGGCTCCGGGGCTGTGGACAGCCGCCTTCATGGTGGATGACCACACTCCGTCCACACCCTGCCACGCCTGAATCCAGAGGTTATCCACAAGACTCTCCACAGTGGTGGACGAATGACAGAGTTGTAGTTCCGCAGGTACGGGCGTCGCATGCGGCGTGTCGCGCCAGGCGTTGAGGATAACCCGTCCAGCGGCCCCATCCGCGCCGTTCCCGCTCCTGACCTCCCCTCAATGAGGCGACCATCACTGCAGGTCATCGCGAGATCGGCGATTTTTCGCACAGTCCGCGATATGTGGGGCCCGGAGTGCCCCGATCAAGTCCAGAGGGAGGTCAACGCGCTGTGGATCGCGGGGATGAGGCCTGGAAGTCAACCGTCGCCGGATTGCTTTCCCCACTGTCTGTCCACACCCCATCCCCGGTTTTCCACATCCCGCGGCCCACATCCCCCACTCGATCGCAGTCCGTCCCCAATGTTGTCCACAACTGGGGATAGTCACACCGTTGTCATTCGCCCCGGTTCGCAGGCCACAAGAATGCGGTGCCGCAGGGCCCTCGGGGTGCCGGGGTGCCGGGGTGCCGGGGTGCCGGGGTGCCGGGGTGCCGGGGTGCCGGGGTGCCGGGGTGCCGGGGTGCCGGGGTGCCGGGGTGCCGGGACACAGCGCCTGCCAACGCACAAGCACGTCGCACGGGAACGGAACGACACGGAACGGGCCGGCGCAGCGTCATCGGCTGCACCGGCCCGTGCACGGTGGGGTCTGCCCGGGCAGGTGCCTGCCGGGCGAGGTCCCGCTCAGAGGGGGAGCATCAGAGTCTTCACGATGATCGCCACCACGCACAGCAGCACGACGCCGGCCACGCAGGCGGCGTGGAGCAGTGCCGACCGCTTGGCCAGGGCCTGCCTGTCCTCGCCGGGGCTCGCCTTCGGGCGCAGGGCGAACATGGCCGCCGTGAGCGCGCCGCCCACCACGAGGCCGCCGAGGTGGCCCTGCCACGAGATGTTCGGGAAGGTGAAGGTGATGACGAGGTTCAGCGCGATGAGCACCACGATCTGCGCGGTCTGCCCGCCCAGGCGACGGTTCACGATGAACATGGCCGCGAAGAGGCCGAACACGCCGCCGCTGGCCCCGAGGGTGCCGCCGTACCAGGCGTTGCTCATCGGATCGGTCAGGAGGTAGACGGCGGTGTGCCCGCCGATGAGCGAGGCGAAGTACACCGCTGCGAACCGGGCGTGGCCCATGGTCGGCTCGAGGTACTGCCCCACGATGTACAGCGCGTACATGTTCAGCAGCAGGTGCATCACCCCGCCGTGCAGGAAGCCCGCCGTGAGGAAGGTCCACGGCATGATGAGGATGCGGAAGGGCGCGAACACCCCGAACTGGTACACGATCTCGGGCACGAAGGTCTGGCCGAGGTAGGCCAGGATGCACAGCGCCATCACGGTGTAGGTGACGTAGGGCCTGCTGCGGCCCATGCCACCGCCCATGGCGTTGCGGGGGCGTGAGGCGGCCTGCTGCTTGCTGAGCTCGCGCTCGCAGTCCACGCACAGCATGCCCACCGAGGCGGATCGCTGGCAGTCCGGGCAGGCCGGACGCTCGCAGCGCTTGCAGCGCACGTAGCTCACCCGGTCGGGGTGGCGAGGGCAGACGGGGGCCGTCTGCTGCGCTGGGTCCGGATTGTCCTCGGCGCTGTAGCCGTAGCTGGGGCGTTCCATGGGGTCATTCCATCACGAGCACCTGGGCCGTTGCGGTGCCTTGCGGTTCGGGGCGGGCTGCAGCGGGCCGACGGGCGGGCCGACGGGCGGGCGGGCCGACGGGCGCGCGGCGGCGGGGCCGACGGGCGGGCGGGCCGCCCAGTCCCGGGGCCGACGGGTCAGGGCGCCGTGTACGGGAAGGCCGTGAAGAGCGTCGCGAACCTCTTCCGCTGCGGGGCGCTGATCGGACGCAGCTCGGTGAGATCCAGTGACCGCTTCCCGGCGGGTCCCTTCCGCGTCCAGGTGCCGACCACCTCGCCGCGACGGATCGCCGCACGCTTGAAGACCCCGTTGTTCCCGGGGACGAGCGCGTGGTGCCGCTCCTGGTCCAGGAGATAGAGCCGGTCAGGGTAGCCGAGCTCCAGTTCGTCGAAGCCGGGCAGCAGCATCTCTGCCATCGTCTCCTTCTCCCGGGCCGCGTACTCCTCGGCGAGGCCGGGACGCCACCACAGCTGCTCACCATCGCCCCCGCGGGCCTCGGCCGCCGTGGCGTGGAGGCGGCCGTCCTTGTCGGCGCAGCCGCTCTCGAGGTGCTCGGTGACCAGCGGGATCGCTGCGCGGATCGTGCGCAGCGGCAGTTTGGACCACCAGGCGAGGTCGCGCTCCCCCGCCGGTCCACGGGTCGTGAAATACCGGCGGGCCAGCTCGGCGGTGGCCGCGACCTCGTCGCCCCCGAAGGCGCCGTCGAGATCCGTGCCCGCGGGCAGCCAGGTCCTCGCGAGCACGACGGCCGTCTCCCCGTCGCGCCAGGGCCCGTAGGCGGCGACACCGAAGGAGATGAGCTCGCTGAGCAGGTGGTAGCCGCGACCCTGATCGGTGCGGATCCCGGCCGCCTCCCAGGCGGCGACGAGCTCCTTGCGCAGCACCCCGCGGCCCACGCCGGGCGTCGAGTGCTCCGCGGCGACCTCCTCGAGCACCTCCTGCGCGCGGCCCACATGGCGGTCCTCGAGCTCGAGCTGGCTGCGCCGGGAGATCGCGGCCCGCAGCGGGCCGCTCGCACACAGCTCGGTGAGCCAGGCGAGGGTATCGGCGGCGACCGCGAACACCGTGCCGCGCATCGGGTAGCCGCGCACGATCTCGCCCCGGTCGAAGGCCGCGAGGACAGCGCCCACATCTCCCCCGGTGCGCAGGGCGAGAGAGGCCATCACCCCGGACAGGTCCTGCCCCTGATGGGCCCCGAATTCCCGTGCGGCCTGCACCGGGCTCGTGAAGCGCTGCGGGCCCGCGAGGCCCTGCGCGAGGATCCGGGCACCGGCGAGGCGTCGCTGCGTCATGGAGCGAGAGTAGCGGCCACCACCCACGTCCGATCTCATGCCCGGCCCCCGCCCGACAGCGCACCCGGCTGTTGTCGTCGGCAGCACCGCTGGCAGCACCGCCGCCAGCCCCACGCCCGTCCGGCGAATACATCGAACGGTTGATCCCCTTCCGTCGGCCCGTCCATAGCGTGGGAAGCACCCGATCCGGGGACCGCAAATTTCCCGCCACCAGCGGCTTTCTTACGAAGGACCCACAGTGCCTGCATCCACACCGCTCACCCACCGCCACCGGGCCGGTGATCCCGTCCCGTCCGATCCGTCGGCCGCGGGCCGTCTCGGTCCCGACTCGGGCTCCACGCCCGTCGGCGAGGGCCCCACCGGTCCCCGCGGCCCCCTCGGCCGTCTCGCCGAGCGGATCGCCGGGGCCCTCACCGGTCGCCGCTCCGCCTGGGTGATGCTCGCCGTGTTCGTCGCGCTCCTCGTGGCCATGGCCGGTGGCCTGCGCGGCGCCGGCCCCGCCGCCGGGATGGACGCGCTGCCGGACTCCTCGGAATCCTCGCGCGCCGCCGCGATCGCCGACACCATGGAGGGCAACCGCTACCAGCCGGTGTTCGCCGTGGTCACCCGCGATGACGGCGGCGCTCTGACGGCTGACGACACCGCCGCGATCGAGTCGCTGAAGGCGGACCTCGCCGAGGTCTCCGGCCGCGACGCGATCGGCCCCATGCCCGCTGAGGACGGCGAGGCGGATCTGGTCATGACCACGGTCGACTCCGAGGCGGACAACGACACGATCGATGCGATGATCACCGATCTGCGCTCGGCGGCCCAGGACTCCGCCCCCGAGCAGCTCACCGTGTCCGTCACCGGCGGGCCGGCCGTGGGCTCCGACATCCGTGGCGCGTTCTCCGGCGCGAACTTCACGCTCCTCGCCGTCACCATCTCCGTGGTGGCCGTGCTGCTGCTGCTCACCTACCGCTCCCCGATCCTGTGGCTGATCCCGCTGTCGATCGTGGCCCTGGCCGACGGCGCCGCCGGCGCGCTGACGTCGATGCTCGGCGAGCAGTTCGCCCTGGCCTTCGACGCGGGCGTGATCAGCGTGCTCGTCTTCGGCGCCGGCACGAACTACGCCCTGCTGCTGATCTCCCGCTATCGCGAGGAGCTGCACGCCACGGACGACCACCGCCCCGCGTTGCGCACCGCCTGGATCCGCACGGCCCCGGCGATCATCGCCTCGAACGTGACCGTGGTGCTCGCGCTGATGACCCTGCTGGCCGCCGTCATGCCCGCCACCCGGGGACTCGGCATCGCCGCCGCAGCCGGGCTGGTCGTCGCCCTCGTCGCCGTGCTGTTCCCGCTCACCGCGCTGCTCGCCGTCGTGGGCCGCAAGGTGTTCTGGCCCTTCGTGCCCAAGCCCGAGACCTCCGCGGACGCCGCCCCCCGTCGTGACGATGCCGAGCACGGCCCGTTCGCGGTCGTCGCGCGCACCGTCACCAAGCGACCGGCCTTCGCCGCCATCATCTCCGTGCTGCTCCTGGGTGTGCTGGCCACGGGCCTGATCGGCACCCGGGTGGGCCTGTCACAGGATGAGCAGTTCGCCTCCGCGAACGAGTCCTCCACCGGTTTCGCCGCGATGGCCGAGCACTACGGCGCCGGCGAGAGCGCCCCGCACCAGATCGTGGTCCATGAGGACTCCGCGGACGCCGCCGTGGCGGCCGCCGAGACCGTGCCCGGCATCGACCGCGCTTCGGTCACGGGCACCACGCCGGACGGCTGGGCCGTGCTCTCCGCTGTCGGCACCGCTCAGCCGGAGTCCCCCGCCGCGATCGACGAGGCCCAGGGACTGCGCGACACCCTGCACGACCTCTCCGGGGCCGACGCACTGGTGGGCGGCACCACCGCGAGCGCCATGGATGTGCGCGCCGATTCCACCCGCGACCTGCTGGTGGTGGCCCCGATGATCCTGGGCGTGGTGCTGCTGGTGCTGATGGTCCTGCTGCGGGCCGTGGTGGCGCCGCTGGTGCTGCTCACGGTGAACGTGGCCAGCGCTGTCGCCGCGATCGGCCTGGGTCTGTGGGCCGGACGTCTTCTGCTGGACATCCCTGCGCTCGACGTGACGGTGCCGCTGCTGGCTTTCCTGTTCCTCGTCGCCCTTGGCGTGGACTACACGATCTTCCTGGTCCACCGCGCCCGGCATGAGGCCGTCGAGCACGGCACGAAGAACGGCATGGTGCGGGCCGTCGGCTCCACCGGCGTGGTCATCACCAGCGCGGGTGTGGTGCTCGCCGCAGTGTTCGCCGCCCTCGGGGTGCTGCCGCTGGTGGTGCTGGGGCAGCTGGGCCTGATCGTGGGCCTCGGCGTGCTGCTGGACACCCTGCTGGTGCGCACCGTGCTGGTGCCTGCACTGTTCGCCCTGATCGGCGACCGCATGTGGTGGCCCTCCAAGCCCACCGCTTGAGCAGCGCCACCGCTCGCGCAGCGGAGCCACCGGATCGACGGGGCCCGCGGGGAGACCCGCGGGCCCCGTCCGGCGATTTACGGCCCGATAGAGTTGCCTGATTCGGAAAGCCTCACCTTACGTTCATGCAGGTCAGCGTAGCCTCACCTTGCTTGTCTGTACTGAGTCCAAACAACTAGAGTGCCGATATGGCTCTCGTCGACTCGCTCCCTCCCACGGCACCGCCGTCGGCCCGCCCACGCCCCGCAGCGCCGACCGCCGCAGGCACCTCCAGCGCCCCCGGCACTCGCAGGGGCCCTGCGCCGGCAGCCCCCAGCACGCCCACTTCCGCCTCCCGCACCCCGTCGGACCTGGAGCGGGAGCGCGCCTCCCGCTCGGAGCGCGTGAACCGGCTGCGCGCCGGGGTGCTCGGGGCGAACGACGGCATCGTCTCCGTGGCCGGCCTCGCGGTCGGCGTCGCGGGTGCCACCACGGACATCCGCTGGCTGCTGATCTCCGGCCTCGCCGCCCTGGTCGCCGGTGCCCTGTCCATGGCGATGGGCGAGTACGTCTCCGTCTCCACCCAGCGCGACACGGATCGGGCCCTCATCGCCCGCACCCGCGCCGATCTCGCCGCACAGCCCCGCCGCGAGCATGGCCACCTGGTCGAGGCTCTGACCGAGACCGGCATCCCGGACGACGTCGTGGAGTCGGTCGCCGACTCCCTCGAGCGCCACGACGCCCTGGACGCCCACACCCGGTTCCGCCACGGCGTGGAGGGGGACGCTGTGGTCTCCCCCTGGGGCGCCGCGATCACCTCGCTGGTCTCCTTCGCGATCGGCGGCGTGATCCCGCTGCTGGCGATCCTCATCTCCCCCGCCATCTGGCGACTGCCGGTCACCATGGCCGCCGTCGTGATCGCCCTCGGCGTGCTGGGCATGGTCAGCGCCCGTCTCGGTCAGGCGCAGGCCCGCAGGGCGACCGTCCGGACGATCGCCGGAGGCCTGCTCGCCCTGCTGGTCACCTACGGGATCGGCGCGGCGCTGGGCGTGGCCATCGGCTGACCGTCGGCCCGCTGGTCCCCGGGGGCCCACCGTCGTGCAGGCCCATGGGCGCGCGCCCTGAGCCACGAGAGCCACGAGGACCACACACGAAGAAGGCCCGACCCCAGCAGGGGTCGGGCCTTCTCGCTATCAAGGGCCCCTCGCCGAGACTGCGCTCAACGGGGCATCCCGAACGGGATCACTTCTCGATGGTCACCGAGTTGATGACGACGTCCTCGAGGGGACGATCGCGCATGTCGGTCTTGACGCCCTCGATCGCGTCGACGACCTTCTTGGAGTCCTCATCGGCCACGGCACCGAAGACGGTGTGCTTGCCCTGCAGGTGCGGGGTCGGGCCCACGGTGATGAAGAACTGCGAGCCGTTGGTGCCGGAGGGCTGACCGGTGATCGCGTTGCGACGCTTGCCGGCGTTGGCCATGGCCAGCACGTACGGCTCGTTGAAGTTCTTCTCCGAGATCTCGTCGTCGAAGGTGTAGCCGGGGCCGCCGGTGCCGGTGCCCAGCGGGTCGCCGCCCTGCAGCATGAAGCCGGAGATGATGCGGTGGAAGACGACGCCGTCGTAGAAGGGACGCGTCACCTTCTCGCCGGACTCGGCGTCGGTGAACTCGCGAGTGCCCTCGGCGAGGCCCACGAAGTTGTCGACGGTCTTGGGGGCGTGATCGGGGTACAGCTCGAGACGGATGTCCCCGTGATTGGTATGAAGAGTTGCGAACATGCGGTCATCTTCCCACAGACCTCGCATCGGGCACCGGGAGCCCGCCCCGGAGCGCTCCGTGGAGCCGTACGCCCTCAGCGGACACCCGCTGTGCCCAGGCCCGACCGCTCGGCAGGGAGCAAACCTGACCTTTGTCCGAGGACCGCACATACTCGCTCGCGTTAGAGTTGTGCCACACGGGTCGTGTCATCCTCCGGGATGCCCCGGCCCAGGGACCACCGTCGGCCCGACCCGGCGGATTCGACCGAAAGGGGAACCTCATGGCGCTGACCACCAAGCGTGAGTCCAAGAAGGCCAAGAAGCAGGCCGAGAAGACCGCGGCTGCCGCAGGCTCGACCGCACAGAGGGCCGAGAAGGCCGTGGAGGAGCTCCAGAAGCTCGCCGCGACCGTCGGCCCGGTCGTGTCCGAGGGTGCCCGCGAGGCGCGTTCGCGCGCCACCGGCCTCGTGGACCAGTACGGCCCGGGCGTCGAGGAGCGCTTCCGCCAGCAGGGCGAGAAGATCTCCGAGCTGTCCTCGAACCTCGGCCCGCGTGCCGACAAGTTCAAGCAGGACGTGCAGGACGACTACATCCCGCGCGCCCGCAAGACCGCCGAGACCACCGGCTCCGTGCTGAAGGCCGCCGTCGACGCGGCCCGCAGCGAGCTCGAGAAGGGCCAGGGCGACATCAAATCGGCCGCGCTCGCCCCGACCCCGGCTGTGAAGAAGAACCGCGCCGGCAAGGTGCTGCTCGTCCTCGGGCTGGCCGCCGCCGGTGCCGCTGCGGGCTACATCGCCTGGCAGAAGACGCGTCCGGTCGAGGACCCGTGGGCTCCGCCCGCGGACTTCGCCCGCGCGCACTACCCGGCCTCCGCCTCGAGCGAGGACGACTCCTCGACCGTCTCGGACACCGTCGGTTCGGCCGACGCCGGCGACGTGGCGCAGGCGCTCAAGGGCGACGACCGTTCCTCGGACACGACCCCCAAGGAGGTCAAGGTCGACTCCGACCTCGACCAGAGCAACGGCGCCTCGGACGACGAGAAGCGCGGCAACCACCGCAGCGACGTCTGAGTCCCGGCTCAGCACCCTGACCGCGGAGCATTCCGTGCCCGGCGCGGCGACCCCGTCCTTCGACGGCGGTCGTCGCGCCGTCGTCATGCGCGGGATCCTCACGACACGGCGCCTGCGGCTGACCCCCGTGGGCGAGGACGATCTCGAGGAGCTGCTCGCGCTGCACGCCGATCCCCGCGCCTTCGCCGAGGATCTCACCGAGCCGCTCACCGACCGTGAGCAGATGCGCTGGGTGCTGGACCGGTGGATCCAGGCGTGGCAGCAGCACGGCACCGGCTACCTCACGGTGCGGGCGCGAGCACAGGCACCAGCACCAGCACCAGCACCAGCACCAGCACCAATACAGCAGACGGGCGGTGCAGCGATTCCCTCCGGCCTGCTGGGCGTCGTCGGCCTGACGCACCTCGAGCACGAGGGCGAGCAGTCCCTCAGCGCCTACTGGCGGCTGACCCCTGCGGCGACCGGGCACGGCATCGCCACCGAGGCGATGGCCGCCGTGCTCACCGATCCCCGTCTCGGTGGCGCCGACCACGAGGTGATCGCCGTGACCGCCGAGGCGAACCGCCCCTCGCGCTCCCTCGCCGCACGGCTCGGTTTCGCCCCGGCCCCGCCGGGTCGGGCTGCACCCGGCGGCCGGGAGGGGGACATCCTGCTGATCCGCCCTCCCGGTCGGACCCCGCCGCGTACCCTCTGAGCCACAGGCTCGCAGAGGCCGGCGTCGCGATCACCCGCAGGCGGCAGCGCCCGACGGCCAGCAGCGACCAGAAGGTTGCAGCGACCGGCAGGCTGCGGCGCCCGGCGGCCAGCAGCGGACGACGGACGACGGAAGAGTGGTCACGATGCGCAGGAATCCCCTTCGACCCGGCGGCGTGCCCTCGCTGCCGGAATACTTCCCGGGCGCGAACGAGAGGGTCTCCAGGATCGAGATCGCCTCGGAGCAGGAGGACACGAGCCTCGTGGAGGACCGCCCCGACGCCTCGTTCCTCGAGACGGGCCGGATACGGATCGAGCTTCCGAGCGACCCCGAGGACGGCACGGCCACACCCTGAACACGGCGCGGCACCCCTAGACTCGGGCGCCATGGATGCCCCGGCCGCAACGACCCCCTCCTCGACACCGGGGGCCGGGCGCTACGCCCCCTCCCCCAGCGGCGATCTGCATCTGGGGAACCTGCGCACCGCGATCCTGGCGTGGACCCTCGCCCGACGCACCGGCCGGGCCTTCCATCTGCGCATCGAGGACCTCGACCGGGTGCAGGAGGGCTCCGCGGCGCGACAGCTCGAGGATCTCGCCGCCCTCGGCCTGGACTGGGACGGCGAGGTGGTGCGGCAGTCCGAGCGCGGATCCGCGCACGACGCCGCGATCACCCACCTGGTCGAGCGCGACCTGGTCTTCGAGTGCTACTGCACGCGGCGGGAGATCCAGGACGCCCCGAGCGCTCCGCACGCCCCGCCCGGGGCCTATCCGGGCACCTGCCGTGAGCTCTCGCCCGCCGCCCGCGAGGCCGGCCGGGCGCGGATGCGGGAGCTGCGGCGGGAACCGGCGCTGCGCCTGCGTGCCGGGACGCGCGACTGGACGGTCCAGGACCTCTGGGCCGGAACGGTCACCGGATCCGTCGATGATCTGGTGCTGCGCCGCGGCGACGGCGTGGTCGCCTACAACCTGGCGGTCGTGGTCGACGACGCGGCGGCCGGGGTGGACCAGGTGACGCGGGCCGACGACCTGCTCAGCTCGGCGCCCCGCCAGGCGTACCTGGCGCAGCTGCTGGGGCTGGAGGAACCCACGTACGCCCATGTGCCGCTCGCGGTGAACACCGACGGGGCGCGCCTGGCCAAGCGCGACGGGGCCGTGACCCTGCGCGACCGCCTCGAGCGCGGCGAGAGCACGGCGGATGTCGTCGGCCGGATCGGTGATTCCCTGGGCCTGCCCGGCTGTCGCACCGCCGCGGACTTCCTGGAACGCTGGGACCCGTCGGCCCTCGTGCACGAGCCGTGGGTGGTGGAGCTGCCCTCCTGAGCGCTCCCCACGTCTCCCCCACCACACTTACTTCTGGGTGATATCCAAACTCGATACACCTCTGTATCGTACTTCCC
Organism: Brachybacterium sp. AOP3-A1-3; assembly: GCF_052378285.1. Taxonomy (NCBI): domain Bacteria; kingdom Bacillati; phylum Actinomycetota; class Actinomycetes; order Micrococcales; family Dermabacteraceae; genus Brachybacterium; species Brachybacterium sp. AOP3-A1-3. Next base: position 681 of record NZ_JBQSXM010000020.1, on the reverse strand, counting down.
GTGATGGGAATTCTTCGAGCTCTCCTGACCGCCCTCTCAACGGCGGTCCGTGCCGTCGCGTCCGCCATCGGCTCCGCCGCAGACGCCGTCGGCCGTGTCTTCTCCGCCACCGGGCGCGGCATCGCCGCCACCGGCCGCGGTGCCACGGCCCTGCTCCCGTCGGAGTGGAAGAAGCCGATCGCGGCACTGTTCGTGGTGGGCCTGGCCCTGGTGCCGCTGATCTACTCCGGCAACATGACCTGGTCCTTCCTCGACCCCAGCAACAACCTCAACCAGGTCACCGCCGCCGTGGTCAACGAGGACGAGGGCGCGACCACGACGCCTCCGGGTGGCGAGGAGACCACGATCGACGTGGGCCAGGAGTTCACCGACACCCTGCTCGACATGGACAAGGAGAACGTCTTCCACTTCGTCGAGGTCTCCCCGGAGGAGGCCCATCGCGGCCTGGAGGACGGCACCTACGGCGCCACCGTGGAGATCCCGTCGGACTTCTCCGCGAACGTCGCCTCCCTGGGCGGCGACGCCGAGAAGGCCGCCCCCGCGCTGCTGACCGTCACCACCAACGACTCGGTCAACTACGTGGGCGGCAACTTCACGAAGTCGGTGGGCACCGCCCTGACCGACTCCCTGCGCGCGAGCGTGCTCGAGCAGTACCTCGACAACATCTACGTGGGCTTCACG
>NZ_JBQSXM010000019.1:0-52161 GCF_052378285.1 Brachybacterium sp. AOP3-A1-3 | reverse complement strand
CCCTCGAGCAGTGCACTGTCAAATCCACTAAAGCAGGCACAGAAGCGCCTGCCCCTGCCGCCGACCACCAGTCGTGGTACAATGCGCCTCGACGGGTCTATCCTAGTGGAGCCCCTCTCGCAGCGTTGATATCGATTGATGGCCCACATCAAGGGGGATAGATGCATTTTGTAGTGCCACAGCTCAGCGAAGTCCTGTTTGGCGCAGGATGGCTCGCACTGATCGGCGCCATCGGCTTCGCGCTATTTAAGGGGTTCCGAAGTGGGCGCGGCAAGACGGGTGGGGCAAACAAGTGAAAACTAATCGTCGCGCAGGCCCACTGACCGCTCTGCTTATTGCGTTCATTATCGGGATCGGTTTCCCGGCTCATCGCATCTGAGGGTGTAGCTGGTTTCTGAATCCTCCTGATTCGAGCAGGCTGCGGGCGACGTAGTTGGTGAGGTTTCGGAAGCCGAGGGCGGAGCCGCGGAGGTGTTCAAGCCGTCCGTTGATCGCCTCTGTCGGCCCGTTGCTGGTGCCGGGGCGATCGAAGAACGCCAGGACGTCGTCGGCGCGCTTGGTCAGCGTCCGGCCCAGCTTTCCCAGCTCGACGAGGGTGTCTGGGACCTTCGCCCTGAGGGCCGCGATGACCTTCTCCATCTTCGATCTGGCTCTGGCCCGGTCGGGCTCTCGATAGGCGGCGATCATGGCCTGGTGGATCTCCCAAGTAGCCTCGACCGCAGCGTGAGGGTGGTGGGCGAACAGGGCGTTGAGGCGTTCGCGCTGCCGCTGGGTCAGCAGCTTGGTCCCGGTATGGAGGGTGCGGCGGGACTTGTAGAGAGGGTCGTCCTTGCGGCCTCGACGCTTGTGGAGCTTCTGCTGGATCCGCCGCCGGCAGTCATCCAGAGCGTCCCCGGCGAGGCGGACGACGTGGAAGGGATCCATGACCGCGACCGCTCCGGGCAGGGCCTCGCTCGTCGCGGTCTTGAACCCTGTGAATCCGTCCATCGCGACGACCTCGACGCGGTCCTTCCACGCCTTGGGTCGCGCTTCGAGCCAGGCCTTGAATGCCGCCTTGGAGCGTCCTTCGACCATGTCCAGCAGCCTCGCCGGCCCGGTCTTGTCCCTGGCGGAGGTGAGATCGATGATCACGGTGACGTACTTGTCGCCGCGGCGGGTGTGGCGCCAGACGTGCTCATCAACGCCGATCACGCGGACTCCGTCGAAGCGGGCCGGGTCATCGATCAGCAGGCGCTTCCCCTCGGCCAGGACGGCGTCGTTCGCGGTGTGCCAGGCCACGCCCAGCCCGGCAGCGACCCGCGCGACCGAGAGGTGATCGATGACCAGCGCCTCCAGCGCCCACCGGGTCCCGCCCCGGGAGAGCTTCGCCCGCCCGGCCGCTGCAGCCGTGGTGTCTTCGCGCCAGTGGGTTCCGCAGTGGTCACATCGGTAGCGCCGGATTCGCACCAGAAGCGTCGTGGGGCGGTGGCCGAACGGCTCATGCGCCAGGGACCGCGAGATGGAACCCCGCGACGTCGCCCGTCCTCCGCAGGCACGGCACCACGATTCCTCCTCGGCGACCCGACACTCCAGCACCGCTCGATCGGCCGTGAGGTTCTGGCCGACCACGACCAGACCAAGCTCCTCAAGGCGGGTGAAGGTCGTCAGGTCGGGGTCGCCGAAGGTAGCGTTGGGCATGTCGAGGTCTTCCTGATGGCGACCGTGAGAACTTCCATCATCGGGAGACCTCGACGTTTATCCCGGCACCGACGCGCCCACCCCACGCCCCGCAGCTACCCCCTCAACTGCGAAGAGCCGCTTTGATCTCTTCCGGTGTTGACGCGGGTACTAGGCGGCCTCTCTGGCGCCCCCTCGCCTCTCCGCCGAGCTCGTCCTGACGAGGGTCCATTTGGACCGAAACGCGAGCTCGCACACCGAAGAGTCGAGGACGGACCCCGCCTTCGCTAGCTGTCGCGCTGGGGTATACCCCAACGGTGCACCCAAGCCGTGGTGTCGCCCTGGTTGCGGATAGGGCCCCCGCCGGGTGTTTCGTGACAGATCTGCTCGCCGTGCAGGGCCGGGCACCTCAACGGGGATTCCGGGAAGAACTGCCCCGGTACGCAAAGCTCCAGCGTCACCGGAGCATTCGCGCAGGTGGTCCAGCGTCATCGCTGAGGCAGCGCGGGATAGCGTGGCGCCCATGGCTGTGACGACACTGGTTATCCGCGAGGCGCGCGTCGACGATGAGGCGGAGCTGTGGCCGATGGCTTCGGCCCTCGCCACGTCATACGTGCCCACGCGCGAGCGCGTCCGGGCCGGCCTGAGGGGGATCACGGAGGATCCCCGTGCCGCCGTGCTCGTCGCCGACCTGCACGGGCGCCTCGTCGGCTACGTGCACGTGCTCGTCCATGACGCGTTCCATGCCGACGGGATGATCGGCTGGGTCGAGGAGCTGATGGTGGGGGAGGACCAGCGCGGCACCGGATGCGGCCGCGAGCTGATGAATGCTGCCGAGCGGTGGGCCACGGAGAACTTCGACATCGCCTACCTCGCCGTCGCGACCCGCAGGGCCGAGGGCTTCTACCGTTCCATCGGGTACGACGAGTCCGCGACGTACTTCAAGAAGTCCTTCCGCTGATCCCGGGACCGTCTGTGCGCAGCGCTCGCCGAGAGGGCGTCCCCGGGCACTGCGATACCTTGACCCTTCGACCCCCGTGACCCGGGCGGACTTCCCCACGGATGGACCGACGAATGAATGGCCCCCAGATGAACCCGATTCTGCCCGACAGCTCCGAGTCCGACAGCTCCGAGGGAGCGCGTCGGTGAACCTCGTCTTCCTCGGCGCCGTCGTCGCGCTCGTCATCAGCCTGGTCGGCACGCGTTCCTACACCGCCCTCGCGCAGCGCAGGGGCTGGGCCCAGTTCGTCCGGGACGACGGCCCCACCAGCCACCATTCGAAGCGCGGCACCCCGCAGATGGGCGGCCTCGTGATCATCGGGGCCACGGTGGCCGCCTACGCCCTCGCGCATCTGGCCACCTGGAGCGCGCCGACGGTCTCGGGTCTGCTGGTGCTGTTCCTGATGGCGGGGGTCGGGTTCATCGGCTTCCTCGACGACTGGACCAAGATCAAGCGCGAGCGGTCCCTCGGGCTGCGCTCCGGGCAGAAGCTCGTGGGCCAGATCGTCGTGGCGGTCGTCTTCGCCCTCCTGGCCACCCGGTTCCCCCGCGAGGGGATCACCCCGGCCAGCTTCCGGATCTCCTTCGTGCGGGACACCTGGGTGGACCTCGCCGTGCTCGGCACAGTCATCGGCCTGCTGCTGTTCGTCGCCTGGTCCGTCCTCATGATCACCGGGGCGAGCAACGGCGTGAACCTCACCGACGGTCTGGACGGCCAGGCGGCCGGTGCCTGCGTCATGGTGTTCGGCGCCTACGTGCTGATCGGTGTGTGGCAGTGGATCCACAACTGCCAACGGGTCACGTCGACCGGATGCTACGCGGTGCGCGACCCGCTGGATCTGGCGCTGGTGGCGGTGTGCATCATGTGCGCCTGCATCGGCTTCCTGTGGTGGAACACCTCGCCGGCCCGTCTCTTCATGGGGGACACCGGATCGCTCGCGCTCGGCGGCGCCCTGGCCGGCATGGCGATCATGACCCATACCGAGCTGCTCATGGTCATCCTCGGCGGACTCTTCGTGTTCGAGACCATGTCGGTGATCCTGCAGGTCAGCTACTTCAAGGCGACCAAGCGTCGCAACGGCGGCGTGGGCAAGCGGCTCTTCCTGATCACACCGATCCACCACCACTTCGAGATGCTCGGCTGGGAGCAGATCACCGTCTCGATCCGCTTCTGGATCATCTGCGGGATCTGCGTCGCGGCGGGCCTGGGCATCTTCTACGGGGAGTGGGTGCTCCTCGACGGGTGACGCGCTGTGCCGCCGCTCTCCCGAGGGCCGGGCCCCTCTCCCGCTCCCGTGCGAACGGGGATAGGTTTGCTCTGCACGGTGTGTACACCCGTGCACTGCGGCGCATCCCGTCGCCCCGTCGTCGGCCCCGCCGCCCTGCCATCCCCCTCGAGGAGCCCTCGTGCCCATCCCGCTGCGTCGCCGTCGCTGGGCGCTGTACGCGCTGTTCCTGCTGCCCGGCCTGAGCGTCTCCGCGTGGGTCACCCGCACCCCCGTGGTCCGCGACCTGCTGGAGGTCTCCACCTCCCAGATGGGCATGGTGCTGTTCGGCCTGTCCGTCGGGTCGATGATCGGGATCCTCTCCTCCGGCCCGCTCGTGATGCGACTCGGCACGCGGCCCGTCGTGCTGGTCGGGTCATCGCTGATAGTGCTGGCCATGCCCACGATCGGACTCGGGGCGATGGCGGGGCTGCCCGTGCTGGTCGCGCTCGGGCTGGCCCTGTTCGGCGCCGGCATGGGCGGCGGCGAGGTCGCCATGAACATCGAGGGGGCCGACGTCGAACGGATCGGCGGGCGCCCCTTCCTCCCGGCCCTGCACGGCTGCTTCAGCCTCGGCACCGTGATCGGTGCGGGCCTCGGCATACTCGCCAACGCGGTCCGGTTCCCCGTCGCCGCGCACCTGTCGCTGACCGGAGCGCTCGGTGCCGTGCTGCTGATCTGGGCCCTGCGCTCGATCCCCGTCGGCACCGGTCTCGTCTCCTCGCAGCAGCGCACCGAGCAGGCCGCGACGCCCGGCCCCGCGATCTGGAAGGACACCCGGCTGCTGTTCATCGGCGGCATCGTGCTGGCCATGGCGCTCGCCGAGGGCACCGCCACCGACTGGCTGCCGCTGGTCATGGTCGACGGCCACGGCTTCGGGGCGACCATGGGGGCGAGCGTCTTCGCCCTCTTCGCGGCGTCCATGACAGTGGGCCGCTTCGCCGGCGGACCGATCGTGGCCCGGGCAGGCCGCGCCCGGGTGCTCATGGTCAGCGCCCTGTTCGCCGCCGTGGGGCTCGCGCTGATCGCGTTCGTCGACAGCCAGGGCGTGGCCGTGGCCGCCGTGATCCTGTGGGGCCTCGGCGCCTCGCTGGGCTTCCCGCTCGCGCTCTCGGCCGCGGGCGACTCGGGCTCCAACCCCGCCGGACGCGTGGCCCTGGCGTCGACCATCGGGTACCTGGCGTTCCTCGTCGGCCCGCCCACGCTGGGCTTCCTCGGCGAGCACATCGGGCTGCGTCTCGCCCTCGTGGTCCCGCTCGCGGTGGTGCTCGTGGCCGTATTCCTGGCCCCCTCGACCGCCCCGCGCTCCATCCCCGACGAGGACCGGTCCGAGGAGTTCGAACCCGCTCGCTGAGCGTAATCGCGGGGTGGCCGTGCGGCACCGCGGAAAGACGTCGCGCAGCAGCGGATAGCCGTGATCCGATGGGTGCATGAGCACCGTGCAGATCACCGACGTCGATCCGACCCGCGCGGGGGATCTCCTTGCCTGGAACGCCCTGCTGAGAGACGGGTTCATCGCCGGACGCGAGGCCGCCTGGTGGGCGAGCGACGAAGCCGTCCTGGCCCGTTACGGGGACCCGAAGCCCGGCCACACCGCCGTGCTGCTGCTCGCCACTCTCGAGAGCCGACCCGTTGGTGCCGCAGAGGTCGACGCCGGTCCCGGGGAGCCCGCCGAGGTGGAGATCTCCGTGCTGCCCGACGCCCGCCGTCAGGGCGTGGGCACCGCGCTCGCCGAGGCGGTGCGGGAACGACTGCGCGGCGTGGCCGACGTGGTCCAGGCCGAGACGTACTCCGAGGCCGGAGCGGGTTTCGCGACCGAGCTCGGGCTGCGTGTCGGGAACCAGGAGCACCGGCTCCTGCTCGACCTCCCCGTCGACCTGGAGGCGCTGCGTGCGCAGCACCTGGCGCCGTCTGACGTGGAGGTGCGGTCGTGGACCGGGGCCTGCCCGGACGACGTCATCGAGGACTGGGCGCGCCTGACCACGCAGATGGAGGAGGACGTGCCGATGGGCGACCTCACCCGCCCCGCCTCCCGCGGCGACGTGGAGTCCGTGCGCCGCGGGGAGCAGCGGATGGCGGACCAGGGCTGGATCCTGGTGCGCAGCCTCGCCCGGCTCGACGGCGTGAGCGTGGGCTACACGGAGATCTTCGTCAGCCGCCACGACCCCGAGATCATCACACAGGACGACACCCTCGTGGACCGCGACCATCGCGGCCACGGCGTGGGACGGGCTCTCAAGCTCGCCAACCTCGAGAACCTGATGACGCTCGAGGAGACCCGGCGGGCCCGCTGGGTGCAGACCTATACGGCACTGGACAACGCCGCGATGCTCGCGCTGAACCTCGCGTTCGGCTTCCACACCGCCGATCAGCTGACGATCCTCGAGGGGCCCGTCGGCTGATCGGCCCGGAGTTGGCCGTCAGCTGAAGAGCTCCAGCAGGCGCCGGCACTTCGGCGGGTCCAGGGTCAGGCCCTGCTCCAGCCCCCACAGCAGGTAGGACATCGAGCGCACGAGCACCCAGTCCCGTGCCCGCTCCGGCGGGACCTGCGCCGCCTCGACGAAGGCGGCCAGCGCCGCGCGGACGTCTTCCTCGGCCGGCAGCTCGTCCAGGCGCGACCACAGCGCACGGCCGACGTCGTACTCGCGGTTCCCGCGCAGCAGCACCGGGTCCACGACCGTCCATCGATGCCGGGCCCCGGTGAGGACCTGCTGGTCGTGGAGGTCGCCGTCGACCGATCCGTGGCCGGGATCGTCGGCGGTGCGTCGGCCCGCGGCGGCGATCCCGGCCTCCAGGAGCGTGCGCGGAACGGGCTCACCCAGGGCCTCCCAACGGGCGGTGGCCGAGCGGGCCTCGCCGGCGGCGATCTCGTGCGTGCCCGTCGCCGTCCCCGGGGCCGGGACGGCGAGGGTGCGGGTGAGGGCACCGAGCACGGCGGCGGAGCGCTGCGGGGACTGTGCCGACAGGGAGCGCGAGGGGTCCAGGCGTTCGAGCAGCATCACGCCCGCCGCCTCGTCGCTGTCGAGCAGCTCCACGACCCCGCGACCGTCCCAGTGCCGCAGCGCCGCGCACTCGAGAGCCAGATCGTCCCCGGGAGGGGAGAGCCGCAGTGCGGCCTCCTGCGTGCCCCGGCGCACGGGTACGACCAGCGCGTTCGAGCCGTGCACGGGGTCTCCGTCGACCTCCAGGCCCCAGTCCTCGCACCGGCGGGCGACCAGCGCGGGCAGCCGGTCCAGCCACGCCCGTCCGGACTCGTCGTGCCACCAGCGCGGCATCCGACGGAACGAGGAGGGCACGGTGATCATGAGGTCATCCTGCCGTGGCGTTGGCGTTGGCGTTGGCGTTGGCGTTGGCGTTGGCGGCCGGCCCGTGGCCGGCGAGGCGCAGCAGGTAGCGCTGCTCGGGGAGGCTGTGCGTGCCCTCGGCCGCGCGCAGGAACGCCTCCCGCGCCTCCGACTCCCGGCCCAGCCGGGTCAGGAGGTGCCCGGTGATCGCCTGGTGGCGGTGGCTCTGCTCAGGGCTCCGGGCCAGCAGGTCGAGACCGGCCTGCGGCCCCGCCACCTCGGCCGTCGCGACCGCGAGGCCGAGCGCGACCGACGGGGTCGGGTCGACGCGCTCGAGCATCCGGTAGAGCTCGAGGATCTGCGGCCAGTCCGTCGCGGCGAACGACGGGGCCTCCGCGTGCACCGCGGCGATCGCGGCCTGCAGCTGGAAGGCGCCGACGTACCCGGAGCTCAGCGTCGGCACCAGCAGCGCGATGCCCTCTGCGATCAAGTCCTGGTCCCAGAGTCGGCGATCCTGCTCCGGGAGCGGGATGATCTCCCCGTCGCTGTCGAGACGGGCGGGTGAGCGGGCGTGGGTGAGCAGCAGGAGCGCCAGCAGGCCGGCGCTCTCCGGCTCCGACGGTCGCGCATGATGCACCTCCCGGGCCAGCCGCACGGCGCTCTCCCCGAGCAGCGGATCCGCTCCGCGCACACGCTCGGCCAGGGAGTGGTCCTGCGTGTAGATCGCGGCCACGGTATGGCGCACTGCATGGAGCCGGCGCGGGAGCTCGGCCGGGGAGGGAGGGGAGAAGATCGCCCCGTACGTGCGGAGGGTGGCTTTGGCGCGACTGATCCGCTGCGCCATCGTCGGTTCGGGCACGAAGAAGCAGGTCGCGATTTCCGCGGTCGTGAGCCCGGCGACCGCCCGCAGGGTGAGCGCCACCTGCGAGGGCGCGGTCAGGGCGGGGTGAGCGCAGAGCATCATCAGGGTCAGGGTGTCGTCCCCGTCGTCCCTGTTGCCGCTGTCGTCCTCGGGAAGGTTCTGGTCTCCGACGTCGCGGACCTCGAGCCGGGCCGCGCGCTCCTCCCGATCCCGCCGGGAGGCGTCGGCCCGGATGATGTCCACCAGGCGCCGGGAGGCGACCCGGTGCAACCACGCCCGCGGCGTCGTCGGCAGGCCGTCGCGCGGCCACTGCTCGGCAGCGGCGAGGAGCGCGAGCTGGACGGCGTCCTCGCAGTCCGCGAGATCCCGATGGCGGCGCAGCAGCGCGGCGAGGACGTGCGGCGCCTCGTCGCGCCACACGTCCTTCCACGCGTCGGCCTCCGCCATCAGGTCGGGCATGCGTTCAAGACCCGTCGGGCCCTAGCTCATCACCGGGCGCAGCTCGATCGTCTCGCCGCGTGCCCCGAAGAGGTTGGCGATCTCCTCGGCGCGCTCGAGGGTGTCGACATCGATGACGAAGAACCCCGCCAGATGCTCCCTGCCTTCGGCGTACGGGCCGTCGATCGCGACCTTCTGCCCGTCCTTCCACCGGAACAGGCGGGAGGTCGACGGGGCGCCGAGCGCCTCGGCGTGGACGAGCTCCCCGCGGTCCATGACCTCGGCGAACCCTTCGTCGAACGCCTTTCCGCCGGCATCTCGCTCTTCCTGGGGGAGGGCCTGGTGCTCGGGCAGGTAGTCCGCGGTGGGGTGGCCCCAGGGCTGCGGGTTCGAGTGGATGAGGATGACGTACTTCATGACTGCTCCTTCGAAGAGGGGTCGAGAGGAGGCGCCGTGCGGCGTCTCCGTCCGGTGGTCGGAACAGGTCCGGGTTTCTCGACATGTCCGGGGTGGCGGGGCTGCGGCCGGGCCGACGCCGGTCTCTTCCCGTCGGCCAGCCGGTCCGCTAGAGTCACCGGCGATGATGACCAGTCAGGCCCCAGCGGGCCGCTCCCGGAACGGCCACCTGGTCGTGGCCTGATCCGCGCTCCTCCTCGCGTCTGTGCGACCTCGACCCTCGACCCCACAGACCCACGGAGAACCATGACCGCACGTTTCAACCACACCATCATCGCCTCGACGGATCCGGCCGAGATGGCCGATTTCTACCGCGAGCTGCTCGAGGCCGACGACGCCCCGGCCTGGGGCCCCTTCCGCAACCTGCAGATCGCCGACGGCGTGCTGCTCCAGTTCGCGGCACCCCCGATCGACTTCCCGCCCCAGCACTACGCCTACCTGCTGGACGACGAGCACTTCGACCGGGCGTATGCGCTGATCACCGGCCAGGGGCGGGAGCACTGGGCGGATCCTCGGCGAACCCTGCCCGGGGAGATCAACCACGAGCACGACGGCCGAGGGGTGTACCTGCTGGACCCCTCCGGCCACTACCTCGAGCTGATCACCCGCGCGTACCTCTGAGCTCAGGCCTGCTCGGGTGCGCCGATGTTGACCTGCCAGATGATCCCGAACCGGTCGGTGAAGGAGCCGTAGACGTCGCCCCACATCTGCTTCTCCAGGGGCATCGTGATCGAGCCGCCCTCGGAGAGTCTTTCGTAGGCGCTGCGCAGCAGGGTCTGGTCGTCGCCCATGAGCGAGAGGGTGACGTTGGTGCCCTGGACGAAGCCCTCGGGGCTCATGCCCTCGATGACGTCGGAGACGTACAGGCGGATCAGCTCGGTGACCTCGAGCGAGCCGTGCATGATCTTGTCGGCTGCAGGGTTGTCGGCAGGAATGGCTCCGGCCTCGCCGAAGGTCACGAACTGCGGGATCGACCCGAGGGCCTGGCCATAGAACTCGAAGGCCTCGCGGGAGTTCCCCTTGAAGTTGAGGTAAGGGTGCAGGGCTGCGGGCATGGCGTCCTCCTCGACGTCGGCGCGGGCACGATGCCGTGCGCTCAGGAGTGAGCGTAGGTGCCCGGGCCGACGGGCGGAAGACTCAGCAGCAGCTTTCGCCGCCCTCGCTCTCGCCGACCAGTGCGGAGACCGGCTGCTTGCACGCGTCGCCGCGCCACGCCTCGAGGCCCTCGCGGAGTGCGAACACGGCGATCACCAGCGCCGCGACCGCATCGGCCCAGGCCCACCCCAACAGGGAGTTCGCGACCAGCCCCAGCAGCACGGCCGCGGAGAGGTAGGAGCAGATCAGGGTCTGCTTCGAGTCGGCGATCGCGCTCGCCGAGCCCAGCTCCCGCCCCGTGCGGCGCTCGAACCAGGACAGCACCGGCATGATCACGACGCTCACCGCGGCCAGGGCGATGCCCACGGGCGAGTGGTCGGGATCGGCCGCGCCGAGCAGCGAGCGCAGCGCGTCGACCGTGACGAAAGCGGCCAGACCGAAGAACGAGATCGCGATGACCTTCAGGGCGACCTTCTCGCGACGGTGCGGGTCGGGGCCGGCGAACTGCCAGGCCACGGCCGCGGCGGAGAGCACCTCCACGATCGAGTCGAGCCCGAACCCGATCAGCGCGGAGGAGGATGCCGCGCGGCCGGCGGCCAGGGCGATCACCGCCTCGAGGACGTTATAGGTGATCGTCGCCGCGACGATCCAACGGATCCTGCGCTGGAGGAGCAGGCGGCGGACGGAGGGCGCGGGAGCGGCGGCCGGGATCATGCGCAGGTGCACTCGTCGCCGGAGCAGCAGTCGGGGTCGACGACCAGCACGAGGCGCACGAGATCGCCGAGGGCATCGGCGAGGTGCGGGTCGCTCAGTCGGTACCAGGTGTTCCGGCCGTCCTTCACGCCTTCGACCAGTCCGCATCCGCGCAGGCAGGCGAGGTGGTTGGAGAGCTTCTGGCGGGACACCCCGAGGGCGTCGGCGAGGTCGGAGGGGAAGGCGGGGGCTTCGCGCAGCGCCAGCAGCACCCGTGCCCGGGTCTCGTCCGAGAGGGCGTAGCCGAGGCGGGCGAGGGAGGCGGTGTGGCTGAGCGTCACGGTCTCGTGCATCCTCCGACAGTACAGCAAAATCTGTACTGATCGTGTGTCGGTCAGGTCGGATGGGGCCGGGTCGTGTCGAGCCGGTGCGGTCAGCCGCCGAACAGGGTCCCAAAGTCGAAGCCGCCGAGCGTCAGGCTGATGCCGGTCGCGGCGACCAGGAAGATCCCGACGAGCCAGCCGATCATCGCGAGCAGGTTCAGGAGGATCCCCCAGGCGGCGCGGCCGCGGGCGAAGGGTTCGCTGCCGCGGGACATGAATCCGAGGATCAGGCCCAGCGCCGGGGCGATCAGCGTCCATCCGGCCAGGAGGGAGAGGATCCCGAGCAGCAGGCTGGCGGTGCCCTTGCCGGTTCCGTGATGGGTGATCGTGCCGTAGGTGGTCAAGGCGATCCCTTCGTTCCGAGGCGGTCCCGCCCGATGTCCCGGGCGAGTGCTCTCAGCGTAGGAACGGGGCGGGGGCCGGCGGATCCGCCTGCGGGATGGTCGGGGTCCGACTGGGGGTGGACATCATGGGCTGGCACTGAGCGTGGTCTGGGGCGGTCAGTTACCGGTATGACGCGGGAGGTCCATGGACTCATGGAGAACTCGGCCCACGATCAGCACGTCGCCCTCGCGGCGGCAGACGAGAAGGTGCCGTGGTCGGCGCACCAGACCGCCTTGAGAATGGCCGCGACTTCGCGCGAGATGCCAGACGAACACCCCGTGGCCGAGTTCGGGACGGTAGAGGTTGAGGTCGAAGGTCTGCGCCGATGCGTCGCGGATCGCGGCGGCCAGCAGCGCTTCATATCGCTCCCGTGCCTGCGCGCCGAAGCTCTGCTCGGATCGAGCGAGAACTTGGACGATGTCCTGCTGCGCGGACTCGGTGATCCGGAAGTTGACCATCACCCCATGCTCGGGGACTCGGCGCCGGGTTCCCCGAGCTGTGCGATCAGGCCGTCGAGGGTGGAGTCGTCGACGTCACGGAAGCGGCCCGCCGCGACGTCGGCCCAGCCTCTGTCGGCAGCTGCACGAAACGCGGCGAGGCGTGCTGCGTCTTCTGCATCCCGTTGCTCGAGCAGGCGAAGGCCGGCACGGAGGACCTCGCTGGCGTTCTGATATCGCCCTGAGGTCACAAGGGAGTTCACGAGCTCGTGCTGATGGTCGCTGAGGACGACATTCCGAGTTGCCATGGCGTTTCCTTCCGTTGGCACTTTATGCCAATCATCTCTCCCGGGGACCACTTGCGCCAGTGCGCGTCCAGTGCCCGTTCTGGCTTCGATCGCCGCGGGAGTCAGGCGGCCAGTTCAGGAGAGCTTCAGGGAGGACAGTTTCAGGCACCGCCGTATCGTGACGCCATGGCAGACAGGGCGCACACGGTGGTCGAACTCGTTCCGTACGACAGAGACTGGCCGGAGAGGTTTTCCGTGAGCGCCGCCGAGATTGCAGCTGTGCTGCATAGCGCCCGCATCGAGCACGTCGGATCGACCAGCGTCCCGGGGCTCTCCTCGGAAGACACCATCGACATCGCCGTCGGAGTCCGTGACGTCGCGGAGGTTCTTGCCCCTCGAATCGTGGACCAGCTCGAGAGGCTGGGCTTCGACTACCTGCCCGGCTCTTTCGCCGACGACCCGGATCACGCCTTCTTCCAGACCATCCAGCGGACGCCGTCGCTCTCCCGGTGTCCCGGGCGAGTGCTCTCTGCGTAGGAACGGGGTGGGGGCTGGCGGATCCGCCTGCGGGATGGTCGGGGTCCGACTGGGGGTGGACATCGTCCCGCGTCGCGAGGGGTGGTCCTGGGAGGTGGCCACCTGGAGCCGTGTCACGGACGGGCCGCTGGTGACGTGACCTGGTCATATCGCCAGTGCACCCCACCATCGGCCCGTCCCCGACGTGGCTCCCGATGAGGCCCGCGAGCAAGGGCAACGGGCTCGTCGAGCGTGGTTCTCCAGCAGGCGGTGGAGCCTCAGGCCCTAGCCTGTTCCCATGCGTTCATGGCAGATCGACTCCCTCGCGCAGCTCCGCAGGGGACTCCCGGACGCCGAGGTGACTCCGTATGGCTCAGTGCTGGAGCCCGATTCCCTGGACTCGTGGAGCGATCTGGATGTCGCCGTCCGCACGACCTCAGTCGTGGATCTTGAATCGGTGCTGGGCGCTCGGATCTGGGCTTCCCAGACGGCGCGGGACGCGGAATGGCAGGTGATCCGCCTCGTGCTCGAGGACGGCCGACGGGTCGACCTCACGATCACCGGTGCCGAGGCGGACGTCCCGGCCCCGGCTGCCGACAACGAGGTCCGGTTCGACGCCGCGCTCGCCGCCGCGAGGTTCGGACGCGGCAGCGACCTGATCGGTCTCCACCTGGTCCTCGGGATCCTTCGCGAGTCCCTCGTGCACCGGATGGTCGCTGCTGATCGCCGGGAAGGACGCACTCACCATCGACACGCCACCGCCCAGGACGCGCACACCGCCGACGTCGCTGCCCTGCTGCGCGCGCCTCTCGGACCGGCGACTGCTCGAGGGGCGTACGAGCTCTACTGCGCGTGCCGAGCCGAGGTCGACCCGGATTTCGTCGCGGCGACCGAGGGGCTGGACGCGGTGATCACTCGAGGTACTGAGGAGATCGGGGAGGGTCTGGTCACCCCGAGAGATATCGAACTCGCATGAGCGCGAAGGCCAGGCCCTACGAAACCGCAGGTGTCCTGGCCTCTACTCCCGGTCTCCCAGCGGGAGATGGCTACTCCATGAGACCTCCCGCCGAGGGGCTGAGTCAATGGCCGCTGATTCCGTGACCAGTTCGAGCACCTCGAGGGTGGAGGGTGCCTGCACGGTCGGCGGTGCGTCGAGCTCCCAGTCCTGGCCGTGGCTCACCCATCCGGTGCGGCACCCGGCCGCCTGACCGCCCTGGATGTCGGCGGTGGCGCGGTCCCCGACCATCCAGCGGACGCCGTCGGCCCCGAATCCGTCCAGCGCGGCCGTGAAGATCTCCGGGGCGGGCTTCTTCGCGGCGACGGCTTCCGAGATCACCACTCGGTCCACACGACCTTCGAGGCCGCTCACCTGCATCTTCCGAGACTGCTGGGCGACGGGTCCGTTGGTCACGACGATCAGCGTCCATCCCCGATCGCGCAGCTCGGCGAGCTTCTCGAGCAGGCCGTCGTAGCACCGCACGGACCCGGCATGACCGTGCAGCAGGGTCTGGATGAGCTCGTCGCGGGTCGAGGTCAGGTCGAGCCGCTCGAGCAGTCCGTCGGCGAGGATCGCCCGATGCGTGTAGCCGTGGCCGTCCGTCTCGAGCAGCCAGCGGAGGTCGTCCTCCGTGCCTCCCTGGGCGGCGATGAACTCCTCGGCCCAGGCGGCGAAGGCACCGTCACGATCCACCAGCGTGTTGTCGAGGTCCAGGAGCAGCAGCATCGGGCGAGCCTAGCCGGGGAGGGGCGCCGGGAAGGTGCGTCGGCCCGCTTCGCGCATCGCGACGAGGCGGCTGCGCCAGCGGGTGGGCCATCCCTGAACCACCCAGGTCGCATGGGGCTCGTGGCCGTGGGCGCCGAGCCATTCGACCTCGTCGATGGCCTGCTCATGGCGCGATACCGCAACCTCGACGACGTCGATCGGGGCGTGCCAGCCGTAGCCGTCGAGGAGCGCTCGGGCGCGGGCTCGTCGACGCTCGGCCTCGTCCTGCGGGAGTGGGGCGTCGTCGGGGTCGACGTCGACGGGAGTGACCCAGAGCAGCGCATAGGCGAGGTCCTCGGCAGGGTCGCCCGGCCGCGCGGCATCCCAGTCGAAGAGCCCGACGGCGATGCCGTCCCGCCAGGCGACGTTCCCCGGCTTGGGATCCCCGTGGCAGATGGTGGTGCTCGGGGTGCTCGGGACCGACCAGACGGCGTCCGCCGGAGGGACCCACGTGCGCGTCGCCTCGTGCACGGCGCGCAGCAGCCGGCCCAGGGAGCGGGCGGCGTCAGGGGAGAGACCATCGGGCCAGGCCTCGTCACGCGCGATCCCGGGCACGAGGCTCACGTGCTCGAAACGGTCATCGAGGCCCAGCGGCCGGGGCACCGGGAGGCCCTGCGCCCCCAGATGCTCCAGCAGGGAGTGGATAGTCGGCGTCCAGGGCTTGCGCGGTCGGCGCACCGTGGTGCCGTCGATGCGGATCTCGCGAGGTCCTGCCATCATGCGGGGATCGCCGACGGGGTCCGCTCGGTGAGCTGGCCGATCGTCGCCTCGTCGACTTCGACTCCGGCAGCCTCGAGGGCCAGGATCGCCGCTCCGCCGAGGGGGTCGAGCTGTGAGGGGACCAGGTCGAGGGCGCTCGGTTCGGCCTCGACCAACATGCGGTCGAGGCGGTCGCGGAAGCTCGGAGCGTCCGCGAGGGAGCCCGTGCAGGCCACAGGGACCGGTCGGGGCCCGGCCACAGGGGCGAGCAGGCGCACACCGCGCGCGGTGCGGGCGGCCAGGTCGGTCAGGGCTCGGTCGGCGAGGGCGGACTGCTCGCCCATCGCCGTGACCTGGGGCGCGAAGTCCCCGTAAGACCGTTTGATGGTGTTGCGATGGGTCGAGGAGCGGGCGAGGACGGCCTCGTGCAGCGACGGGACGTCAGCCACGCCGAAATGCTCAAGAGCCGCCGGCACCAGCGGATCCGTCGGGGAGCAGTCGTTCATCAGGATCTGCTGGACGACGTCGTACACGAGGTGCCGTGCGGCCCCGGCGTAGTGCTCGAGCTGACCGCTCTCCGTCTCGACGCCCTCCTCGTCGATCGCGAGGATCATCGACCCGGTGCCGGCGACCACCACGATGCCCGGCCGGCCTGACAGCGCGCCGCGATGGGCGATCACGGCGTCGTTCACGACGATCTTCGGGCAGGTCAGACCCGGTGCATCGACCAGGGCGGCCGTGCGGTCGTTGTCCCCGTCGCTCTGGTTGGAGCCGGTGCGCTCGAATCCGGCGATGCCGGCCGCGAGGGCCACGGCGCCCGCCGGGTCGAGCCCGCCGGACTCGAGTGCCTGCGCGATGGTGCCGCGGATGTTCTCGAGCGCGTCGTCGTTGTGGCTCGGGTTCCCGCCCCTGCCGACGGCCGCGGCAAGGCGCGTCCCGTCCAGCGCGAAGCAGCCCACGCGCGTGTGCGTGCCGCCCGCGTCGATGCCGATCACGAACTCGTGCTGCGGGGTCGTCGAGGTCATGACCGTGAACCTAGCAGCGGCCGGCCCACGCCACTGTTACTCTTCCTGCTCGTGTCGTCGCGAGCGAAGGAGCTGCGTCCGATGGGCTCGACCCTCCGCACCACTCGCACTTCCCGCACCTCCTCCCCGAGCGGTCTTCTGCTGAACCTGCAGGACCACGCCGTGGGCGTGGACGGTGACGGGCTGCGATGCTCCTGGATCGTCCCGATGCTGGGCGATGCGCTCCAGCGCGCCTATCGCGTGCAGATCGCCGAGGACCCGTCCTGCGCCGAGCCGCTCTGGGACTCCGGCCGGGTGCTCTCGGCGGACTCCACCGGTGTGCTGATCCAAGACGTCCCGCTGCGGGCCTCGACCCCGTACTGGTGGCGCGTGCAGGTCGACACCTCGGAGCGCGGCGACTGGTCGCTCGCCGCGCGGTTGACGACGGCGCCCTTCACGACGGGCCACTCCGCACTCGACCCGGCCGAGTGGCCGGCGACCCCGATCTGGGCCGGGGACTTCGCTGATTGGGCGCTGCTGCGCACCGAGATCGACCTGCCGGTGACACCGATCCGCGCCGCCTTCGTGGAGGCCGTCGGACTCTCCCCGGCGGGCGGCCCCGGCGAGGACGGGCCCCGCGGCGGACGCCAGCACGTCTACAAGCTGTGGGTGAACGCCCAGGTCACTGGCTTCGGGAGCGTGCGCAGCCAGGACGATCACCCGCGGCTGCATACTCACGACCTCACCGGCCTGCTGCACCCGGGTCGCAATGCCCTCGCCGCTCTCGCCTGGGCGCAGGAGGGCCGCCAGTTCGCCGCCCGCCTCGTCGTCGTGCTCGAGAACGGCAGCAGGATCGA
Organism: Brachybacterium sp. AOP3-A1-3; assembly: GCF_052378285.1. Taxonomy (NCBI): domain Bacteria; kingdom Bacillati; phylum Actinomycetota; class Actinomycetes; order Micrococcales; family Dermabacteraceae; genus Brachybacterium; species Brachybacterium sp. AOP3-A1-3. The sequence goes on along the minus strand of NZ_JBQSXM010000019.1, from coordinate 35,084 downwards.
GCACGTGACGTCGCCGGAGACCTGGCGCGCGCTGCCCGGGAACGCCCTGCTGCCGGGGGAGCGGAGCATCGGCGGCGGCTGGTACCACGCTCCCGCGGAGGACTGGGATCTGCGCGAGGAGCCCGTCGGATGGACCTCGCCCGGGGTCGACGACACGGGCTGGGCGGCGGCGTCGGCCGCTCCGGCGCTGCCCGCGGAGCCGGCCCCGGCGATCGTGAGTCTCGGGCAGGCCGACGGGGACCCGGCTCCGCTGGAGCCCGTCGGCCCCGGGGCCTGGCGGTTCGACCTGGGCCGGGAGATCGTCGGCGGACTGCGCCTGCGAGCCCGGGCGAGCGACGGGGCCCGGATCGAGGTGCGCCTGGGCGAGCAGCGCGACGCCGACGGGCGGGTGATCTCCTCGATGCCCACTGGGAACGTCTACGAGGAGACGTGGACCCTGCGCGACGGCGAGCAGGAGGTCGAGCACTGGGGGTATCGCGCCTTCCGCTACGGCGAGCTGTGCGTGCTCGGGGGCGAGGCCGAGGACCTGCAGGTCACCCCGACGATCCTGAGCAGCGGGTCGGCGCGCGACGGGGAGACCGGGCACACCGAGGGAACCGGGCACTCCGGCGCATTCGCGTCGTCGGACCCGGATCTGGACCGCGTGCACGAGCTGTGCCGCTACTCGATCGAGGCCACCACCCTGGATCTCTATCTCGACACCCCCTCGCGCGAGCGTGGGCCCTACGAGGGCGACACCTACGTCAACCAGCTCTCGCAGTACGCCTGCGAGCGCAGCTACGTGCTGGCCCGGGTCTCGAACCAGTACCTCTCCCGCCGGCCCACCTGGCCGGCCGAGTACCACCTGATGCCCGTGCTCGTGGCCTGGGAGGACTACCTCGCCACCGGGGACGACGCCCAGCTGCGCACCGACGTGGACCTCTGGCGTCGCGCGAACTATGACCACCACCTCGAGGCCGACGCTCTGCTGCACAAGGACCCCGGCCCCTCGAGCGCCTGGGACGCCGACCTCGTGGACTGGCCGCAGACCTGCCGCGACGACTACGAGTTCACGTTCGTGAACACTGTGCTGAACGCCTTCCAGGCTGCGGCGCACGAGGCGCTCGCGAGGATCTGCACGGTGCTGGGCCGGGATTCGGAGGCCGACTCGTACGCGGCGCTCGCCGCCCGGATGCTCGCGGGGATCGAGGCGCACCTGGTGCGGGAGGACGGCATCTACCGCGACGGCCTCGGCAGCGAGCACTCGGCTCAGCACGCGACCGCGATCCCCGTGGCTCTGGGTCTCGCGCCGGCGTTGCGCCACGAGGTGCTCGGCGAGGCGCTGGCGGCCGGCGGGATGCGGATGAGCGTGTACGGGGCGCAGTTCCTGCTGGATGCGCTGTTCGCCCTGGGAAGGGCCGACGAGGCGCACGCCCTGATGACCTCCCGGGGGCAGCGCGGCTGGCTGCATCAGCTCGATGACCTGGGCGCGAGCATCGTCCCCGAGGCCTGGGACCCCTCGCTCAAACCCAACATGACCTACTCCCACGCGTGGGGCACCGCGCCCGTGAACGCCATCGCCCGCTGGGTGCTCGGGGTGCGCGTGGTGGCTCCCGGCGCCGCACGGCTCGAGATCACCCCGCAGCCCGGGCCGCTGGCGTGGATGGAGGGCACGGTGCCCACGATCCGCGGCGACGTGCACGTGCGCTACGACCGGGCGGAGAACCTGCTCGAGGTGCGCATCCCCGCGAACACGACCGCACGGGTGCGACGCGGCGACATCGACGTGGAGGTCGGCCCAGGGAGCACCACCCTGACATCGACGTGACCGCGCAATGCCACCGTCGGGGTGGCGGTGATCCCGTAAGCGTGACGAAGTTGGGGGAATGGGCGCTTGATTCCCCCAACTTTGCCCCGTTCGTGACGCTCGTTCGGGTCAACTCCGGGTGGACTCGGGGCTCTCCCCGTCGAGCGGCTTCATCATCCACCGGGCCGGGTCGGCGACGTGGTGCACCTGGTGCGCATCGTCGATCCACGTGTACCGGTCGAGATAGTCCCGCCCGGTATCGACGTAGCCGAGTCGCAGGTAGAGGCGCATCGGGCCGGAGTCGTCGACCCCCAGCCCGAGTTCGTGGTGACCGCGTGCTCTCGCCTCCTCCTCGAGCAGACCGAGCATCTGCGTCCCGATCCCCTGGGACTGGAGGCGTTCTGGCCATACCTGCAGGCCGTTGACCTCGGGGCAGCGCGGCACCTCGGTCGCCGCGCATCCGGACCACCGGATCTCGCAGGAGCCGACAAAGGTGTCCGGGTCCTGTCGGCAGGCAGCTAGGAAGTATGTGCTGGTGCCGGCCTCCTGGTGGGAGAACCTCTTCGCATGGGTCCGGCTGTTGCCCGTGGGCGCCCAGGCCTCCAGGGCGGGCAGGTCGGCGGCGGTGCACGGGTGGAGGGCGACGTCGCAGGTCTGCATGCGGTTCATCGTCCGGGATCCACCGAGGCGGGGCCAGGGATTTTTGCCGTTGCCTCCGCGGCCGGAGCGCTCGGCACGGGTGAACCTCGGGTGCGGACACTGTCGCTACTCCGTCTCCGCATCGTCAGTTACCCGGGAGTAGAGTGCCCGGCGCAGTGACACGAGACGGGAGTTCACGATGCACGGAACGAGCACGATCAGGATCGAGAACGTCAGGGTCTTCGACAGCCGGGCCGGGGTGAACACCGGTCCTCACGACGTCGAGATCGCCGGGTCCACGATCCGCTCGATCAGACCGTCAGGAGGCTTCTCGCCGAGCCGGGAGACGGACGCTGGGTCGGATCCAGCCATGGACGGGACCACCCCGACCGTGATCGACGGGACCGGCGGCACGCTGATCCCCGGGCTGATCGACGCGCACTGGCATGCCGCCTTCACCGAGATCGCGCCGACGGCGATGATGTCCGGGGACTCCGGATACCTCTTCGCGAAGGCCGTCGTCGGCGCCGGCCACACCCTGCAGCGCGGGTTCACCACGGTGCGGGACCTCGGCGGTCCCACGCATGGCCTGAAGCGCGCGGTCGACGAGGGCGTCACCCCCGGTCCCCGCATCTACCCCTCCGGCGCGTTCATCTCGCAGAGCGGCGGTCACGGCGACTTCCGGATGCCGCACGAGGTGCCTTGTGGGGCGGCCGGCCATCTCAGCCATACCGAGCTGGCCGGCGTGGCCGTGATCGCCGACGGCGAGGCCGAGGTGCTGCGGGCCGCCCGAGAGGTGCTGCGGCAGGGCGCCACGCAGGTGAAACTCATGGCGGGCGGCGGGGTCGCCTCGCACTACGATCCGCTGGACGTCTCGCAGTACACGGTCGCCGAGATGCGGGCGGCGGTCTCCGCCGCGGAGAACTGGGGCACCTACGTCACGGTGCATGCCTACACGCCGCGGGCGATCAGGACGGCGGTCGAGGCCGGGGTGCGCTGCATCGAGCACGGCCAGCTGATCGACGAGGAGACCGCCGAGCTCCTCGCCGAGCACGACGTGTGGTGGTGCCTGCAGCCGTTCCTGGACGATGAGGACGCGATCCCGATGTCCGGGCCGAGCAGGCAGAAGCAGCTGGCCATGGTGTCGGGCACCGATCGCGCCTACGAGCTCGCGATCGCCCATGGCATCAAGGTGGCGTTCGGGACCGACACCCTTTTCGACCCGCAGCTGGCCGGGCGCCAGGGAGCCCAGCTGGGCAAGCTCTCCCGGTGGTACACCCCGGCGCAGGCCCTCCAGCAGGCGACGATCCGCAATGCCGAGCTGCTCCAGCTCTCCGGCGAGCGGAACCCCTATCCCGGGGTGCTCGGCGTCGTCGAGGAGGGCGCCCTCGCCGACCTCCTGCTCGTCGACGGCGACCCGCTCTCCGACCTCTCGCTCCTGGCCCGACCCGAGGAGGCCTTCGCGATGATCATGAAGGACGGCCGAATCATCGAGCGGACGAGGACTGCTGCCACCTGGTGAGACGTCGTCGCTGGTCGGGCGGCTCTGCGACTCGACGGGTCCGCCGGAACGGTGCGCTTCGCGGGGACGAGGACTACGGTGATGGGGGAGCGAGGAGGCCCCGATGACGTATCCCGTGCTCAGCTGCACTGCGATCGATGCCCGGAACCCGCGCGCGCTCGCCGAGTTCTACAGCGCGCTGCTGGGACTGCACTGCCGCCCCGGGGACGAGCCCCCGCCACCTCCGGCGGCCGACGACACCGATTGGATCGTGCTGCTGGACGCCGAGGACCGTCGCGTGCTCGCCGTCCAGGGCAAGCCGGATCTGCGCCCCTCGACCTGGCCGAGCGAGGAGATCCCCATGCAGCTGCACATGGACTTCCGGGTGCCCGACGCCGCCGAGCTCGAGGTGCAGCGACGCCGCGCCGAGGACCTCGGGGCCACCCTGCTCATGGACCGCAGCACCGATCCTCACGAACCGCTCCACGTCATGGGCGACCCCGAGGGCCATCCGTTCTGCCTGCTCGTCGGCTGAGCCGCCCGGACCCGACGAAAGGCACGTCATGACCGACCCCGCTCAGATCCTCGCTGCCGCTCATCACGTCCTGCTGCACAACTGGCCCTCGACCGACGTGCCGCACACCCTCGCCCGCGCCGGCTTCGCGGTGACCGTCTTCGGCGGCCCCGCTCCTGACGACGTCTCGGTGACTGAGCTGGTCGACGGGGAGATCGTCGACCGGCGGACCGGGGTGAGGCCGGAGTCGGCCGACGTCCTGTACGTCTACCCGTGGCCGGGCTTCGAGCTCGAACGCGACCTGCCGGACGTGGCCCGCACCGCCCGCGAGCTCGGCGCCGGGACGCTCTGGTTCCAGTCGGCCCTCGCCGCGGACGGATCGCAGGACGACCACGGGACGTGGGTGCCCGAGGACGACGCCGCACGGATCGACGAGATCAGCAAGGCCGAGGGCCTCAATGTCGTCCGCGACGCCTACATCGCCGACGTCGCGCGGAAGCTCGGGGCAGGACAGGGCTGACCGGAATCGGCCTCGAGCGAGGAGGACCCGGGGTGGTGCATCCACTGGCGCATAGCGTGCAGGCATGCCCCTGAGGGAGCTGGCTGCGCGTATGACGCCAGTGGATGCGGCGCCCTCGCGTCACCACGAGTCACCAGGAACGGACCCGGGCCATTTCGGGCGACGACGCCGGGGTCACCAGGCGTAGGCCTCCGGGGCTGGCCCGCCGGGACCGGGGAAGATCTCGTCGAGCGTTGCGAGGTCCTCGTCGGACAGCGTGATGTCGACGGCGTCGATCGCCGAGTCCAGCTGCTCCATCGTGCGCGGGCCGATGATCGGGCCGAGCACGCCGGGCCGGTGCAGCAGCCACGCGAGGGCCGCCTGGCCGGGTGCCAGATCGCGCTCCGCGCAGAACGCCTCCCAGCGGTCCAGCTGCGCGGTGAGGTCAGCCGGGTCGTGGCGGCGGTCGGCGGTGCCGCGGCGCACGCCCGTCTCCGAGCGACCGCCGAGCTTGCCACCGGAGAGCGGTGACCAGGCGATGACGCCCATCCCGTAGTGCTCCGCGGCGGGGAGCACCTCGAGCTCGATGTCGCGGGTGAACAGGTTGTACAGCGACTGCTCGGAGACCAGGCCCAGCGAGTGGCGGGCGCGGGCGGCCTCGTTCGCCTGGGCGAGGTGCCAGCCGGCGAAGTTCGAGGAGCCCACGTAGGTGATCTTCCCCTGCGCGACCAGCAGCTCCATGGCCTGCCAGATCTCCTCCCAGGGCGCTGAGCGGTCCACGTGGTGCATCTGGTAGAGGTCGATATGGTCGGTCTGCAGGCGGCGCAGGGACTCGTCGACCGCGCGCCGGATGTTCAGCGCCGAGAGCCCGCGGTCGTTCTTCCCCGGGCCCATCTCGCCGAACACCTTGGTCGCGAGCACGATCTCCTCGCGTCGGCCGCGGGAGGCCAGCCAGCGGCCGATGATCTCCTCGGTCCAGCCGCGACGATCCTTCCCGCCGTAGCCGTTGGCCGTGTCGAAGAAGGTGACGCCCTGATCGAGGGCGCGGTCCATGATCGCGAAGGCGTCCTCCTCCGCGGTGTGGGGGCCGAAGTTCATGGTGCCGAGGACGAGCCGGGAGACGGTCGCTCCGGTGCGTCCGAGCTGGGAGTACTGCATCGTGATGAGCTCCTCGTGTCGTGGTGTCCCCGCGTCAGGAGCCCGGGGTCCGCCGCCGGAAAGCGTACGTCCGCCGGCGAGCCGTGACCAGTGGAGCTCAGCGCCAGGCCGCGGTGATCTCCGCGACGTGGTCGGCCAGGGCGGCCTGCAGCAGCGGCCCGAAGCTGACCCGATGCACGCCGAGCTCCGTGAGCCGCGCGAGGTCGAGTCCCTCCGGGATCGCGCCGTTCACCGGGTGGGCGGTGACGTTCAGCGGGGTGCTGACCGCGGCGAGCAGTGCTTCGAGCGTCGCGACGTCGGGGACGCCGACGGGGTACAGCGAGTCGGCGCCGGCGGCCTCGAGCAGGGTCAGGCGGGTGATCGCCTCGGCCAGCCGGTCGGGGATCTCCTCCTTGGTCTTGAACACGTCGGTGCGCCCGTTGATGACCAGGTGCACTCCGGACGTATCGGCCGCCCGGCGGATCCCGGCGATGTAGTCGGCGTGCTCCTGCGCCCCGCGCAGCCTGCCCTCGGAGTGCACGGTGTCCTCGATGTTGACGCCGACGGCTCCCGCGTCCAGCACGCGGTCGACGAGCTCGGCGGCAGCGGTGTCGTAGCCGGATTCCACATCGGCGGAGACCGGGACGTCGACCGCGCGGGTGACACGGGCGATGCCTGCGAGGGCATCCTCGAGGCTCATGTCCTCACCATCACCGGCCCCTACGGAGTTCGCGACGGGATGGCTGCCGACGGTCAGCGCTTCGAAGCCGGCGGAGACCGCAGCCTGGGCGGACCAGGCGTCCCACACAGTAGGAAGCACCACCGGGGTGGACCGGTGGTGCAAGGCGAGAAGGGCTTCGGCGCGTTCGCTCAAGGAGGTCATGGGCCCATCACACTCGGGTTCCGTGACCTGGTCAAGGAATCGGGCGCCGGGCCGACATCGACACCCCGTCGTCGCGGTGGGCCGACTCGTCCGTTCAGCGGTCGTACACGTCGCGGCGGTGTCCGAGCGTGACGACGACGACGAGCAGGCGAGTGTCTTCGACGGTGTAGATGATGCGGTAGGCGCCGACGCGTATGCGCAAGCCATCTCGACCCTGTAACGCCTTCGCGCCCGGGGGTCGGGGTTCGGCGGCGAGCAGTGCGATCGCGCCCTGAATGCGGCGACGATCCTGGTGGTCGATGCACTTCAGCGCGCGCAACGCCGCGGGGCGTACCTCGATCTCGTAGGGCACGTAGTCACCACCCGAGATCGCTCTTGACCTGCTCCCAGGGGATGTTCGGTCCCTCCTCGGCCATGGCCGCGTCGAAGGCTCGGGCGTCCTCGGACTCCTCGGCGGCGTCCTTGAGCCGTTCGTACTCCGCTGGACTGAGAACGACCGCCTGGACCTCGCCTCGACGCTCGACGAGGACCGCCTCATGCTGGGCGGTCTCGATGACGGCTGCGAAGCTCTTGCGTGCGTCGGAAGCGCTGATGGTCGACATGCTCTGATTGTACATTTGGACCGACGAAACGTACATGACCTGTGTGGCAAGAGCCTTCCGGACACGCCCTGGACGACACCGCGTACCGCCTCTCGATCTATCGGCCGAGCACGGCTAGAGCTGCATGCTGCTGCGAGGAGCGTCGTACAGCGCGAGCTCGTCGGCCGTCGGAACCTCGAACGCCGTTCTGTAGGCGGCGAGGTGCTCCCGGGTGATCGGCGGGTCCTCCGCCGCGCGAGCGCTGATCCGCCGCCACAGCTCGTCGTCGTCGGCGTCCAGGACGAGCAGCTCGACGCGGGCTCCGAGCGCTCGGGCGCCCTCGCGCAGGCGGTCGCGCTCCTCGCGCCCCCAGGTTCCCCATTCGATGACCACGTCCACATTCTCTTGGAGCAGCTCCTGGCCGATCTGCCACTGCAGCTGTTCGATGCGCTCGCGCAAGCCCTCGTCCCACTGCGAGCTGCCCAGCCGGGCCATCCAGTCGTCGGGGCTGAGCCGCGCCGCCCCGGTGGCCTCCACGATCCGGTCCGCGACGGTGGTCTTCCCGCTGCCGGGGAGCCCGCAGACGATCGTGAGCGTGGGGCGGGGTGGGTCCGACCTGCGCCGATGAGCCATGAGCGTGCGCACCTGGTCCAGCCAGCCGATGCCCAGCAGCTGCCCGTCCGGCAGGGAGTCCTGGTGGTCCCAGCGCCAGGTCGTCACCAGGGCGCGGGACAGGATCCGGCAATCCTCGAGCAGCTCGGTGTCGACCCCCGGGTAATGGTCTGCGACCTGCCCCGGGGCATGCGCGAGATCGAACTCGACCGGACCCGTGCAGCAGGTCTCGAGGTCGATGAACAGCGGTCCATCCGCAGTGTCGAGCACATTGCCCGGATGGGGTTCCCCGTGGAGCACCTGCTGGGGGCCGCGCTGAGTCACCTCCTCGCCGAGGCTCTGCAGGGTCTCGCGCAGGAACGCACGGTCAGCCTCGGGCAGACGCGGGGTGCGGACGGGATCGTCGACGAGGGCGAGCGCCTCGGCGACCCGGCTTCCCACCGGCAGGACGCCCAGGTCTGCGGCGCGCATCGCGGCATGCAGGCGGGCGAGGGCGCCCGCGTACTCGCCCGCCGGCAGCGCACGATCCTCGCGCGGTGCGTAGTGGGTCCACAGGGTGATCTCGAAGCCGTCGCGCACGTGCACCTGCGGGGGAGTGCGCGGATCGAGGCGGCCGACGGGCGCGCCTGCTTCCGCCAGGCGCAGCACCCGATCCACCTCGACCTGTGCCCCGGCGTGGTCAGCGGGTCCGATGCGGGCGACGAGATCGCAGGGCAGCACCCGCACGGTGAGCCGGTTGGAGTCCTGGAGGTCGACGATCTCGTCGGCCTCGAGCCCGAGGGATCGCACCACCTCCATCGCGGCGAGACGGGCGCGGGCTGCCGCGTGAGGATGCATCCGGCTGACGCTAGAGCGGTGGGCGCACGCGCGCAACGCCTCACTCGCTTCCGGTCTCGATCCAGATGTTCGCGGGGTCGCTAGTGCCGCAGACGGTCGGCGAACTCGGCAGAGCCTGCAGGGATCAGCCCGGCGGGGAGCGGAGTTGGCGCAGGACCTCCTGGCACAGGGATTCCGACGATCGCGGTCCAGGTGTCCTGCGGGTGGGGTGCAGGGCCGGGCACGTCGCGCATCATCGCGGGCTCCAGCTCCTCGGTGGCGTGCGAGTCGATCAGGAGCACGTCGCCGTCGGCGCTGCGGTCGATGACGACGGCGAGGCAGGCCTCCATGTCCTCCCGGGCCGTCCGCCCCTCGTGCGGCGTGGACTGAAGGGTGATCTCTATGCCGCCGTCGGGCTCGGGTGGCCAGGCCAGGGCCTGGGCGACGATCACGCCGTCGCGCATCAGCACTGCGCTGTGATCGGGGTCGAAGCTGCCCTCTCCGCCCGGCACGAAATCCGGGGCGTTCTCTGCTCGCAGCTCCGCCGGGGCGGCCGCCGGGGACCAGCGGGCGTGCTGCGCGGTGTAGTGCTCGACGTACAGATCGAGCATCTCCTCGCGGCGTGCGTCGTCCACATTTCCGGCCCGAAGGCCGTCGCTCGTCGTGCGATGCTCCGCAGCCCAGGCGCGCATCGCATCATCGACCACGTAGCGCCACGGCGGCATGAGCTGTACGAGCACGCCGCCGTGCCGGGCGCACAGATCCAGCAGCTCCGGCTCGTGGGCCGCCGGCTTCAGCCGCAGCGGCAGGGTCGAGACCGCGATCTGGGCCTCGAGCAGCACGTCGGCGACCTCGTCCCACGGCTCGCCGTCCAGGACCTCGAGCACGAGCGAGCGGGAGTCGGGATGGAAGCTGTTGTCGATGCCGCGACAGTGCCCGAGCAGACGGCCCGCCGAGTCGGTGGCGACCACCGAGCGGCAGTTGTCACCCTCCCGCCAGCGATCCGGGAGCAGATCCTCGAAAGCAGGGTCCGCGGAGTCGGCCGGCGTGGCAGGTCGGGTGGTCAGGGTGGGCATGGGCTCAGGGTATCGACGCCCCGACCACTACCCTGGCGCGATGGACACTGATGTCAGGCAGCAGCTGGAGGCGATCCCGGGCCCAGCTGGGGAGAGCATCGTGATCCCGCACCCCGTCGGCACGGCGGTCGCGATCCGCAGCATCCGGGACTTTCCGGATCGGGAGCCGGCAGTCAGCTTCGCCGTCGCCGGAACGGTCCTGCAGGACGACGAGGACCTGATCGTCGTGATGACGTCGCCCGGCTCCGACCGTGCCGCCCGCGCCGGCCGACGGACCGGCCCGCGCGGACGCAATGTCGTCGTGACCGGGTGGGACGGCACCCATGATGTCGCCACCTGGGAGGGGCCGACGGTGGTTCGCGTGCATCCGCGCGGGAGCTGCTGGTCGCTCTGGCGCTGGCACGACGGCGAGAACTGGGTCGGGGACTGGTACGGCAACCTCGAATCTCCCTGGCGGCGCAGCGCCGTCGGCTACGACACCCAGGACTGGGCGCTCGATGTGGTCGGCGAGGGAGTCCCGGGCGCTGAGGGACTGGCCGTCCGGTTCAAAGACGAGGACGAGCTGGACTGGTACGTCGAGCAGGGTGCCTTCAGCCCCGAGCGTGCCGCCTACTTCCGGTCCGTCGGCGCCGAGCTCGCGGAGCTGCTCCGCCGTGGGCGCGGGCTCGTCGGCGCCGATTGGTCCCGGTGGATTCCGCCCCGCGATATGCCGCCCGTGCCGCTCCCGAAGGGTTGGCAGCGCCTCACAGACTGAGCAATGCGCCATGATGTCCTGGTGCCGACGGCGACACCTCGCTCGCCACCCCGATCACAGGAGATCCCATGGCCCACTCGCTCGACCCCACCAAGGCGCTGCACACCTGGTCCGTGTTCCGGACCATGGGGCGGTACGTCGCGCCCGGCTCGGCCCCGTCGGGCGTGCTCACCGAGAACACCTCCGGGGGAGGCCTGGACCTGCTCGAGCTGCCCGGTCAGCTCGCCGCGCACGGGTTCCGCAGCGCCCAGCTGTGCCACTTCTACCTGCCGCGCACCGATGCCTCCTACCTCGCCGAGGTGCGCGCTGCTTTCGATGCCGCGGGCGTGGACATCGAGTGCCTGCTCGTGGACGACGGGGACGTGACCCATCCCGAGCAGGGCGAGGAGCAGCAGCGCTGGCTGTCGGGCTGGATCGGTGTCGCCGAGCAGCTCGGCGCCCCGCGGGTGCGGGTCCCCGCCGGGGACCAGGCGCCGACACCGGAGACGATCGCGCTCAGCGCCCGCCGGCTCCGGGAGCTCGCCGCCGAGCATCCGGACATCCGGGTGATCACCGAGAACTGGAAGTCGCTGCTGATCGATGCGGCGACCACCCGCCAGCTGTTCGACCAGCTGGGCGGCGAGGTCGGCTTCCTGATCGACACCGGCAACTGGACCGGTGAGGACAAGTACGAGCAGATCGCGCAGGTCGCCGGCATGGCGGAATGCTCGCAGGTCAAGGCCCGCGAATCCTCCCCGGGTGTGCTCGACGCCGAGGACCTCACCCGCGCGCTCACCGTGCTGCGCGACGTCGGCTACGCCGGGCGGATCTCCTACGTCTACGCCGGCAGCGACGACGACGAATGGGCCCGCCTCGACGAGATGCACGAGATCGCCAGCACCGTCACCGGCTGAACGCCGATTCCCGCGCTGCCGAGTGGCCCGAGCCGGGCCAGGGGTAGCGTGGCGGCCATGATCGTGATCGGAAACAGAGGAATCACTCTGATCGTGGGAGTGCTCGTCGTGGCGACGATGCTCGTCGCGTACAGCTCCCTCGTCTCGGGCAATGACAAGGTGACCGTCACTCTGGTCGGGATGCTCATCTCCCTGCTGACCGCGGAGTACCTGAAATCCCGTCTGCGCCGCCAGGCCCTGTCTGACGAGGGTGCTGGCGCGCGCGACGGGGCCGAGCCGGCGAAGTAACGCCGCCCGCTCCGACCGGACCCGACCGGACCGGACTGACCCAGCTCGACCTGGCACGCCCCGCCGTCAGCGGCTCAGGGTCAGATCCGCGGCGGTCGTGCGGTCTGTGCCGTCGTCGGCCGCTGTCGGATCCTGCATCGGCGCAGCCGGATCTGCCGTCGGCCCCGCCGGATCCTGCGCCGACCAGTTCGGTCGACGCAGCCCGATCGCCACGAACATCAGGCACAGCGCGCAGATCCCGGCGACGATCACGAGCCCGCCCGTGTAGGGCAGCACCGGGGTGAGTGTGGCGAGGATCGTGGGCAGCAGGAACCCCAGGTAGGACAGTGAATAGTAGACGCCGGTGATCCCGGCGAGGTCGCGCGGGGTGGCGAGGGACTGGGCGATGATCAGCCCGGCCACGACGCACACCCCGTAGGAGGCGCCCAGCAGCGCGGCGACGCCCACGACCATCACGGGGCTGTGCAGGTCGCTCGCCACGGCGGCGAGGATCATCCCCGCGGTCATCCCGCTCATGCCCACCAGCAGGGCGCGTCCGCGGGTGAGCCGGTTCAGCAGTCCGACGGTGCCCTGCGCGAGGGCGCCGATGCCGAGGGTGAGCACGGTCAGCGCGGTCGCGTAGATCGTGGCCGAGTCCCCGATCCGGTCCTCGACGGTGCTGGGCAGGATCGCGTAGGCGACGCCCGCGGCGGCGAACACCCACGGCGCGGCCGGCAGCACGAGGCGCATGAAGACGGGATGCGCGGCCGAGGGGACCCGCAGGTCATCACGCAGCGAGCCCCGGGCGCGCAGCTCACGCGGCAGGCTCTCCGGGGCGGTGAGCAGCGCGGCCGCCGCGAGCAGGCACAGCAGCAGATGGGCGGCGTAGGGCAGCTGGCCGGGCAGCGGCGCGAACTGGGCGAGGGAGCCGGTCACCCCGGCGCCGATCGCGAAGCCCAGGGTGAGGGTGAGCGAGGACCGCTTCGCGCCGGAGATCGCCGTGGCTGTCGCGTCGTGCGCCGGATCGGACAGCTCCTTGATCCAGCTCGAGCCCACCGACATCCCGACCCCCACGCCGATCCCGGCGAGGACGCGGCCTGCGCACAGCACCACGAAGCTCCCCATCCCGGCCGCGAGCAGGGAGCTGGCGATCATGGCGGCGAGGAGTCCGGCGATGGTGAGGGGCTTGCGCCCGTAGCGGTCCGACAGGGCCGCGGCCAGCAGCATGCCCGGCACGATCCCCAGCACATACATCCCCAGCAGCAGGTTCGCCTGCCACGGGGCGTAGCCGCCGAGCGTCTCGTACACGTGCAGCAGCGGGGTGAAGTGGTTGCCGCCCCAGGCGAGCACGAAGCCGGTGGGGGCGACCCGCAGCCAGGAGGCCACCGGCCTGCGACCGTCGCCGTGGCCCGCGGCGTTGTGCACGGCGCGGCTCACGGCGTGACTTCGTAGTGCTCGTGCCCGGAGGTGAGATGGCGCTCGATGAGCGCACGGAAGGTGTTGGTGTCCTGGCGGCGCACGGCGTCGGCGAGTTCCACGTGCTCACGGTGCAGGGCCGGCAGATCGGCCGACGGGGCCGTCACCGCGAGGCGGGAGAGGCGGTAGAGCCGCGGGGCGAGGGAGCCGATGATCCCCTCGACGACGCTGTTGCCCTCGTGACGGATGATCCGCAGGTGGAAGGCGTGATCGTGGACGGCGAACTCCGCGGGGCGGCCGACGGAGCCGGCCTGCTCGGCGAGGGACTCGTCGAGCGCGGCGAGCAGGCTCGTGCGCAGCTCGTCGTCGCTCACGATCCGGGAGACCGCATGGCTCTCGAGCATCGAGCGCACCGACAGCAGCTCGCGCCGCTCCCGCGCCGTCGGGCTCGTGACCAGCGATCCCTTCTTCGGTACCAGGCGCACGAGGCCCCAGCTCGACAGGGTCAGCATCGCTTCGCGGGTGGGGGTGCGGCTCGCGCCGTGCTGCGCGGCGATCTCGACCTCGGTGAGCAGCTCACCGGGTTCGATGTCGCCGTCGGCGATGCGGCGGGCCACGGAGGCGGCGATGCGATCGGCGAGCGGGCGGCTCGGGGACTCGTCATGCCAGGGCAGTTCGAGGGGGTCCATGAGCTCCACCCTAATGCATGCATCAATGGATGCAAGACGATCGGGGTGTGGCTCGGAACTCTCTCGGGGGTGCCATCGCCCGAGTAGGCGAGGGTTCTGGACGCGCTCGCCCCGCTCGCCCCGCTCGCTCTAGTTGGTCTGGTCGCGCTGGTGCGCCCCGCTCCGGTGGACTAGCATCCTCTAATATTCGACGAGGCGAACATTGTGAAGCAGATGATGCGAAGAAAGATGTGTGAGCATGCGTAGACGATGGTGGACGGCGATGGCGAGCGTCTTGGCGGGGGCCCTCGTGCTCGCCGGCTGCGGGCATGACCCCCGCGGCGAGGAGAGCGGGAAGCCGGTCGTGCTCACCACCTTCACCGTGCTCGCGGACATCGCGCAGAACGTCGCCGGGGACGATCTCGAGGTCGAGTCGATCACCAAGGTGGGCGCCGAGATCCACGGGTACGAACCCACTCCTCGCGACATCGCCAAGGCGTCCCGAGCGGATCTCGTCGTGGACAACGGGCTCGGCCTCGAGCTGTGGTTCGAGCAGTTCATGGAGTCCGTCGACGCACCCCACGTCGTCGTCTCGGAGGGGGTGGATGTCCTCGACATCACCGGAGATGCCGATGCCGGGAAGCCGAACCCGCATGCCTGGATGAGCCCGGTGAATGTGCAGATCTACGTGGACAACCTGGTCACTGCGTTCAGCGAGCTCGATCCAGAGCACGCCGAGGAGTATGCGGCTCGCGGTGAGGAGTACAGCGCGCAGCTGCAGGACGTCCAGGACGATCTCGTGGCGGAGCTGGAGACCCTGCCGGAGGCGCATCGGGCCCTGGTCACGTGCGAGGGCGCGTTCTCCTACCTCGCCCGGGACGCCGGGCTGACGGAGCACTACATCTGGCCCGTCAACGCCGAGCAGCAGGCGACGCCGCAGCAGATCGCGTCCGTGATCGACGTCGTCGGCGCCCGCGGGATCCCGGCGGTGTTCTGCGAGTCGACCGTCTCGGACAAGCCGATGCAGCAGGTGGTCGCGGCCACAGGGGCGGACTTCGGAGGCACGCTCTACGTCGACTCCCTGTCCGGGCCCGACGGCCCCGTGCCCACGTACCTCGATCTGCTCCGCCATGATGCGGACACGATCGTCGGCGCGCTCGCCGGGGATCCGGCGTGAGCGCGGCGATCAGCGTGCAGGGCATCGTGGTGCGCTACGGCGAGGTCCTCGCGCTCGACGGGGCGAGCATCGAGGTGCCCGCAGGGAGGGTCACGGGACTGGTGGGTATGAACGGCTCGGGGAAGTCGACCCTGTTCAAGGCGATCATGGGCATGGTGCGGCCGGAGGCCGGGGACGTCCGGATCGAGGGGAAGGACCCCCGCGTCGCCCGCCGGGCCGGCCTGGTCGGCTACGTGCCGCAGAGCGAGGACGTGGACTGGACGTTCCCCGTCTCCGTGCGGGATGTGGTGATGATGGGCCGTTACGGACTGCAGGGTGCCACCCGACGGGTGCGACCCGTCGATCGCCGGGCCGTCCAGGAGGCGCTGGAGCGGGTGGAGCTGGCCGACTTCTCCGCCCGCCAGATCGGTCAGCTCTCCGGGGGTCAGAGGAAGCGGGCGTTCGTGGCCCGGGGCATCGCCCAGCAGGCCCGGGTGCTGCTGCTGGACGAGCCGTTCGCCGGCGTCGACAAGCGCAGCGAGGCCACGATGGTCGCGCTTCTGCGGGGCCTCGCCGCCGAAGGGCGCACGATCCTCATCTCCACCCATGACCTGCACGCCCTGCCGCAGCTCGCCGACGAGACCGTGCTGCTGCAGCGCAGGGTCCTCTTCCACGGCCCGGTCGCCGAGGCCCTCGCTCCCGACCGGCTCGCGGAGGCCTTCGGCCTCGATCCGCTCGGCACCCTCGATCGCCCCGGCACCGCGGATCCGCTCGGCATGTCCGGGACGGGAGGCCCCGCATGAGCCCCCTCGACCTGATCCTCGAGCCCCTGCAGTACGACTTCATGGTGCGGGCCCTCGTGGCGACCGTGGCGGCGGCGATCGTGTGCGCCCTGCTCTCGTGCTGGCTGGTGCTGGTCGGCTGGTCGCTCATGGGGGACGCCGTCTCCCATGCCGTGCTGCCCGGCGTGGTGCTCGCCTACGTGCTCGGTGCCCCGTTCGCGCTCGGTGCACTCATCTTCGGCGTGCTGGCCGTGGTGCTCATCGGGGCGATCCGAGGCACGAGCCGGGTCAAGGAGGACGCCGCGATCGGGATCGTCTTCACCACTCTGTTCGCGCTCGGGCTGGTCCTGATCTCGGTCACGCCCAGCCAGACCGATCTGAACCACATCGTCGTCGGGAACATCCTGGGGGTCGGCACGGGGGACCTGTTCCAGATCTGCCTCCTGGCCGCGGTCGCCTTCGTGGTGCTGGTCCTGAAGCGCCGGGACCTCACGCTCTACGCCTTCGATCCCCTCCACGCCCAGGCGATCGGCCTGTCGCCCCGGGTCCTCGGCGGTGTGCTCCTGGGCGTCCTCGCCCTGACCTCCGTCGTCGCGCTCCAGGTGGTCGGGGTCGTCCTGGTGGTGGCGATGCTCATCGTCCCCGGTGCCACCGCGCATCTGCTCACCGATCGCTTCGGACGGATGCTCCTCCTCGCCCCGTCGATCTCGGTGAGCTCCTCCGTGCTGGGGATCCTCCTCAGCTTCTGGCTCGACGCCGCCTCCGGGGGACTCATCGTGCTGGTCCAGGGCGGGGTGTTCGCCCTCGTCTATCTGCTCGAGCCCCGACGCGGGCTGCTGGGGCGCGGGCTCACCGCCCGTCGGCGCCGCGAGCAGAGGCAGTGCGCCGGGTCGCCCGAGCGAGAAGCTCCCGGTGATGGCGCGGCCGTCCTCCCGCGAGGTTCATGAGATCGCGGGCTGCGCGATGACCGAGACCCAGACGGAGCTCGTCGCGGATCGTCCGAGGGACAGGCCCGCAGCGACCCCGCTGAGGGCCACCTCGATCGCCTCGGAGTACGGAGCCCCGGGGCGCACCTCCAGCTCCGTGCCCACCCCGATGCCCTGCTCGGCGAAGTAGGTGAGCAGGTGGGGGTCGTCGTCGGAGATGCGCTCCACCCTGGCGGTCGACCCGATGGGGACCGCGGCGAGCAGCATCGCATCCGGACGGTCCACGCGACCGTCGGAGGTCGGGATGGGGTCGCCGTGGGGATCGCGGGCGGGGTGTCCCAGGTGCTGGTCGATCCGCTCGATGAGGAAATCGGAGACCGCGTGCTCGAGGTGCTCGGCCTCGTCGTGCACCTGGTCCCAGCTGTACTCGAGGACCTCGACGAGGAACGTCTCGAGCAGACGGTGGCGGCGCACCATGGCCAGCGCGTACTCGTGCCCCAGCGCGCTGAGCGCGATGGCGCCGTAGCGGGTGTGCTCCAGCAGGCCCTGCTCGGTCAGCTTTCGCACCGCGTCCGAGACGGTCGAGAGCCGCACCCCGACGCGCGCGGCCAGCGCGGAGGCGGAGACCGGGTCCGCCGACCATTCCCCGAGGCTCCAGATCGCCTTGAGGTAGTTCTGGGTGCTCGTCGAGAGCGTGGAGACTGACATGCTCGAACGCTAGCAAACGGTGGAGTTCGGTCGGACGAACGTGCTCGTCGGATACGATGCACCGTCGGTGCGACGAACAGGGGATGCTCGATGACGACCTGGTGGCCCTGCGTTCGACTGATCGCCGCGGCGCTCGCGCTCGCTGCGATCCTCCGGCAGCTCTCCCTCGCGATCAGCAATGCCCGCGCGGCGGGAACCGCCTGGGGATCCGATGTGCCGACGGTGGTCGCGAACTTCTTCAGCTACTTCACGATCCTGTCGAACGTGAGCTGCGTGGTCGCGCTCGTGCTCGGAGGTGTGTGGCTGCTGCGCCATCGCCGCGGCACCGCGGTGGAGCCCGCCTGGCTCACGACCCTGTTCGCGTGCGCGAGCACGTACATCGTCGTCACCGGGATCGTCTACAACCTGCTGCTGCGGTCGATCTCGATCGCCGGGATCTCGGACGTGTGGACGAACGAGACGCTGCACGTGGTGATCCCGCTCGTGCTCCTGGTCGATGCCGTGATCGCGCCGCGGCGCGGCCCCCTCCCGTGGCGCACGATCGGTGTGGTGGTCGTGTTCCCGATCCTCTGGGCCCTGTACACGATGATCAGGGCGAACCTCGTCACCGGACCGGCGACGGGCGACCCCTGGTGGTACCCGTACCCCTTCCTCGATCCGCACCTCGTCGCAGGCGGCTACCTGGGCGTGGCCGGGTACATCGTCGGTATCGCGGTCGTGATCACAGCGGTGGCCGCGGGCGTGGTGTGGATCGGCCGACGGCGCTCCCGCGACGACGGCTCGGAACACACGGGGCGCTCTGGGCTCGCGGGCCATTCGGGGCCTCCTGAGGTGCGCCCGTGAGCGGCCGCCCGCAGGCTCCTCGCGAGACCCGACGGCTGCAGCTCGACGCTCCTCGCGAGGCAGATCTCGAGGATCTCCACCGCATCTACTCCGACGCCCGTACCTGGACCCACCTGCCCAACGGACGCTTCGCCGACCTCGCGACGACGCGAGGCGCCCTGGACAGGTGGCGGGAGGACTGGCGGGCGCATGGACTCGGCGCCTGGGTCGCTCGGGAGGGCGGCGTGCTGGTGGGGCACGGCGGATGCGCCGTGCGGCAGGACGTGTTCTGGAACCTCGGGTACCGCTTCGCCCCCGAGGCGCAGGGGAGGGGTCTCGCCACGGAGCTGTCCCACGCGGCGATCGCCGCTGCCAGGGAGGTGCATCCTGAGCTCCCTGTCGTCGCGTACCTGCTCGAGCACAACGCGGCTTCCGCCGTGGTCGCCGAGAAGGTGGGGCTCACCCTGCGCCATCGCGGCCCCGATGCCGGCAACCCGGATCCGTCGGCCGTGCGGCTCGTGTACTCCGATCGGGAGCTCAGCGACCAGGAGCTTTCAGCGACGATGCGCTGATCGCGCTGATCGCTCTGATTCCTTGGGTCAGCTCGATCGTTCAGTCGGCCGACGGGACGCCCAGGTGGAAGTCCTGACGGCCAGAGGCGACCCCGTTGATCTGGAGGGAGATCGCGTGCGGCCCGTCGTAGTAGCGGCGGGTGGTGATCGGGCGGAACGAGTGGGCCTTCCGCACCGCGAGCTCCTGCCCGGGGTCGAGGAAGGCCGTGGTGAGCTTGAACGTCTTCGTGCTCTGCGTGCCTCCCGCGGTGGCGTGGTGCACGACGTAGTCGATCATCAGGCGCACCGGCTCTGCGCCGGTGTTGCGCACGCTCGCCCGCAGCTCGATCGTCTCGCCCATCTCGACTCGCTCCTGATCCAGGTGCGGTCCGTCCACCTCGAGGGTGCCGGCGGGGTCCGGGTACCCGAGCAGTGCGAGGGCGGAGGGGTCGCCCCGCTTGAGGAGGGTGCGCAGCGCATGGCGGACGAGCTTCTGCGTCGTCCGTGTCGTCTGCGCCGTCTGCCCTGTCGGCGCATCTGGCCCGCCGGCCTCATCCGTCGCGCCGAGCCACCGGGCGGCCGTGGCCACGACGAGCGCCGGATCGTCGCGGCTGAGATCGTTGAGATGGTTCGCGACGGAGCGTCGCACGTACTCCGACGGGTCGCGGTGGAGGCGGTCGAGGATCGGGATGGTCCGGCCGGGATCCGCGGTCAGGCGCGGAACACGCACCGCCCACGGCAGATACGGACGGGTGCCCTCGGAGGCGAGGCGCCGCACGTGCTCATCCTCCGAGCCCGTCCACACCAGTGCCCGCTCCAGGACCTGCTCGAGGTCATTGCGCATCAGGATCCGCAGCGCGAACTCCGAGCTCAGCAGTCCGGTGAGTTCGGCGAGCAGGTCGAGGGCGTCGGAGGTCGCCTCCGGGCCGCCGTCGGCCGCCGCGGACTCGGCGACGGCGGTCGAGGCCGGCCAGATCATCCAGCCGCGGAACGTCGGCGCATCGCGGATCGCCCGCCGGACCACCGTGGCGAGGTCCGGGTAGGAGTCGCCGAGGTCCTGGAGCATCGCCGCGCGGAGCGCATCGACCCGTTCGCGAAGGCTCAGCGCCGACAGGGACTCGGCGGTCTCGCGGAGGCGGTCCGGCGGCGTGCCGGGGGCGGCCGTCTCGAGCGCGTCGGCGAGATCGAGGGCGGTACGTCGATCGATCATCTCGTCAGCGAACGGCACGGCGCTCCTCGGGTGCAGTGGCGGCGGTGGACCCGGCGTCGGGGCGCTCCCACTTCGCGGCAGGGGCGAACCAGCTGCTCAGCTCGCTGATCAGCTGCTCGGGCTCCGACGCGACGACCAGGGAGGCGCGGAGCTGCGTCGAGAGGAATCCTGCCGCGGTCATCTCGTCGAGGGCGGTCAGCAGCGGCTGCCAGTAGCCCGCGACGTCGTAGAGCGCGACCGGCTTGGCATGGATGCCCAGCTGCTGCCAGGTCCAGACCTCGAACAGCTCCTCGAGCCTGCCCGCGCCGCCGGGGAGAGCGACGAAGGCATCGCCGAGCTCGGCCATGCGCAGCTTGCGCGCGTGCATGTCCGGGACCACCTCGAGGTGCGTGAGGCCCTGGTGGGCGATCTCGCCGTCCACCAGCGACTGGGGCATCACTCCGAGCACCTCCCCGCCGGCCTCCAGCGCGGCGTCGGCGAGGGTCCCCATCAGGCCGACGCGGCCACCCCCGTACGCGATCCCGATACCGGCCTCGGCGAGCCCGCGCGCCAGTCGCGCGGTCTCCTCGGCGTAGACGGGCGAGTTCCCGTGCGCGGAGCCGCTGAAGAGCGTGACTCGTGACAGGTCACGCTCCGCGACGGGCTGTTCTCCGTGGGCGTCGGGCATGGGGTCCTCCGAGGGGCGGGGTGGTCGTGGTCGCCGACGAGCTTGCCATGTCCGTCGCCTACCCCGAGAGGCGAGCGCTGCCGATCGGGTCCTCCACCAGGCGGCGCAGCGTCGAGCGGCCCAGGGCGGCCATCGGGGGATTGGAGGTGTCGTAGTACCAGACCAGCCCGATGGCCTGCTCGAACGCCCAGGCGGCGCCGCGCTCCCACTCCAGATCGGAGCTGCCCAGATGCTTCCGCAGCAGGGCCCGACGGGGAGCGTCGAGCAGGTGCCACGCCGGGACGAGGTCGACGGACGGATCCGCCGGGCAGAACCCTCCGGTGTCGAGCACCCCGGTGAGCCACCCGTCGGCGCAGAGCATGTTCATGGGGGTGAGGTCGCGATGGCACATGACGTCGGGCCCGGACCTGCCCAGTGACCGCCAGCGTGACCAGCGCGCCGCCAGCTCGTCGAGGTCGGCAGCACAGATGTGCTCGGCGTGCCCAGGAGTTTCCGTCTGCTCCAGCAGCTCGTGGGTCCGCTCCAGGCACTGCTGCACCCAGTGGTCATGCGCGGCGAGGTCGCCTCCCCGGCCGAGCGCCGTGAAGCGGCGTCCCCGGGTCGGGGTGGCGTGCAGGGCGGCGAGGAGCTCGGCGAGATCCCCGGCGGCGGCGTCCGAGCTCGCGACGGAGTCGGGGTCCGCCACGTCGCCGGGAACCCACGTCTGCACGGACCAGGGCATCGGGTACTCCGGGTCGAGATCCCCGATCGCCACCGGCTCCGGGGCGGGCAGAGGGCTGGCGGCAGCGAACTCCGCCATCGCCCGATGCTCGACCTCGATCGCCGTGCGGGCGTCGCGGGGGTCGGTCAGCACGATCGGGAACCGCGCCGTCAGATCCGGTCCGATGCGGACGATGTGACTGGTCGTCGCCGTGCTCGCCACCCGGTGGACGTCAGAGGGGGCGACCCCGGGGAGCAGGGCGACGAGGAGCCGCACAGCGACGTCGTGCGGAAGATCGAGCTCATCCTCGTGCATGGTCATCCCGGGAGCGTACGGCGCACCGGACCATCGGGCACGGGAATTCGCGGCCGACGGGGCCCGGAGGGGGCGAGCGGCCGGAACGTGGGGACCCCGTGCGGGTCGGGACGACGGGGGAGTCGTCCCGCGGCTCAGCGGGTGATCGTGACCTGGCCGACCGAGGTGATCGGCGAGACCCGGCCGTCGGCGAGGCGGTACTGGCAGCCGACGATGCCGAGCGCACCCTCGGCGACCGCGTCGCTGATGACCTTGGACTGGCGCATGAGGGCGTTGATCGTCTCGTCCAGGTGGCGCCGGCCCACGGCGTCGGCATCGATCAGCTCGGGATCCACGTAGGGGCTGATCCGCTGGGAGGCGAACCATTCCTGCTGGACGGCGGGCTGGATCGCCTCGAGCTCCTTCTTGATCGCGGGAGTCGTGGGGCTCGGCGAGGCCGTGGTCTGGTCGATGGCTGCCTTCACCGCACCGCAGGAGCCGTGGGCGAGCACGACGATCACGGCGACGCCGAGCTCGGCGACGGCGAACTCCATGGTCGCCGTCGTGTTCTCGTTGGCGATCTGGCCGATGTTGCGCACCACGAACAGATCGCCGAGACCGCAGTCGAAGAGGATCTCTGCTGCGACCCGGGAGTCCGAGCAGCCCAGGAACGCGGCGTTCGGGGCCTGGCTGCCGGCTAGTTCGCTGCGACGGGCGGCGTTCTGCTGCGGGTGGAGCAGGCGACCCTCCATGAATCGTTCGTTCCCGTGTGCGAGCTCATCCCAGGCCTGCTGGACGGTGACGCGCGAGGTAGTCATGGAGAAAGTCCTCAAGATAGTGCGGGGGTGGCGCGGACGGCCGGGAGGGAGCGGGCTATCGGCCGCGCTCCACCCGCACAATAGACCTGACGACCTCCCGGGCGATCGCGAGGTCCAGCGGAGCATGCGGCTCCGGAACCGCCTCGAGGGGGAACCAGCGCACGTCGACCAGTTCGTCGGAGGGGCCAGCTGCGGGGCGTTCGACGAGGTCAGCGAGGTATACGGCCGCCTGTTCGTGCCGGGGAGGGTTCAGCAGAGAGAACGTGGCGCTGCCACCCCACCGCAGGGTGGCGGGAGTCACCAGCACGCCGGTTCACTCGTCAATGGCCTCGCCCCCACCCGGGAAGCAGAACGGGCTGCTCGGCGTTGCACCGTCCATGACAACACTGGGAATCATCGGCGCAGGACACATCGGCAGCCAGATCGCACGGGCCGCCCTCACGGCAGGGTATGACGTGGTGATCGCGAACTCGCGGGGCCCGGAGACCCTCGCCGACCTCGTGGAGGAGCTCGGCCCGAAGGCTCGCGCCGCGACGGCGGAGGAGGCCGGCTCGGCAGGGGACGTCGTCGTGGTGACGGTGCCGCTGAAGGCACTCCAGCAGATCCCCGTCGAGCCGCTCGCCGGCAAGATCGTGCTGGACACCAACAACTACTACTTCGAGCGTGACGGCCACATCGACGCGCTGGACGCGGGCGAGACGACCACCTCGCAGATGCTGCAGGAGCACCTCCCCACCTCCAAGGTGGTCAAGGCGTTCAACCACATCTTCTCCGCGGACATCACCACGGACACTGCTCCGGCGGGGACCACGAACCGGCGTGCTCTCGCCACCTCGAGCGACTTCCCCGAAGCGGTGGAGCTCGTGACGAGGCTCTACGACGAGATCGGCTTCGACACGGTCGACGTGAGCCCGCTGAGCGAGTCCTGGCGCGTGGAGCGCGACCGTCCCGCCTACGTGGTGCGGCAGACGGCCGACGAGCTGCGCGCGAACCTCGCCACGGCGAACCGCCTGCCCTGAGAATCGAGGTGGGTCGGGCAGTGCCCGAAGGCCCCGCCGCCGGTCAGTTGGTGCTCATGAGGGGCTCCCGTGACCGGCGTCGGGGCCCTCGGCGTCCGGGGCGGGCACCGGCGGCGTCGTCCAGGCCACTGCCACGGAAAGGACGCAGCCCAAGCATCCGGTGACGACCGTCGGGATCGTTCCGATCAGAGCCGCTGAGAGGGCACCGGTCAGGGCACCGAGAGCCTCGCCGCTGCGGGAACAGAACAAGAAGAGTCCCTGAATGCGACCGAGCCTCTCCTCGGGGGATCGCAGCTGTGTCTCGGTGCGCTTGCGAACTTCCCAGAGCGTCCAACCGAATGAATTGAGAAATCGTGCGCCGGCCAAGAAGTACACCTCCTGTCCATCCATGAACACTGCGAGAGGCATGAGGGCCAAGCCGAGCGCTCTCACGGTCGATCCGACGATCAGGTGCTGTCTGAGGGGCAGATGACTCAGGTGGACGGACACCACGCCGGAGAGGATTCCTCCGACGCTTCCTGCTGCGAATATCAACCCCACGAGCATCGCGGTCATGCCGAGTTCACGGACGAAGAAGACCATGATCACCGCGAACGCGATATTGAAGAAATAGAGGTATCCGACCTCCGAGAGGAGCATCGCCCGGACGGTCTTCTCTCCCCACAGGAAGGACGCGGTCCCGCGCAACGACCCTGTGCTTAGGCGTCGACGCTCCCCGCGCTGCCCGTCGGCCGGTGTCATGCATGCCGTAGCGACTCCGGCCAGGGCGTACCCGGCCGATTGCGTGAGGAGCGCGGCGGAGCTCGAGAGAGCGTCGACGACATAGCCCGCCAGGGATGGGCCCGCAGTGCGCGAGAGCCCGTCCGTCACGGCAAGCTTCCCGTTGCGCGGCCCCAGTTCGTCTCGTGCGGACATGGTGGGCAGCAATGCCTGGTAAGCCGTCTCAAACACCATGCTGAGGGCGCCCACCGCGAAGACCGCGCAATAGAGGTAGGCCATGCCGAGCGTGCCGGACATCGCAAGGACGGCAACCGAGGCCAGGAGCGCGGCTCTCAGGACATGGCTGAAGATGATGGACCGCCGGAAGGGGACATGATCGACCAACGGGCCGACGAACACCCCGAGAACGAGCCACGATGCCGAACTGAGGCTGGTCAGGAGACCGACCTGGGCTGGTGACGCATCCAGCGTCAGGACCGCGGTCAGAGGGATGGCGACGATCCCGAACTGGACGCCTGTCAACGATGACGTCTGGGCGAGCCAGAGGAGCCTGAAGTCGCGTGACGAGCTCGACCGGCCGGGTGCGATGGGCATGGGTGTCTCCCGATGCCCACCCTTTCCCTGTTGATGACGAGCGTATTCAGTTGTGTGCAGTCACGGCGCTTCCCTCGCTGCCTGGACCTCAGGTGGTTGCCGAGGCCGTTACGGAGAGGGTAGCTCGCGGAGCATCCCTCGGACCGTGGATCGGCGCTGCCGACCCTAGGGAGGATTCCGCCGTGCAGGTACGTGGACTCCAGCGGATCTCTGGCCGCCCCTCACAGGAGACGAGGGAATGCTGCCACTGCTCCTGCAGAAGCAGCGCGTCTCGCCGGGCGTCAGGCGCGGGCCGCGCGGCGACCGATCGTCACGGCGTACAGGAGCGACATGACGGCCAGGAACCCTGCGCCCACCAGCAGCGCCGTGTGATAGTCGGGCTGCCACACCATGATGCCGAAGGTGAACACGATGAAGACGATCGCGAAGACCTGGCCGACCGGCCACAGCGGCACCGGGAAGGCAAGCTCCGCGCGCTCCTGGCGGGACATGCCGCGCCGGGAGGCGACCTGCGCGAGCAGGATCATCAGCCACACGAAGATCGTGGCGAAGGTGGCCAGGGACGCGACGATCGTGAAGACCTCCGCGGGCAGCGCATAGTTCAGCACCACACCGACCACCAGCACGCCGAGCAGCGAGAGGGTCGTGACCACGGGGACACCGCGCACCGTCGTCGCCATCGCGCGTGGAGCGAGGCGTTCGCGGGCCATCCCCGCCACGACTCGGCCGGCGCCGAAGAGGTCCGCGTTGATCGCGGAGAGCGCCGCGGTGAGCACCACGACGTTGAGCAGGGCGGCGGCCCAGTTCACGCCGAGGGTGTCGAAGATCTGCACGAACGGCGACACCTCGCCGGTGATCGATCGCCACGGGTTGATCAGCAGGATCACACCGATCGCGAGCACGTAGAACAGCAGGATCCGCACGGGCACGGTGTTCACGGCCTTGGGGATCGCCGTGGCCGGGTCCTCCGCCTCGGTGCCCGCCACACCGATGATCTCGGTGCCGCCGAAGGCGAACAGCACCAGGATGAACGCGGAGATCATGCCGCCGGCGCCGTGCGGGAAGAAGCCGCCGTCGGCCGTGAGGTTCGCCAGCGGATCCCCGCCGCCGCCCTCGCCGAGGCCGAGCACGAGGATCGCGGCGCCGCCCACGATCATCCCGATCACCGCGGCGACCTTGATGATCGTGAAGACGAACTCGAGCTCCCCGAACCAGCGCACGCTGGCGAGGTTCGCGGCCCCCACGATCAGCAGCGTGAGGATCACCCAGATCCACTGCGCGGTGTCGGGGAACCAGAAGCGCATATAGATAGCGATCGCCGTGAGGTCCGCGAGGCACACGATGAGCATCTCGAAGGCGAACATCCAGCCGGTGATGTACCCGGCCCAGCCGCCCAGGAAGCGCCGGGTGTACTCGGCGAAGGAGCCCGAGATCGGCATGCGCACCGCCATCTCCCCGAGCGCCCGCAGCATGAAGTACACGACCGCGCCGCCGAGCAGGTACACCAGCAGCACCGACGGTCCGGCCGCCTGGATCGCCCCGGCGGAGCCGTAGAACAGGCCGGTGCCGATCGCCGAGCCGAGCGCGATGAAGTGGATGTGCCGCGCCTTCAGCCCGGGTGCCCGTCGCGTGGTGTCGGGGGTGGCGTTCGCGGTCGTGCTCATCGTGGGAAGTGCTCCGGGGCTGGGTCTGTGCGCGCGGCGAAAGAGGCTAGCGCAGTGGGGCGGCAGGGATCTGCCCGTCGACACGGTACGTCCGCCCGGGGGCGGAGATCACGGTCCGTCGGGTCCCTGGGGCACGGATCACGGACCCGGACGACGATCGGTAGGGATCCGGAATCCTCGGCATGACCCGCGCCGACGATGAACATCGGGCAAAGGGTGTGTCCGTCGTCACCCGGATTCGATAGCGTCGCCGGACCGCCCGGCGGGGATCGGGCGGCGAGCAGGGGCCGCCCGTCCCGACGAGAGGCCCGCCCCGACGAGGAGGGAAGGATCCGAGATGAACACCATGTCAACCCGACCCGCTCACCGCATCGACCGTCGCACCGTGCTGCGCTCCGCGCTGCTCGGCACGGCCGGAGCCGTCGCCCTCGGCAGCACGTCCGCCGCTCTGCTGCCCGCACGAGCCCGGGCGGAGGACGCCGGGATCCGCGGCCAGGACGTCTCCTCGCACCAGGGGAACGTCGACTGGGCGGCCCAGAAGGAGCTCGGCTCGAGGTTCGCCTACTGCAAGACCACCCAGGGGAACTGGTACCCCAACCCGTACTTCGCGCAGCAGTACGGCGGCTCCTACGACGCCGGTCTGGTGCGCGGCGCCTACCACTACGCCGAGCCCGGCAACAGCGGACCGGTCGACGAGTGCGACTACTTCCTGGACAACGGCGGCGGCTGGACCGACGACGGCCGCACCCTGCCCGGCATGCTCGATGTCGAGACCAACCCCACGGGCCTCGGTCGGGAGGACCTCCAGGCCTGGGTGACCGAGTGGGTCGATCACTACCGCACGGAGACCGGCCGCACCCCGGTGGTCTACACCGGCGCCTGGTTCTGGGACGACCAGGTGGGGCCGCAATGGGCCCCGAAGAACGTGCCGCTGCACGTGGCCGCGTACACGGAGAACCCGCCCGAGGGCGTCGAGATCCCCGGCACCTGGAACGCCTGGGAGATCTGGCAGTACTCCGAATCCGGTCCCTTCGCGGGGGATTCGAACCTCTTCTACGGCAGCGAGGAGCAGTTCGAGGCGTTCGTGTCCGACAAGGATTACGACCCCGTCAGCAACTGAGCCGGGCTCAGGGCGTCGAGAGGGACTGCACGCGCACCAGCACCTCGGGCCGCCCCGTCGCGGGATCGCCCACGGCGAGCTGGACGGCGCGCTGCACCTCCTCGACCACGCTGCGCACCGGGAGCGGGCCGCCCACGCTGATCTCGACGATCACGTCACCGGTCCCCGGGTCGATCACCAGCCCGTAGCGGGCGGCCGAGGGGGTGGAGCGGCGCAGGCGCGCATCGAGCGTGCGCAGCGTGGTCGCGATCCCGGGTTCGAGACCGACCACGCCGGGCACGGCCGTGACCACGTCGATCAGGGCGGCGGCCCCGGTGGCGGGGGTCCGGGCGGGCTCAGTGCTCATGGGGCGCTGGGGACTGACGGGGTGCATGGAGATCCTCGATGTGGATGTCGACGGTCAGGTCGGTCAGGCCGAGGTCCGTCTCGCAGGCGAGGCGCACCGCGGCGCGGACCTCGTCGGCCAGAGCGGGCAGGTCCGGGGTGCCGAGCCGCGCGGAGAGGCGGCAGGACGCCCGGGTGGGCAGTCCGCGCGAGCGTGCGGACGACCCGAAGGACGCAGTCGACCCGGACGACCCGGACGACCCCGATGAAGCGGAGGACTCAGCGTCCGCGTACTCGAACGTCGTGCGCAGTGCCCGGGCGTCCGGGACCGCGTCGATCGTGCGGCGCACCAGGGTGCGCAGGGTCAGCTCGGACACGGTGAACGGGCCGGCGGGTGTGGGCGGCATGTGCACGTGGGCGCCGTGGCGGGCGTCGGCTCGCACCGACTCCTTGATGGTCGACAGCGCTCCGGCGGAGAGCTGCACCGAGCTGTCGCCGGCGCTCTCCAGGTCATCCCATTCGGTGTGCACGGCGCGGATCAGGTCGAGGTACCGCGCGGTGGCGGCCTGCTCGGACTCTTGGGGCTCCTCGGGGTCAGGGGTGTCCTGGTCGGGGTAGGGCATGGGGTTCACCTCCATTCCTCCATCTCTCGGACGATCTGGGTGCGTGCGCGGGCGATCCGTCCGCGCACCGTGGCTTCCGTCGCGTCGACGACGCGGCAGATCTCCCGGTACGACATCCCGTCGATCTCCCGCAGCACCCAGCAGGTGCGCAGGGCGGGATCGATCGAGGCGAGGATTCCAGCGAGGGCGCGCATCTGGGCGTTGACCAGGGCGCTCGCAGCCGGGTCGGCTGCGGAGGATCTGTTGGGCGACACGCGGGAGGAGCCTGCAGCCTCGGCAGGGCCGCCGGAGCTCGCCTCGAGGTCGTCGTCGGCCGCGGTGCTGGTGGCCCGGCGGGCCAGGCGCCGGACCACGTCGGTCGCACGGCGGGTGCAGATCTGGGCGACCCAGCTGCGGAAGGCTGCCGGGTCCTCGAGCAGGTGAAGGCGTCGCCAGGCGAGGACCAGGGACTCCTGGACCACGTCCTCCGCGTCCTGGCGGTCGCCGACCACCATGAACGCGATCCGGAACAGGCGGCCCTGGTGCAGGTCCACGAGCTGCTCGAAGGCGGCGGACTCCCCGTCCTGCGCCCGCAGGACGAGGGCCCGCTCCTCCGCAGTGGTCTCCGGGGTCATGCGGGCGCCATGCCGGAACCTGCCGGCGCCTCCTGCCGGGCGGACGCTCCGCGGTCACGGGCGCTCACGACGGCCTTGGAGGGGGCGGCCGAGGAGCGCAGGTGGACCAGCAGATCCACCTGACGGGCCTCGACGCCCAGCACGGTGCGGACGTCCGCCGCGAGCAGCTCGCGGACGGACTGCGCCGCCCAGCCGGTCTCGGCGTCCTCGGAGATCGTGACCGAGGCCTGCACCCAGGGAGAGGTGGTCGAGCCGCTGACCTGCACGGAGGCGTCGAGCACGCCGGAGAGCCCCTCGACGTGCTCGGACAGGGCGCGCTCGAGCACGGCGGGCTCGAGGGTGCCGAGCGCCGCGGAGTCCTCGTCGGAGAACCGCAGGGGAGCGGTCGCCGGGCGGGAGGGGGCCTGGGCGACGAGCAGCCAGATGCCGATCACCACGGCGAGAAGGGTCAGCACCACGGCGGCCGGGAGGACCCAGGCCTGATGGGCCGCGATGAGCGAGGCCGGGGTCGAATCGGCGTGGGGGAGGACTGCCTCGGCGCCGGGCCAGCGGTCCGCCAGGCCGAACGATGCGGCGGCGAGCCACACGGCCGCGACGAGTGCGACGAGGGCGGCCAGCACGAGGACCAGGCGGTTGCGGGGTCCGGAGACGGTACGCATGATCTCTCCTCTCAGTTCATCCGCCGGATCCGCACGCGGGTGCGGAACGCGGTGGCGGGGCGGAGCTCGTCGACGGACTCCTCGACGGCGGTGCGGGCGGCCCGCAGCACGGACTCGGAATCGTCGACGACGGTGCGGACCAGCACGTCCAGGCGGCGTCCGGAGACGTCGGCACGGGCGCTGTGCACGCCGTCGACCCGCTCCACGCGGAGCGTCACCCGGCGGGCCAGGTCACGATGGGAGACGGCGGTCTGTCCGGGGATCTCGTCCTCCAGCACGCGGCTGCGCGAGGCATGGCCGGGCAGCAGGGCGGCCAGGAGCAGGATCAGCCCCAGCACGGCGAGCACACCGGCGGTGACGAGCACCGGGGTGGAATCCAGGCGCAGGTCCCCGATCGTCTGGAGGCGGGACTGCGCCCAGGTGGGCCAGGCGCCGTCGATCAGGAACGCACCGAGCAGCCAGACGGCGAGCACGCCGAGCGCCAGGACGACCAGGCCCAGCAGGCCGACGGGCACGCTGCGGGTGGGGCGCCGATCGAGTCGGCGCGGGGTGGTGGTGCTCATCGCAGGGCCCTCCTCGCCGGGGTCGCCGGGTTCAGCCAGGAGATCGTGACGTCGAGACGCCCCACCTCCAGGCCGGTCAGGTGCTCGACCCGCTCGCGCACGTGCTCACGCAGCGCACCGAGTGCAGGGGCGAGCGGCGAGGGGAAGTCGACGCCGACGTCGAGCGTGAGGACGGCAGTGCGGCCGTAGACGTCGCAGCGGGCCGACGGGCGGGAGGCGAAGTCGCGCCTCGCCCCGACGCCGAGCACGCCGCCTGCGTCGGACCCGATGTGCGGGACCTCCGAGGCCACCTGCTCCGCGATCCGGGCGACGACCTGCGCCGGGAAGGTGGTGGTGCCGCGGTCCTCCAGCTCGGTGGCCGGGGCCGTGGTGCCGTGGACGGCGGACATGGTCACCGCCTCCAGCGATCGGTCAGGCCCCGGATCTCGATGCGGCCCTCGATCGTCATGCCGACGGCACGGCCGATCGCGGCGAAGATCAGGACCAGGAAGAACTGGCCGAACGTGCCGAACGCCAGGGCGGCGCCCAGCAGCAGCCCCACCAGCAGGGCGAATTGCGATGTCTTCATGACGACTCCTCGAGCGGGGCGCAGGGCGGGCACGGGGTCGGGTCCGCCCTGCGCAGAGCGGATCACTTCAGGTCGGCGCTGCGCTGCTCGGCGGCCGGATCGGCGTCCTCACCGGGCAGGTGGACGTCGACGACGTTCACGTTGACCTCGATGACCTCGAGGCCGGTGGTGCTCTCGACCTGATCGATGACGTTTCGACGGATCGCGTTGCCGACCTCGACGATCGAGGCGCCGTACTCCACGACCACGGTCACGTCGACGGCCGTCTGGGTCTCGCCCTTCTCGACGGCGATGCCGCCGGTGACGTTGGTCTGGCCGTTGGGGATGCGGTCGGTGACGGCGGAGAACGCACGACGCACGGCGTTGCCCATGTCGTAGACGCCGGGGACCTCACGCGCGGCCATGCCGGAGATCTTGGCGACCACGGTCTCGTCGAGCGTGGTCACGCCGCGATCGGTCTGCAGGTGGCCGCGCGGCGTCTTCTCCTGCACGGCGACCTGCTGCTGCTCGCGCGCCGTGCGCTGCTCGGCCTCGCGCTGCGCCGCCTCGCGCTCCTGCTGCTGACCGGTCTGGGGGATGGAAGCGTTCGACATGGGTGTGCTCCTTCGATGCGGCCCGGTTCCACCGGTGCCTGCGGATGCTGACACCAGGAAGACGTCATGGGGCCGGAGATCCTCACGGATCAGTATGTGTGGTGTCCGTCACGCGGGTGCGGGTATCCGACCGACCGGCCGCCGGGTCCTGTTCCGTATCCTCGACCTGCAGTCCGACGACGACCAGGAGGCGGGTCACGATGGCGGCAGCAGGACAGGATCTTCCCCGGGGCGACGCGGCGGGATCCCGCGGCGGCCGGGGCGCCGCGCCCAGTCTCACCCAGGTCGAGGCGCTCATCGCGGTGGTCGACCACGGCTCCTTCACGGCCGCGGCGGAGTTCCTGCGGATCTCCCAGCCCTCGCTGTCCCGCCGGATCCACGCGCTTGAGGACGCCCTGGACATCCGCCTGTTCACTCCCGTCGGTCGACGGATGGAGCTCACCGGGAGCGGCCGGGACGTGGCGGCCGCCGGGCGGCGCGCGCTGGCGGAGATGGGCTCGATCGTGGCCATGACCGCGTCCGCGAGGGCACTGAGCACCGGCTCGCTGCGCGTGACCGGACTGCCCTCGCTCGTGGCCAGCGTCCTGACCGATCTCGTCGGCCGGTTCCACCAGGAGCATCCGGGGGTGCGGGTGGAGGTGTTCACGGTCGAGGACGCGGAGGAGCTGTTCGAGGCGGTCCGCGTGGGCAGGGCGCATGCCGCCGCGGGGGTCATAGACCGCGTCCCCGCGGACCTCGCGGTGAGTCCGCTGCCCGCCCAGGAGTTCGCGGCCGTCTTGCCGTCGGCCGCAGCTGCCGTCACCGGCGAGGCGGCGTCCGCCGGCGAGCCGCTGTCCGCCGCTGACCTGGCCGAGCGCACGCTCGTCACCCTGCCACGCGGCACCTCCATCCGGCAGCTCCCCGACACCGTCTACCGGTCGCTCGGCGTCGAGCCCGCCCGGATCATCACCACCACGCAGCGCGACAGCCTCGTGCCGCTGAGCATCGCGTCCGACGGGGTCACCATCGTCCCCGACGTGCTCGCGCGCACGGCACCCGCGTTCGGCGGCCGCCTGGTCCCGCTGCGCTCACCCGTGCGGCGCGCCATCGGGATCATCCACCGTCCCGGAGGGCGCAGGAACCCGGCGCTGGGCGGGCTCCTGGAGCTCATGGAGGCCGAAGAGCCCCAGGCGCGGTAGGTCGCTGCGAACACCCGCTGACCTGGCTGGACGGTGCGCACATAGCGCGGGTGCATGGATCATCTCCCGCGAGCTATTGGAGGGAGCACGCCTGCTCATGGTGACCTGGTCAGCGGACCAGGACCAGACAGCTGTGGAGGAGGGCGCAACCGTGGGCGTTGCCTCGAGGAGAGATCGACCGATGAGGAGACCGATGGGGCGTCCGCAGCCCCAGCACCGACGGCTCGGGAGCCGGACCATCGCGCTGCGACCGGCACGGATCGCGACGGTGCTCACCCTCGTGGGCCTGCTCGTGCTGGGCGTCGGCGCGGCCGCCACGATGAGGCAGCTGAGCGGGAACATCACCACCTCCCCGCTCCGTGCCGGGTCGAGCGTGGAGCGCGGTGCGGCGCACGGGGATCTCAACATCCTGCTGCTGGGGTCCGACAGCCGCGACCTCGCCGAGGAGTCCTTCGGGGAGGCCGACGGCTCCCGACGCAGCGACGCGATGGTGCTCGCCCATCTCTCGGCCGACGACGACCGCATCGACGCCGTGCAGCTGCCGCGGGACACCCTCCTGGACCTGCCGGCCTGCGAGGACACCGGCGACGGGAGCTTCCCCGGCGGGCGCGGGATGCTCAACGCCGCTCTGAACTACGGTCCGGCCTGCTCCGTCGCCGCGGTGGAGGAGCTCACGGGCGTGCCGGTCGACCACTTCGTCGAGCTGGACTTCGAGGGCTTCATGGCGATCATCGACGCCCTCGGCGGGCTGCCCGTGTGCCTGCCCGATGCCTTGGAGGACCCTGCGGCGGATCTCGATCTGCCCGCCGGTCAGCAGACCCTCGGCGGCAAGGATGCGCTGGCCCTCGCCCGCACCCGGCACGCCGTGGGCGACGGCAGTGACATCGCCCGCCTCGGTCACCAGCAGATGGTGATGTCCGCGGTGGTGCAGGAGGTGACGAGCCGGCAGGTGATCGCGAGGCCCGACCGGCTCTACTCCTTCCTGGACGCGACCACCTCGGCGCTCACCGTCGATCCGGGTTTGAGCGGGATCGGCGACATGGCGGCGCTCGGGAGCCGGGTGTCCCGCGTCCCCACGGAGGACATCTCCTTCCTGACCATGCCGTGGGAAGCGGCGCCCGGTGATCCCAATCGGGTGGTGCCCTCCGCGGAGGCCGATGCCGTGTTCGAGCACCTCAGGCGCGACGTACCTCTCCTGTCGTCGGGCGGGGACGACGGGAGCGCTGCGGATGACGGCGGCGATACCGAAGGTGTGGACGGGCCCGGATCGACGGCTCCCGCAACGACTGCATCCCCCACCGGCTCCCCGGCCGGCCCGCAGGAGCCCTCCGACGTGACGCCGATCGAGATCGCGGCGAGGTCCGCCGACACCGACCTCTGCGCGAGCTGAGTCGGGCATTCCACGGCCGTTTTCCCTCGCCCCCTCCTCGGGCGAAGACGGTGATCGTGTGGTTGGAGGTCCGCATGGCTAGCCTGACCAGGTGGAGACGACAGGCGAAGCTGCTGCGCGTGAGCCGTACTCGGGGACGAGGCTCGCGCTGGTCATCTTCGCGGTGTCCGTGGCGCTGTGCGTCACCGCACCCCTCGTGAACAGTGGCGTCTACCTTTTCGTGCCGGTGCTGGGGATCGTGTCGCTCATCGTCTCCGTCCGGGGGAGATCGTGGTGGACCATCCCGCTGGGGCTCCTCGAGCTGATCTCACCGGCGATCCTGTACTTCATCGTGGACTACATCCTCTGGCACTCCTGAGGGCGGACTCGCAGGAGCCTGCTTCGATGAGGCCCCGGAGACCATCCGTGGTGGCTTGTCAGGGTGGCCTGCGCTTCCTGCGATGATCGAGTGATGGACACGCACTCTGAACGGCTCGCGCGCGGCGAGTGGTATCTCGATGGCCCCGAGCTGCAGGCCCGACGCCGCGACTGCTGGCGACTGCTGGACACGTTCAACGGCGCGAGGGCCGATGAGGACGAGGTGCGGCGTGATGCGCTGACCGCGATGCTGGGTGTCGTGGGGGAGGGGGCGACGGTGGTCCCGCGCTTCCAGTGCACCTACGGCACGAACATCCAGCTCGGAGAGCGCGCCTTCGTCAATGCGAATGCCTTCCTCATGGACGATGCGGCGATCACTCTCGGGGCGGACGTCCGGCTCGGCCCCGGGGCGCAGCTGATGA